>CAIOKP010000166.1 GCA_903858875.1 uncultured Sphingomonadales bacterium
CACACGACCGCCGCGGATCAGCACAACCGAGTGCTCCTGCAGGTTGTGGCCTTCGCCCGGGATGTACGACATGACTTCGCGCTGGTTGGTCAGACGGATCTTGGCCACCTTGCGAAGCGCCGAGTTCGGCTTCTTCGGGGTCGTCGTGTAAACACGGGTGCAAACGCCACGCTTCTGCGGGTTCTGCTCCATCGCCGGGACCTTGGACTTGGTCTTCTGCGGCACGCGGCCCTTGCGGACCAGCTGGTTGATAGTAGGCATGAAGAGACTTCACCTTGGTTTTATGTGCCAAAGGCCAAAGATGAAGGATCCCAGTTCCCGCAACAACGAATCACCGGGCAAAACCCTGAAACCGCACCATGCGAGAGCCGAAAACACTCCACCCAGACCATCGGCACCGGGTTACTTTGACGGATAATACCAATGGTTCAAGGGACTTGCCCCCTCACCCGGCCACGCACCGCCAATGTTCAGCTCAATGTCAAAAGGCACAAATGCATAAAGCACCCAAACCTCGAACTCGCGCCCCCTAAGCCGATTTCCCCCCGCCGTCAAGCAAAGCGGCGCGGATCAGCGGCAGGGCATGGGCAAGGACCGGATGTAAAGCCAAGCCAGGTTATTCCACATCGAGCGGATGCAAGACCGGTACTGACACAAACAGACGCGCAAGGTCGAAGCACCTCCGTTCTGATACGCCCGCATTATACGAAAGTCCTGCCGACATCCGGCGTTCCGGCGTCTCGAAGATCGCCCATTCCCATGGGGCGGGAGCCTTGCGCCTTAAGCCTCTGGTGCCGATCGCCAAGGCGGACTTGATGCCTCGCGCAGAAGTGCGTTGAAGGTTTCCGCCTGATTTCATACTAGCGCCGAATAGGTTACCTCAATCGCCTCGCGCTCGGCAACCGCGCCCAGCACCTCGTATAAAGGCGGATCGTCAGGATTTTGAGTCACAATGAATTATCGTCATTCCTTCCATGCTGGCAATAGCGCCGATGTCGTGAAGCACAGCCTGCTGATCGCCCTTGTGCGGGCTTTGCAGCAAAAACCGGGTGCGCTCACCCTGATCGATACGCACGCCGGCTGCGGGCTGTACGACCTTGACGGCGAGCAGGCCCAACGTACCGGCGAGTCCACGCAAGGCGTGCTGCGCGCCTTTGCTGACCCGAACCCCCTGCTGAACGACTACCGCGCCGTCGTACAAGCAGTGAATATCGGGACCGACCCGCACTTCTACCCCGGCTCGCCCAGAATTCTGGCGCAGTTGCTGCGCCCGCAGGATTTCCTGATCCTGAACGAAAAACATGCCCAGGACGCGTATACTCTGCGCGGCGTGATGCGCGACACATCCGCTGCCGTGCATGAGCGCGATGCCTACGAGCTTTGGCTGGCGATGCTGCCGCCCCGCACAGCGCGCGGCGTCGTGCTGGTCGACCCGCCGTTCGAGCAGACGGATGAACGTGAACGTATCACAGCCACCCTCGCCGCCGCTCACCGCAAATGGGCGCATGGCGTGACGGTGATCTGGTATCCACTGAAGGACCGGGCCACGCATTGGCGCTGGCGCGAGCAGTTACGCAAGCTCGGCATCCCGAAATTGCTGCAGGTGGAGCATTGGTTGTACGATAGCGATCAGCCCGGCATCTACAACGGCGCG
>CAIOKP010000167.1 GCA_903858875.1 uncultured Sphingomonadales bacterium
AGTTCAGGAACCTAAAATTTCAATGCAATTTGTAAGATTTTTGAATTTTTGAAAAAATTTAAAGTTTTTGAATTTTCCAATCTTACCAAATTTTCCAATGTTTGGTTCGGATGGTCATTTTCGATTAAAAATTCAGAATCGATCGCAACCAGTTGCCAACCGAGTTTTTCTATTTGTTTCGGAGTAAGTTTTTCCAGTCTTCCGAAACTGTTAGGTTCGGCTGCGTTCGAGGACAACCTTTCACTCTTCAATCGTTCCAGTTCGCCAATGAGTTTGCGATTCGCAAGCCAAAGGTGAAGAGACAGTGCGATCAAGGCAATCCCACCGACCACTCGGCCATATCGAACATCGATCAGCCATGCACGCAAAGCGCTGTGTTTCCATGCTGGGCAGGACGGGGCGCGCGGCAGGGGACAGTGCGGGATCATCATGCTGCGCTCCGTTGGTCAACACGCCTGCGCCGGACACTGACCGCGCCCAAATGGTCCCGCTATCCGCAATGTGCCCAGGATAGCGGCCCGTAACATTGCGAATGGTGCCAATGACCGGCTTTGATTGAACTGATGCCGGTTTCCTCTTTGTCGGGCGCGGTACTCACCGGCGCGCCAAAGGATCGAAACGCTGGCGGGGGAAGGGCTTTTTCCGCGTGAGCGTCCGGTTGGAACGCTCGCCCTGCTACCACCGCAAAGGTCCCCTTTATGGCTATGTCAACTATCCCCTCGCCGCATAATTTTGACGTGTCGGCCCCAGTTATCGGGTGCGTCGATGGGTCGAGCCGCTCGCGCGAGGTTGCGTTGGTGGCGGCACACTATGCCGCGTCGGTGGATCGTCCGTTGATCCTTTATCATGTGATCGAACATTTCGGGGATCCTGCGGAATTGCCCGACCCCATCGAATGGAAGCTGCGTCGCCAGGCGGCCTTTCTGGAATTGGGCCGGTTGCGCGATAGCTTGCCTGAACAATCGGGTGAGGTTTTGCTGGAATTCAACGAGGGCGATTGGTTGACCGCGTTGGCCGACCGGGTGGGGGAAACCGATGCTTTACTGGTGATCGGTGCACCCGGTTCGGATGAGGCAGCGACCACCGCGGGGCGTGTTGCGATGCTGGTGGCGCATGCTGCGCCCGCTTCGCTGTTGCTGGTTCCGGCCGGTTATGCGCCCAATATCGGCGCTCGGCCGCGCATTGCTGTGCCGATCGATGGATCAAATTTTGCCGAGATGGCGCTCGCCGAAGCCATGCGGCTGGCGCGGCAATTGGGCGCGGAACTGTTGCTGATCCACGTCGTGCCCGAAGCGGGCATGACCGATTTTGGCCCCCCTGCGATCCATGATCTGGAATTGCGTGTGCGGCTCGATCGGCGGAACGAACAGGCCGCGATCTACTTTCTGGAAACGACGCGGCGGCGGTTGATCGATCAGGGGTATATGGTGCGTAGCTTGTGCCTCAAAGGCGATACCCGTACCGCACTGCTGCGTGCGCTCAGCGAGGAAGCGCCGGATCTCGTCATCATGTCGGCCAAGGGGCAAGGTGGCAAGCGGTGCAATGACCTCTCTATCGGCGGCACGGCCAGCTATTTGCTCGATCATCTCAATGGTCTGATCATGTTGGTTCGGCCCTCGCATGACGCGATGGCCCGGCGTCAGCCAATACCGCATGGGCCGCATGACCCCAAGCAAGGCCATTCTGCATGATGGACCCGGTGACGTCCGATCCAGTTGCAGTTCACGCCTGGGAAACCGGCAAAGCCCACGCATTGCTCAGCGGGACTGGCGCGCCCTATGCCGTTGCCGCGTGGCAACGGGTTGACGAAATCGGGGATTGGCTGCGTGTCGCCATGCAGGCGGCCGCGGCGGCCGAACCGGTCGCATCGTCGGCGGCCGAATGGTTGCTCGATAACGGCTATCAGGTGCAACGGGCGGTGTTGTTGATCGCGCAGGATCTGCCACCCGGCTTCTACGGCAAGCTGCGCCCGTTGGTATCAGGGCCAGCGCCCGGGGAACCGCGCGCGCTCGCGCTGGCGCATGACATGTTGCATGCGTCCCATTTCCAACTGTCACGCGATTGTGTCCTGGCCTATCTCGATGGCTATCAGGCGCATGATGCGCTCGACATTGCCGAGCTATGGGCCCTGCCGGCGATGCTGCGGCTGGCCTGTCTGGAACGGTTGATCGCGGGTTTTGCCGAAGTTTTCCCCGGCGTACCCGCGCCTTTCCCGGTCAGCGGCAGTTGTCAGGCCCATCTGTCTTCGTGCGAACCGATGGAATGCGTGTCGCGCGCCATTGCCAATCTGGGCATTATTTCGAATATTTCGTGGCTCGATGTGTTCGATGCCGCCGCCTATGTCGAACGGATCCTGTCGCGCGATCCGGCCGGCACTTATCCGACGATGGATTTCGACACCCGCGATGCCTATCGCCGTGCGGTCGAACGGCTGGCCGAATGCAGTGGTGCCAGCGAGGTGCTGGTCGCCGAAAGCGCGGTGGTGCTGGCCAGTCAGCACCGGAGCTTGCCGTTTGATCATGTCGGATACTGGTTGGTCGGGCCCGGCGTGCAGGATCTGGAAGGCAAGGTCGGGGCAAAGCCATCGCGTGGCTTGGTGCTGACCCGGGTGTTGGCGCGGCATCCCGGTGCGGTCTATGTTTGCGGCTTGGCGCTTTGCGGCTTGGCCGGGCTGGTGTTGCCAGCCATCTATCTCCACGCAGATCATGCCGGGCGGGCGCAATGGCTATTGGGGCTTTGCCTGTCGGCTTTGCCGGCGAGCGTGCTCAGCGTCACAGTGGTCAACTGGCTGGTGACCTTGACCGTCCCGCCGCGCCGGCTGGCCAAGCTCGATTTTTCGCGCGGCATTGATGTGGCTTGGCCGACATTGGTAGTGATGCCGGTGATCGTCGGCGATGTTGCGGAGGTCGCGGCGTTGCTTGCCCGGTTGGAATCGCATCGCTTGGCCAACCCATCGGCGCGCGGTTTTGTGCTGTTGAGTGATCCGGCGGATGAGGCGGAGGCGCGAACCGCGCAGGATGACGGGTTGGAGGCCGCGCTGCGTCGAGGAATTGAGGCGCTGAACCGGCGCCATGGCGCTGACGCTGGCGGCCCGATGTTCTGCCTGCTGCATCGCGCACGGCGGTTCAATGCGGCGCAAGGGTGCTGGATGGCGTGGGAGCGCAAACGAGGCAAGTTGGACGAATTCAACCATTTTGTTCTGAGTGGTGACCCGTCGGCTTTCCCGGTTACCGCCGGGCCTGTGGACCAATTGATCGGTGCGCGATTGGTGGTGACCGCCGATGCCGACACCCGCCTGCCGCCGGGTAGTGTGGCGAAATTGGCTGGCACGCTGGCGCATCCGTTAAACCGACCGGTGTTTGCCGCTTCGGGCCGCGTGGTATCGGGCTACACCGTGCTGCAACCGCGGGTCGAAATCGCGCCCCATGGATCCGAAAGCCTTTTTGCCCGCCTGTTCGGTGGCGATACCGCGATCGATATCTATTCGCGCGCTGTCAGCGACGTTTATCAGGACCTTGTCGGCACTGGCAATTATGTCGGCAAGGGCATTTACGATGTGGTCGGTTTCACGCGCAGTCTGGAGGGACGAATTCCCGAAAACTCTCTGCTCAGCCACGATTTGTGGGAAGGGCTGCACGGCAGGGCGGGATTGGTCAGCGACATCATCGTTTATGAGAGTTTTCCCGCCAGCTATGGTGAGTATGCGCGCCGGTGGCATCGCTGGGTGCGCGGCGATTGGCAATTGCTGCCTTGGCTGTTTCGTTGGGTGCCGGGGCCGAACGGGATACGGCTGCGCAATCGGTTGACGGTGTTCGACCGGTTGCGGATCTGGGACAATATGCGCCGCAGTCTGGTACCCGCCAGTGTGCTGTTGCTGTTGCTGGGCGGCTGGTTCGGCCTGCCGGGGCGTCCGTTGTTTTGGACATTTTGGGCGTTGTTGTTGCCGGGCGCCTGGTTGTTCACGGATCTGGTGACGGGTTTGGCTCGGGGCCGCCGGCGCGGGGTGTTGACCGGGACATTGTATCAGACCGGGCAGCATCTTGGGCGCTGGGCCTTGCAAATCGCCTTTTTGCTGGCCGATACCGCGACCGCGTTGCATGCGATCACCGTGACCTTGCTGCGGTTGCGGCGGGGACAAGGGCTGCTCGAATGGACGACCGCCGCGCATGTCAGCGCGGCGCTGACGCCGGACAATTGGCGGGGTCGGCAATGGCGCGAGACTTGGGTCTCGCCGGTGTTGGCGGTGGCGATGCTGCCCGCCTTTGTGTTTCAACCACAGGCACTGGCAATGGCTGCGCCCTTGGTGATCCTGTGGATCGCCGCGCCCGAAATTGCGGCATGGACCGGTCGGGCTAGACACATCAAGCCACACGCGCTGGACGAGGCATCGCGCCGTTTTTTGCGCCGGTTGGCCCGCCGCAGCTGGCTGTTTTTCGAAACCTTTGTGCGGCCAGAAGACAATTGGTTGCCGCCCGACAACCATCAGGAAGAGCCGATCGATGCCACCGCGCATCGCACCTCGCCGACCAATATTGGCATGATGGTCGTCTCGGCGCTGTCGGCATGGCGGTTGGGGCATATCGGCAGCGCCGAATTGCAGGAACGGATGCGTGCGATGTTCGCGTCGATCGACCGGCTGGAAAGTTGGCATGGGCACCTGTTGAACTGGTACGACACCAGCACGCTGGCCTCGCTCGAGCCACGTTATGTCTCGGTGGTCGATAGCGGCAATCTGGCGGTCAGCCTGGTTGTGCTGGCCGAAGGGTGTCGTACGATCGTGCGCGGTCCGGCCTTTCCCATCGCGCGCTGGGAAGGGGTTGAGGACAGTTTGGCGCTACTGGGTGAGGCTTTGGCCCAGCATAGCGGTTATGATCGATCACGGGGCCGGCTGAACACCTTGATCGCCGAATTGCGCAAGGCGCGGGGCGAGCCAGCCAATTGGCCGAGAATGCTCGATCATGGTTTGGCCCAGATCGCCGTTCTACGCAGCGAAATTGCCCAATCTCTTGACCGGTCAACCGTGGGCGCGGGGCCCAGCGCGGCGCTCGCAATCTTGCCCGAATTGCGCAATTGGATTGAACGCAGCGATCATCAGTTGAAGGACTGTCGTCGCGATCTGGACCAATTGTTGCCATGGTTGCGCGGCTTGGCCGAGGTGCCGGCGGAATGCCGGGCCATGGCCAACCAGTTGGCCGCCTGTCTTGCGGAAAGCGCGGCATTGAGCAATGCCGCAAGGGTTGCGCGGTCCGTCGAACACTTGCGGGTGGCACTGGCGCGCGAGGCTCTCAGTGATGCCGCTCGGCTGTGGCTGGCCCAGACCGCCGCCATGATACGCCGCGGATTGGCGCATTGGCGCCGCCTTGATCGCGCCATCGAGCGGATCGCCTTGCGCGCGACCGCTATGGCCGATGGCATGGAGTTTGCCCCGCTCTATGATCCCAATCGCAAGTTGTTTCACATTGGTTATGATGTCAGCGCCCAACGGCTTGACCAGCATTATTACGACCTGTTGGCCAGTGAGGCACGGCTGGCCAGCTATTTCGCCATCGCAAAACAGGATGTGCCGCCAGAGCATTGGTTCCACCTCGGGCGACCGATCATGAAGCGCCGCGGCGCGTTGGCGCTCGTGTCATGGAATGGCTCGATGTTCGAATATCTGATGCCTTCGCTGTTCCTGCGTAGTGATCCTTTGACGCTGCTCGGCGAAAGCGAACGCAGCGCGGTGGTCAGTCAGCAAAATTATGGCAAGGGGCAGGGGGTGCCGTGGGGCATTTCGGAATCGGGCTTTGCGTCGGTTGGCGCCGATGGATCATGGCGGTATCGGGCGTTTGGCGTACCCGAATTGGGCCTGCGTCGCGGGTTGAGCGATGATCTGGTGATCGCGCCTTATGCCACGGCCTTGGCGCTGGCCGCCGATCCGGTGGCATCAGTGGCCAATTTGCGCCGGTTGGCGGGCGCGGGCGCGACGGGGCGCTTCGGCTATTACGAAGCGTTGGATTTCACGCCTGAGCGGCGGCGCGAACACGATCGGGCGGTGCCCGTGCAATCCTATATGGCCCATCATCAGGGTATGACCATCGCGGCGATTGCCAATGCTTTGTTTGGCGATTTTCTGGTCGATTGGTTCCACGGCGATGCGCGAATGCGTACGGTCGATTTGTTGCTCAACGAGCGCATTCCGTGGGAATTGCCGCCAGAGCTCGAACGGCTGGATCAGATCAGTGCATTGCCCGTTCATGCGGCTGGATTGGCGCGTCCACAGCCGTGGGAGGCGGAGGATCGCACGATGCCGGGCATCCACTTGTTGGGCAATGGGCGGATGTCGACACGGATCGCGGCCGATGGCAGCGGCGATCTGTCGTGGAAGGGACAGGCGTTGACCCGTCCGGCCGGCGTGGACCACGACATTGGTCACTTCCTGTATCTCCGCAATGCGCTAAGCGGGCTGACTTGGTCGCCAACGTCGAACGCCACCGGAAATGCCGACGATCACCGCGTAATTTTCCATGCGCACAAAATCGAATATCGGTGCAGCGTCGACGGTGTCTCGACCGCGCTTGATGTGCTTGTCTCGCCATCGGAAGATGTCGAGATCAGACGCCTGCGCTTGGTCAATACCACGGCCGAGCGGCGCAATATCGAGTTTGCGAGCCATGCCGAAATCGCGCTCGCCTCGGCCAGCGAATGGCAACGGCACCCCGCATTCGCCCGGCTGTTCGTCGAGGCCAAAACCCATCCGGAAATCGATGCCCTGTTGTTTGCGCGGCGCGCGCGCGATCCGGGCGCATTGGCCCCCGTGGTGGTGCAACGCTTTGTCATGTCCGGGGACGGGGTGCACCTGACCGGCTGGGATGTCGCGCGGACGAATTCGCAGGCGCGGCTGGGCCGGGGGCATGAATTTCCGCGCTGTCCCGAGGATGTGGGCACGCATCCGCGGTTTCCGCTTGATCCAGCCGCCGCCTTCCATGCGCAAATCACCTTGCCGGCGCATGGTGAAGTCGAACTGGCGCTGGTCACCGCGGTGGCCGCCATGCGCGACGAAGCGCTGGAACTGGCACGCCGCTATGGGTCGATGGGGGCGCTCGATTGGGCAGAGCAGGATGCGGCGTCACGCGCTGCACGCGATCTGCATGCGTTGGGCCTGCCGCCGGCGCGATTGGCCGATGCGCAAGGGGTGTTGAGCGCGCTGACCGATGGCGTGGCGGCGCGGCGCTTGACACACGAGGATGGCAATCGTGAAGATCTTTGGGCGATGGGGCTGTCGGGCGATGCGCCGCTGTTACTGGTCGAACTGAGCGAGGATTTCGACAGCGCCGAACTGCGTTTCCTCTTGGCGGCGCACCGGTTGTGGCGCTGGCGCGGTGCGGCGGTGGATCTGGTGCTGCTACACGCCGGCCTGCCGGGCTATGTTGAGCCTTTGCGCGAAAGATTGCTCGATTTTGTGCGGCAATCGGGCAGCGGCAATCTGCTCGATGACCGCGGCGGGGTTCATGTCCTGGGTCGCGAGCATTTGGAGGAACGGCGGCTTTGTGCGCTGCGGATGGCGGCCACGGTGACAATCGCCGATCATGGCGGCCCGATCCGACAGCAATTGGCAGCCAGCGGGGTGGCCTATGCCCCGGGCCTGCCGTTTATGCCGATGGGTCGGCCAAGCCCCGAGGTGCCGTTCGTGCCCGTGGCGAGCATTACCCCGCCACTGCGCTTTGCGAATGGGTGGGGCGGCTTTACGCCCGCCGGTGACTATCGGATCGATTTGGCGGCGGATCAGGCAACGCCTGCGCCCTGGGCCAATATCCTGACCAACCCCGGCTTTGGCAGCGTTGTCACAGAGGCCGGACTTGGCTTCACCTTTGCGGGCAACAGCGGCGAAAACCGGCTGACACCATGGCACAACGACGCCCTGTCCGATCGTCAGAGTGAGGCGGTGTATCTGCGCGATGAGGAAACCGGCGCGGTATGGTCGATCACCCCATTGCCAGCTGGCCGTGACGCGGCTTGCACGATCGAACATGGGTTGGGCACCACGCGTTGGGCACGGGACGATCGCGGCCTGACACAGGAATTGCAGTGCTTTGTCACACAGGATGACCCGGTAAAGATCATCCGCATCCGTTTGATCGACCAATTGGGCGTTGCCCGGCGGATCACCGCGACCTATTTTGTCGACTGGTTATTAGGCGCGGTCGTGGGCGAGCCGGCACCATTCCGCATTTGCACCTATCGACCGGACCTGCGCGCGATCCTTGGCGGCAACCGCTGGCAACGCGATTTCTACGACCAGGTTGCCTTTCTCGCAACCTTTGACCAACCGCATAGTTTGAGCACATCACGGCGCGACTTTTTGGGGGCGCCGCCCAATTGGGCTCGGCCCGCAGGGCTGGCCGCATGGAATTTGGGCGACCGGATCGAAAATGCCGGGCCCGATGCCGCTGCCGCCTTGCAACTCCATCTGGATATTCCGGCGCATGGCACTGTCGAGGCCGCCTTCTTGTTGGGACAGGCCGGCAGCGAGGCGCAGGTCGTTGCGCTCATCGCGCGATGGCGGGATATGGCGCGGCTCGCGGCGGAACCTGCACGGATCGCGCAAGGTTGGGACCGGCGCTGTGGTGCGCTGACGGTGATGACGCCCGATCCCGCGTTTGACCTGATGGTCAATCGCTGGCTGCCGTATCAGGTGGTGTCATCGCGGCTGTTCGCACGGGCGGGGTTCTATCAGGCGTCGGGGGCTTTCGGTTTTCGCGATCAGTTGCAAGATGTGTTGGCGCTCCTGCTGGCCGACCCCGCGCTGGTCCGGGAGCAGATCCTGCGCGCTGCCACCCATCAGTTCGCGCAGGGCGATGTCTTGCATTGGTGGCACCCGCCCAGCGGCAATGGCGTGCGGACGCGATGTTCGGACGATCTGTTGTGGTTGCCTTATGCCTTGGCGCGTTATGTGTTGGCGACGGGCGATGCGGCGTTGCTCGACGAAGTGGTGCCGTTCCTCGACGCGCCCGAATTGCGCGCCGACGAACACGACCGCTTTGCGCCCTTCCCAAGCTTTGACGGGGCGAGCTTGTTCGAACATTGCCTGCGGGCGTTTGATCGCGCCTGGCGGTTGGGCGAGCATGGCCTGCCCTTGATGGGCGATGGTGATTGGAACGACGGGATGAACCGGGTCGGGGCGGGCGGCAAAGGCGAAAGTGTCTGGCTCGGCTGGTTCATGGTCGCGACCATCCGTGATTTTGCAAAGATGAGCGATAGCGTCGGGCGTAGCGATTTTGCCGGGTATTGGCTCCCGCGTGCCGCTATGCTGGTCGCCTCGATCGAGGCGCATGGTTGGGATGGCGACTGGTATCTGCGCGCTTTTGATGATGTGGGGCGCCCGTGGGGGTCGCATGGCAATGACGAATGCCAGATTGATTCGTTGGCGCAATCCTGGTCCGTGATGGCCGGAGGTGGTGCCAAAGACCGGGCGCAGCGCGCGGTTGACAGTGCCTTCGCGCATTTGGTCCGCCCGCATGATCGGATCGTTCGATTGCTTGACCCGCCGTTTGATACCACGCCGCGCGATCCGGGCTATATCCGCGCTTATCCGCCCGGTATCCGGGAAAATGGCGGTCAGTATAGCCATGCCGCCGCATGGTTGGGGATCGCCTGCGCGATGCAGGGCGACGGCGCACGCGCCAAAGAAGTGTTCGACCGCATCAGCCCCGTCCATCATGCCGCCGCCGAACAGGCGCAGATCTATCGCATCGAACCCTATGTCGTGGCCGGCGACATTGGCGGCGGTGCGGATGTTGGGCGCGGCGGCTGGAGCTGGTACACTGGCGCTGCCGCTTGGGCTTGGCGATTGGCGAGCGAACATATTTTGGGCATCAATCTGGCCGCGGGCAAGATCACGCTGTCGCCCTGCCTGCCGCCAGACTGGCCCAGCTATACCGCGATAGTGCGGGGTGAGGGGGTGATCGAGGTCGCGGTGATGCGCGGCCCGGTCGAAACGTTCACCGTGGATGGCGTGGTCGATGGCGAGCGCGCCGTGGCCTTTCCCGGGCAGGGCCGCCATCGCAAGGTCGAGCTGGTGTTGGTCGATGGGTTGTCCAAGGGAGATGCGCCTACGACTTGACCATCGTCAATATCGAGTTTTCGCAAACGATTAGAACCATGAATGAGGGTGCTTCACGACCCGGTGCCCTCAATCTCATGTACACCTTACAGCCGGTCGTTCAAACGAACGACCGGCTACTTTTTGAGGCGGTGGGGGGAAAGGTGGGGTCAGATACCGTTGGCGATGGCTTCGAACCGCGCGCGGTCGGTGATCGCGATATAGTCCCGCCTGGGCACCGCAATCACGTGCATCTCGCGCAGTTGGCGCAAGGCCCTGCACACAGTCTCGGGCGATGTCGCGAGATAGGCGGCGATGTCGATCTGGGGCAGCGGTAGCAGCAAGGCGCCGTCGGCATCCATCGACAAATGATCGACAATCGACATCAGAAAGGCGCAAATCCGGGCCAGCACCCCATTGCGCCCAACGATGATCCCACGCCGAAAGATCTGATCCTGTTCGGCCATTATCGAGGGGTGCAGCCGGCCGTCCTCGGTGCAGCTGCGGATCAGCGCGTCGTGCCAATGCAGGCGCGAATGGCGGATATATAACAGGTCCGTGACGGCCTCGGCAGTAAAGCGATAGCGGTCGCACAACGGTAGCCCGATCTGATCACCGGCAAAGAAAAAACCGGTAATCTGGCGCTCCCCCTCGGGCGAGATGTACACGCCCCGGGCAATGCCCCGGCGCAGTTCATAAACATGATCGCAAGGGTCCGCTTCCAGAAAGAGCACTTCGCCCGCATGGGCCGGCATGGCAATCGCGCTGCACTGGGGCTGTGATCTGACAGGGCTATGCATGAATTTTCCGATACGAATGGCATGGATATTTCATGCAGTGTATAAGCTCTGCGGTAGTGCGGCATTGTGTTATGTACTTAGCGAAATTCTAAGGGAATTTTATTTCCCGACTATTTGGGAACGGCTTTGCAGCACTGGCGGTCGTGCGCCTGCCAATTTACAAAGGCAGTGCGGTGCCCGGGTATTCCAGCGGATTGCCCCCTGGTGTCACGATATCCGGGTCGATCGGCCAGATCTCGTCCGGCCGTGGCTCGGAGGGTTCGGGCGGGGCCGTTGGTGTTTCCGGCGGGTATTGTGGCTGAATATGGTCGGGTTCGACTGGGGGCTGCGTTGCCATGGTCTGCTCCTGGGTCATGGGGTGTGCGAAATGGTGCGTTCTTGCGGCGATCCTGTCCCTTGTGCGCCGCGCGTCAGTTCGACCGCTGCGCCAATTTGATCGAGCAGAAAGGGCCCTTCGATAGGCGCGGCTCTGCCTCGTGGCTGTGTCGCGCGATACCGGTCGCCCGTAACCATCAAGACCGGGACGGTCCGATCACCATTGATGCGCCTTGCGGCATTGATCGCACAGCCCGTCTCGACATCATCGCCAATGATGATCAGGTCTGGCACGCGACGATCGGCGGCGACAATGGCCTGTTCTTCGGTCCATGTATGGTCGAACGAGGTGAATCCCAAAGGCTCAAGGCAACTCTGGATCGCGTGGCTGACGATCATGTTGTCATCAATGATCAGCGCATGGCACATATTTTCGTTCTCCCGGTTGGCGAGGGAAGCATGGCCATGCGGCGCTTTGCAGGCACTACGGAATTGACCGGAGGCCCTGGCGATGGTTCGCCGTGGCGGCGCAGTGTGACGCACCGGTTGCCTTGGGGCGCTAACGGGGGCAAACTGCGGCCATGCGGCAAAAAGAGCTTCGCCTTGCCCTGGTCTGTTACGGTGGGATCAGCCTTGCCGTTTATATGCATGGCGTGACCAAGGAAGTGTGGAAGCTAACCCGGGCGAGCCGCCGGCGGCCGGGGGGCGCCTTGTCGGTCAGCGAGACGGTCTATGCCGATCTGTTGGCGCATATCGCGGCGCGGTCTGACATGCACGTTGCGGTGGTGCCCGATATTATCGCCGGTGCCAGTGCGGGCGGCCTGAATGGCGTGTTCTTGGCGCAGGCTATCCATTCGGGCCAATCGCTAGAACCCTTGACGCGCCTGTGGCTCGAGCGCGCCGACATAGATGTGTTGTTGGCGCCCGATGCCCGTGTGTGGACCGGTTTTGCCAAGCAATGGGCGGTGCCGCTGGTTCGTATGTTGATGGCGCGGGGGGATGAGGCGACCAAGGACACATCCGAGGCGACACACGACGAAGTGCGCGCGAAATTGGCGCGACTGGTGCGATCGCGCTGGTTTGAGGCCCCGTTCAGCGGGCTGGGCTTTTCGCGCCTGATTGCCGAGGCGTTGGACGCGATGGCGGTGGGCGATACCGGTGCGCCGCTATTGCCACCGGGCCATCCACTCGACCTGTTTACCACGGCGACTGATTATTCCGGCCACGCCCAGCGAGTGGCCCTGCATAGTCCGGCCTGGGTGGAGGAGCGCGAGCATCGTGTCGCCATCGGCTTTCACGCGATCACGGGCGCGAGGGGCGGCATGGCGCTCGCGCCTTTGTGCGAATTGGTGTTTGCAGCGCGTGCCACGGCCAGCTTTCCCGGTGCGTTTCCCCCGCTGCAAGTGACGGAAATCGAGACCATGATGGCGTCGCGCGGCCAGGAATGGCCCAGCCGCGATGCGTTTCTGGCGCGGATCTTGCCGGCCCATGCCGCCGCTGGCACCATTCATCAGGCCGCGTTGATGGATGGTTCAGTGTTAGAAAATGCCCCGTTTGCGCAGGCCATTGCCGCCTTGCCAATGCGTCCGGCGGAAAGCGAAATCGACCGCCGGCTGCTCTATATCGATCCGACCCAGCCGCCCGCGCCGCCGACCGAATTACCCAATGTTCCGGGTTTTTTCAGCGTTGTGTTCCGCGCCCTTTCCACTATCCCGCGCGAACAGCCCATTCACGACAATCTGGAAGCGCTGGCTCGCCAATCCGACGAATTTGCGCGCATTCGGGCCATCGCCGCCAGCATTAGACCCGATGTCGAACGCTCGGTCGAGGGGTTGTTGGGGACGGCGGTGTTGCAATCCAGCCCGACCACCGGCCAACTGTACGCCTGGCGCCTGGCGGCACAACTTACCGCCGCGCAGGAGGCTGGCTATGCGTATCACGCCTATGCCCGGCTCAAACTGGAAGCCATGCTGGATACACTGGCCGACACCATCATGCCGGCCGTGCCGGGCCTGTCGCGTGCCGATGTACGGGGCAGCCTTGGCCGCTGGGCGGGCTATAATTTGCGGCTGACGCGCGATGAGGAGCAGGGGCAGTCGAGCGAATTGGTCGCATTTCTGCGGGCGCATGATGCCGCGTTTCGGATACGGCGGCTGCGGCACCTTTCCCGCCGGCTGGATGATGCGGCGCATGAAATGCCCGATGTCGCGCCCGCCGCCATCGATGTGGCGCGCGATGCGGTGTGGCAGGCGCTGTCCTTGGCCTTTATCGGCCAAGCGCCGCCAAACGGGGCCTTTGGGCCGGTCGCGGCACAGGTGCTTGATGATCCGGGACAGGTATTGCGGTATATCGCCGCGTCGAGCCAATTGACCGCGCTGGACGCGCAAATCGATGTCGTGATGGCCGAGACTCTGCGTCACGCGCCGGTGCCGCTGGCGCGGATGCTATTGCTCGGCTATATCGGTTTTGCATTTTACGATGTCGCCACATTGCCGCTGATGCGCACCAATGGGTTGACCGAGATGGACCCGGTCAAGGTTGACCGCATTTCACCCCAGGATGCGTGCTCCGGCTTGGTATCAGGTGTCCGGAGACGGTTGAAGGGCGAGGAATTCCATCATTTCGGGGCGTTTTTCAGCAGGGCCTATCGCGAACATGACTATTTGCTGGGCCGTCTGCATGGCGCCGAACGGATGGTAGACCTGTTGGCTTCGACCAGCCCGTTGCCGCTCGCCGAGAGCGATCTGGCGGATTTCAAGCACCGATTGTTCGCCGCGATCCTGGACGAGGAGGAGGGGCAACTCGTCGCAGATAGGCAACTCTTGCCGCAAGTGCGTGCCGAATGGCTCACCAAGTGACCAACGCCGGCCTGCCGCAATGGCGGGCTTTTTGAGCGGGAGAGTTTTGCCATGACCGAATCCACGCCAACCAGTCCGTTCAAGGTCAGCCGGGTGACAAAAGCGCCCGATATCGTCACGCTGGGCCAATTGCCGATCGCAGAGCCCCTGTTTGCCCGCGCTCGATTATTGGGTGCGCGGGTGAATACCCGCGATCTGGCGGGGGATGCGACGGCGGCGGGACTGGCGCGGGGGGCTGGGCTGACCTTTGTGTTTCGCTATGGTGTGGCGGTCACCATCGGGTTGGGGGACGAGCCGCTCGGTTTGTTCGACGCGGCGTTACGGCACCATGCGGTCGATCTGACCCCGGTCAAGGAAACCGAATCGGCCAGCCTCGCCCTGCGGCCCAATGGCGGCGACCGGCTGGGGCCGGACGGCGAAATCCTGTTGGTCGATACCAGCAACGAGAGGTTGCTGCTGGCCGCGACGGTGCTGGCGCGCAGCGTGGTGCTGTCGCGGGACGAAATTCTGGTGTCGGAAACCTTTGACCACATCGCGCCTTTGGTGGCGGACCTGCGCGAAAATGGGCGCACCCACTTGCCGATCCGGTCCGCGATGCGGCTGGTGGGCGAGGTGCTTGCGGCGCGGCACCGGGTAATGGGCACGGTGCAGGCCGATGAACGGCCCGATCTGCTCTGGGACAATCCCGATCTCGATCGCCTTTATGCCCGCCTTGAAGCAGAATATGAGCTGAAAGAGCGCGCCGAAATGCTCGAGCGCAAATTCAGCTCATTGGGTGATTTCGCCGAAGTGTTGCTCGATATCATTCAGGACAAACGCGCGTTCCGGCTGGAGGCGGCGATCATCGTGCTGATTACGTTCGAGATCCTGCTGAGCCTCTACACCATGGTGTTCCGCTAGGGGGTGTTCCGCTAGGGGCTGCCGGTCACAGGTTCGATCCGCCCGTTCAGTCGAGCAATTCGCGGATCTTGTTGATCAGGTTTTGGATACGGGTCGCAGCCTCGGTAAAGGTTTTGACGTCCTCGCGGTTCGAATTGCCGCGGGCTTCCTTGGCCGATTCGACATAGCCTTCCATGTCCGCTTCCAACGCATCAACCAGGATTTCGGCTTCGTCTTCGGTCAGCGCGAGTGTGATGGCCTTTGTCATGGCATGTCCCTTTTTGTAAAAACTGGCCCATAGAAGAGCCGCCCGGATTTATGCAACCGGCATTCGCGCAAAAACCCTTGGACAAATGCCCAGGATGGATCGCGCCGGTCAGATCAGCCCCAGATCCACCGCCGACGCCTGTGGAAAAACGCGCGCTACCTGGCCCGTGTTCAAGCCGTAAATCCGGCCGAACAGGCCGCCCAGCATGCCACGATAGTCGGTCAGCACCGGGAGGTCGCGGTGTTGGTTGAGCGTATCGGGTCTGAGCTGGATCTGCGGCCCGGCGATCTGTCCGCCGTTGACGCCGCCGCCGATCACCCAATAGGTGCTGCCATGGCCATGGTCGGTGCCCCGGGCGCCATTCTCGCCAAAGGTGCGGCCGAATTCGGATACCACGATCACCGTCGTATTCGCCCAATTGGCCCCGCTTTCCTGCGCAAATGCGGCCAGACCGCGTCCAAGATCGCCAATCTTGGTCGCCAATTGGCCATCGGCGCCCCCTTGATTGGTGTGCGTGTCCCAACCGCCGACGTCGAGGAACGCCAGGTTGAACCGGTCGCGCATCAAGGTCGCCACCCGCCGCGCCTGTAATTCGAACCCGCGGGGGCCGACCGCGCCGCGACTGGCCTGGGTCATCTCGTCCTGCAAGGCGGCATAGGCCTGTTCGCGGACGGAAAAGCCCTGTTGTACCGCGATCTCGGGCGCCAGGCCTTGGGCCGAACGGCTGGCGTACATTGCTTCGATCACGGCTTGTTGTCTGGCGTCGAAAGTCGGTTTGCTGATGCTGTTGATTGCCAGATTTGGCACTTGCATCGTGCTGTCGTGAAAAATAATCGGCACCTGATTGGTGAAGGCCATCGGCTGGCTATGTCCCAGCACATTGGCCAAACGCCCCAGAAAGCCCGAGCGATAGTCGCGGTTGCCCCCGATCGGCTGGCCCAGTTCGATCGTGTCCTGCGTTTCGAAATGGCTGCGGCTCATGTCATCGGTGCCAGCAAAGGGCACGAAGGCCAATTGCCCCTTTTGCCATAGCGGATACAGGCTTTCGCCAAGCGCCGGATGTAGGCCCCAATCGGTGTCCAGCGGCAGCGCGGCCTTGGCATTCGCCGGATCAGGCCGGGCGATCGCGATAGTCGGGCGGGACTGATAATAGGCATCGCTGGCAATCGGCACGATGATGTTGGCGGCGTCATAGGCCCCGCGCAAAAACACCACCAGCACGCGGGCGCCCGCCGCAGCCGGCAGCGCAAAGGCCCGCCCGGTGGCGGCAAGGGCGCCGGTGGCCAGAGACGAGGCGATCAGGTGGCGGCGCGTTATCACGGCATTATCGTCCCATGAAATCGGGTGAGGCGAGGAAGAAAATGTTCCATTCCTGCGGACTGGTCGCCTGCGCCAGTCCGGCGCGGGTCGGCGCGGTCAATCGGTTGGCCAACGCACCATAATATAGTGCTCCCTGTAGCACTGGAAAGGCGGGTTGCGCGGTGCTGCCCGGAGCCTCGCCTTTGAAGAGGCCGGCCGCGCCGGACCCGATGGTTTGCGCGATTTCAAAGCGTTGCTCGATCTGGCCGGGGCCGTTCCACGCACCGCGTTCCTGCGGATAGCCATCGGGCGTCAGGCGACCATACAGCGGTTGAGCCAGACGGTTCATCCAGTTCGCCACGGGCGTGGTGTTGACGACCACCCGTTCGTCATAGGCCATGCGCAGCGCTGAAAGCACATAATGTTGTGGGTCTTTCAACAGCGGTTGTCCCAGTGACGCGCGGAATTCGGGGCTGTGAACCAACAGGTTCAGCACTTCGGCGACATCGCCGTGGGTCGCCAAAAAGCGCGCGGCCATGCGGTCGATCAGCGCCGGCGGTGGCGTATCTGCGACGAAATATTGCGCCAATTGCCGCGATATGTGCCGCGCGGTCGCCGGCTGGGCGCATAATATGTCCAACGCCTGTTGCACCTCGCCATAGCCGGAGGCATGGATGACATGCCCGAGAAACACCTTGTCGCCCTTGTCATGCCGCGCGGGGTAAAAGGCAAACATGCCGTCGTGGAGGCTGCCGGGCGGCATGTGTTCGCCGTCTTTGGCCGGGGCCCTGGGGTTGACAACGGCCACGCCCGTCAGGATGCGCGCCAATTCCTGCACATCGCCCTGCGTATAGCCAGCACCGACCCCCATCGTGTGCAATTCCATGATCTCGCGCGCGTAATTCTCGTTGAGATGGCCCACCGCGTTTTGCGCCGCGTCGAGATATTGCAGCATGGCGGGCGCACGCAGCGTGGCTTCGAGCAAGACGCGGAAATGGCCGAGCGCATTTGGGCGGATTGCATGGTCTTCGTAATCGGGCAGAAAGAGGCGGACATCTTCCTTATTGGCGTAAACGCTGAAATGATTGAGCCAAAACGCTGTCATCTGTTCGCGCAACTGATCGGACGAATACAGATCGCGCAGGATCAGGCGGGTCTGGTCCTGGCGGAATACGTCATTGAGCGTCGTGTTACGGACGTCCTGCGGGCTGGGCACAGGTGTCGCAGAAGGCGGCGACGCCGGATTGCTTGCCTGCGCGACTTTGGCAGCGTCGACCCGTTTGGCCAGATCTTGCGCCAGATCGAACGGACGGCGCTGAAGCATGTCCAGTTGGTCAATCGCCGCCTGCGCGGTGGCGGGCAAATGATCCCCCGCGGCTGGGTGCAATTGCGCCTGCAGCCAGATTTCGGCGCCCATCGTGCTGATCCGCCGCATCTCAGCGGCATTGACACCCCATGTCAGCCGATTGACCAGCGTCAGATCGCGCGCGACCGGATCATCGCCCGCTCGCGCCAGTTCCGGCGTCAACAGTGCCAGCAAAGTGGCCCCAGCAGTCAAAACGGTGTGGCGCATATCGTCGCGATCCTGCCGTGAATGTCACCACGGGCATAGGCCCCTGATTGTGAAGCGCTTGTTAATGGCGTGGTTTGGCAGCGGGATAGCGGTCGCCTATCGGTATTCTGCGCTGGACTTGTTTTTTCGAACGCATAAGGTTCACCTATGTCTGAACTCTGCCTTTCCAGCGATCAGACGCTGTGCCGTGGCGCGATCGACGCGCTTTTATGGCCCCGAAAGTGTGGGCGCGCGCGATGGGCGGGCCCCGGTCAGGTGACGATGATTACGGATATTATCCAAGGGCACCTTGCCGCGATTGTGAGCGCGCTCGAACAAGGGGATAGCAGATGAACATCAAACGTGTGGTGGGCATTGCGGCCCTGATCGCGCTCGTTGTGGCGGCGTTGATCACGCGCGGGTTTGGGGTGTTCGCGCCGCGCGATGCGGCGTTGGCGCTGTATGGCAATGTTGATATTCGGCAGGTTGAGCTGGGTTTTCGGGTGCCGGGCCGGATCGCGACTCTGGCGTTTGACGAAGGCGCAAAAGTGCCGGCCGGCGCGGTATTGGCGCGGTTGGATACGCGGCCCCTGGCCGACGCGGTGGCGGTTGCCGAGGGGCAATTGGCCCAAGCCGATGCCGAGCTTGCCAAGCGCCGCAATGGCAATCGCGCGCAGGACATTGCGCAGGCGCAGGCGCTGTTGGCCCAGCGCGAGG
>CAIOKP010000168.1 GCA_903858875.1 uncultured Sphingomonadales bacterium
ATCGGCCCATCGGGGTCGGGCAAGACGGTGATCGTCAATTTCCTGCTGGCTCAGGCGCGCCGGTTTGCGCCGCGCATCGTGTTTTTCGACAAGGATCGCGGCGCCGAACTGTTTATCCGCGCCATCGGCGGCAAGTATGAGGCATTACGCCCGGGGGATGCGTCGGGGCTTAACCCGCTGCTATTGCCCGATACGGCTAACAATCGCCGCTTCGTGATCGATTGGGTCAGCCGGTTGGTCAGCCTTGACGGCGCCGCTCTCGATGCGGCGGAACAGCGTCAGATCAAGGACGCGGTGGATGCCAATTTCGTCGCGCCGATGGCCTTGCGACGGTTACGCCATTTCGTCGAATTGTTGCGCGGTGGGCACCGGCCCCGCGGCGATGACCTCCACGCGCGGCTGCGCCCGTGGTGGGGGGCGGGCGAACATGCGTGGTTGTTCGATAATGGCGGGGTGGATGGCCGGGACAGTATCGACCTCACGCGTCATACCGTCGGTTTTGACATGACGCGGGTGCTGGATGATCCGCTGCTGCGCACGCCGGTGATGATGTATCTGTTCCACCGGGTGGATGAACGGCTGGATGGTCGCCCGACGATCATCGTGATCGACGAGGGGTGGAAGGCGCTGGACGACAATGTGTTCGTCGCGCGCATCCGCGATTGGGAAAAGACGATCCGCAAACGCGGCGGTATTCTGGGCTTCGTCACCCAAAATGCCGAGGACGCGCTGGCCAGCCGGATTGCCGGCGCGATTGTCGAACAATCCGCAACGCAGGTGTTCACCGCCAACCCCAAGGCGCGAGCCGAAGATTACGTCGATGGCTTTGGCCTGACGATGCATGAGTTCGAACTGGTGCGGACCTTGCCCGACGCTTCGCACTGTTTTCTCGTCAAGCATGGGAGCGATAGCGTGGTGGTTCGCCTCAACCTGTCGGGGGAGGCGGATCTGTTGACCATCCTGTCTGGCCGAGAGGCGAGCGTTCGCCGTTGTGACGAGATCCGCGCCCGCGTGGGTGATGATCCGGCGGCGTGGTTGCCCGAATTACTGGGGCCCGGGTGCTGATGTCCGACTGTCCCGCCTTTGATCCGACTGGGCCCTATGTAAGCCACGTGCTGGGCATGGTCGATTGCCACTTGCTGGGGGTGGCCGAGACGGGGTGGCAGGCGTTTGGGCCGGGGTCGGCGTTCGGGGCCGCGCTGACGGGGTTGCTGACGATCCTGATCGCGCTGGTTGGCTATGGGCTCTTGCTCGGTCGACGCCTTCGGCTGCGCGATGGTGTTTGGGTGGCATTGCGTATTGGCGTCGTCGTGGCTCTGGCAACGCAATGGTCGGCTTGGGATGCGCTGGTGTTTCGCATCGCGACCCAGGCTCCGCAGGAATGGGCCAGCGCGGTGTTGGGGCCTGGCGGGGTTGGCGGCGAGGACCGCTATGGTCTGGCGCTGCGCATTGACCGGACGAGTGCGGCATTTGACGATTTGGCCAAGGCGGATACGCTGCCGGGCGAGGGGGCGTCGCCGCAACCGCGGGCCAGCACGATGCCGGGCGCCGCCATCCCGCAGGCGCCGCCAATGCTGACGCCCGAGGCGCGCAAGAATCTGACCGCCGCCAATGGCTTGCTGGTGGTGAGCGCGCTGGCAGGCCTCTTGGCGGTGCGGGCGGTCGTGGCTTTGCTCTTGGCGCTGGGGCCGGTGTTTGTCGTCAGCCTGTTGTTTGAGACGACGCGTGGGCTGTTTGCCGGGTGGGTGCGGGCGGTGGTCGCCGCTATGCTGGCGGCGGTGGCGGTGCCGCTGGTGCTGGCGCTCGAACTGGCGGTGATGGAGCCGCAATTGCGAGCGATGCAGGCATTGATCGGCGGTTCGACGTCGCCGGGCGCATTGCCGATGCAGATATGGGCGAGCGCGGCGGTGTTTACAGGCGTGATGGTGGTGAGCGCGCTGGGCGTGGCGCGGGCGGCGACGGCATTTCGCTTTCCTGATGGTGTGCGGAACGTCGGAGAGGGCTGGGCAGCGGCCATCCCGGTTATCGGCGGCGCAGGGGCGTTGGTCGGTGGCACAATCCCCGCGCAGTCACGGTACGAAGGGCGCAGCCGGGCGCAACGGATCGCCGATGCGGCGATCAGTGCGCAGCGGCGCGATAACGCGCTGTGGCGCAGCGACCCCCGGCGGATCCGGCAGACCAGCCTGGCGCGGGCCAGCGTCAGCGGTGAGCCGATGTCGCCCAGTGCCTTACCGATCGGCCAAGTGGGGCGGCAACCGGATCGGAATAGAGCGCGCCGCGCCTCGGGTGGCGCCAATCGCCGCGATGACCAGCGATGAGCAACAGGGATGCCAAAACCGTGACCGAGCGTGAAAGTTATACCGCACAAGCGCGCAGTTGGGCGGAAGATCGCGATGCCGCACGCCATCGTTCGGTGCGCACCGCGTGGATCGTGGCCGGGGTGGCGACGGGCATCGCCGCGCTGGAGGCGTTTGCGTTGATCGGTCTTGCCCCGCTCAAAACGGTGGTGCCTTATACGCTGCTGGTCGACCGCAACACGGGCTATGTCCAGATGTTGGATGGCACGCACCCCCAGACGATAAAGCCGGACGCGGCGCTGACCCAGTCGCTATTGGCGCAATATGTGATCGGGCGCGAGGGTTTTGATATCGCCACAATCGCCGACCAGTATCGCAAGGTCGCGTTATGGTCGGCGGCGGCGGCGCGGCGCGATTATCTCGCGCTGATGCCCGCTGGCAACCCGCAAAGCCCGCTCAACCTCTATCCGCGCAGCACGCAGGTGCGGGTGACAGTCGAGAGTGTCTCGCCGATCGGCCCTCAAGCGGCTCTGGTGCGTTTTGTGGCCGAACGGCGCGATCAGAATGGCGGTGCGGCCCGGCAAGACTATTGGGTGGCGGTCATTACCTACCGCTATTCGGGCGAGCCGCAGAAGTTGGATGACCGGCTGGCCAACCCACTGGGGTTTCAGGTGGTCAGCTATCGCCGGGATCAGGAAACGCCGCCTGCCAGGGGTGAGGCGCCGGTATCGAACGCGCCGCGTGCGGGCGCCCCGGTAATGGCGATGCCCGATGTGCCGGGCAATCAGCCGGTGACGATGGCCGCGCCCGCCACTGTCGACGAGCCAGCGCAGGGCCACCTATCACCGATGATCCTGCGTCGGGCGCCGTGGCGCATTCCGTCACCCGCACCGCGCCAGATTGTGACGCCCGGTGGGGGGGAGCCATGAGGGGGCTTTGGCTGGCCTTGATGCTGGCGGTGGCAACGCCCGCGCTGGCCGAGGTCACGCCCGAGCCGGGGGCTGGCGATCCGCATATCCAATCGGTGGCCTATGACCCGCAACAGGTCGTGGGCCTGCATGTCGCGGGCGGCTATGCGGTGACGGTGCAATTTGCGCCAGATGAGCGGATCGAGACGGTGACGGTGGGCGATAGTACCAGTTGGTTGGTGCAATCAAACCACCGGGCCGATCATCTGATCGTCAAGCCACTGGGGATGGCGCCGGCCACCAATCTGACCGTCATTACCGATCAACGGGCGTATAATTTCACCCTTTATGGCGCGATGCCGGGCGAGGGCGTGCAGCCCTATCTACTGAGCTTCACCTACCCACAGCCGGCCGGCGACACTGCGCCATCCCCACAGCCGCTGTCCGGACGCTACACATTGTCGGGCGACAAGGCGTTGTGGCCAGCCGAAATGTCCGATGACGGCGCGTCTACACAACTGCGCTGGGCGGTGGGGCGCGCAATGCCAGCGGTCTATCGCGAGGAGGGCTGGGGGCGGCTCGCGTTGCTTAACGGCGTGGTGCGCGATGGCGCCTATGTGGTCGAGGGGGTGCATCGACGGTTGGTCTTTGTGCTGGGCCATGCACGCGCCAGCGCCAGCCGGGTGAAGCCATGACCCCCGCCGAGCAAGACCCGCGTTACGCGTTGGAGCGGGATATTCGCCCCACGATTGACATGCCGCGCGATGGACTGCCCTTGCCGGTGATGATTGGCATTCTGGCGGCTGTGGCGCTGGGGTTGTTTGTGTTTCTCGACGCGCATCGCAGGGCGTTGCATCCATCCGACGGGGTGATGGTGGGCCGGATGGCGACGTTGCAATCGCCGCCGCCGTTGACGGTGCCAGCCGCGCGGTTGTCGGTGACGCCCGCGCCGATGATCATCCATGATCAGCCCGCCCGGCCGATGACGGCGATGGCACAGCCCATGCCGTTTTATCGGCCACCTGTGCCATCATCGCCGCCCGCATTGGTGGGGGAGGAGCCAATGCAAGCGCCTCGACCCGCAATGAGCCGGGGCGGGCATGATCCAGCGCTGGTGATCGACATGACCACTGGCGGCGGCGCGACGGTGGGCGGTGGCGGCCCCGGTGGTGAAGGTCCCGCGTCATCGAGCGCGGCACTGGCGGCGGACGATACTGTACGTGCGACGTTGATCCGCAATCGCGCGGCGGTCATGCCGCAGGGGGCAATCATCGCCGCTGTGCTGGAAACGCCGCTCAATTCAGATCGGCCGGGCTTGGCGCGTGCCATCGTGGCGCAGGATGCGCGCGGGTTTGACGGCGCGCGCGTGTTGATCCCGCGCGGAAGCCGGTTGATTGGCGAGTTCAAGGCTGACACCGCGCAGGGCAATCGCCGCGTGTTGGTGACATGGACGCGGTTGATCCGCCCCGATGGCGTGGCGATCCGCATCGGCTCGCCGGCGACCGACGCGCTGGGCGGGGCGGGGATTGCGGGCAGCGTGAACACCCATTTTACCGAGCGTTTCGCCAGCGCGGTGCTGCAATCGGCGCTGACCATCGGGGTTAATGTCGCGACCGCTTCGGTCAGTAGTGGGACCAATACGGTCTACCTAGGCCTGCCGGGACAGGCGACGATGATGGGCCAGCAATTGATGCCCAACACCAACCGCCCCGCTACGGTGAAGGTCAGGGAAGGGGCGGAAATCGCCGTGCTGGTCGCGCGCGATCTCGACTTTTCCGGCACGCCGGCGGTGCGTTAGGATGGTGGTGGCAAGCGATTATCTGACGGCTTGGCTGGCACCGCTGTTGCCGGTGCTGGGCCGGGCGGAGGTGACCGATGTGTTCATCAACCGCCCGGGCGAGATCTGGGTCGAGACGCTGGGCGGCGCGCTGGAACAGATCGCGGTGCCTGAATTGGACGAGGCCCGGCTATGGCTGATCGCGCGGCAGATCGCCAGCCTGTCGCATCAGGGGATCAGCCGCGAACATCCGTTGCTGGCCGCGACCCTGCCCGATGGCGCCCGGGTTCAAGTGGTGGCCCCGCCCGCAACGCGTGGCGGTTTGGCGATCGCCATCCGCAAGCATGTCGTGCCGGACCGGACGCTAGGCGATTATCTGGGCAGCGGGGCGTTCGGCGCGACGCATTTCGCGCAGGGGGCCAACCCGCAGCGGCCCTGCGATCAACCGGATTCGCATGAACCAGCGGACCTTGCCGCCTTCCTCGCGCGGATGGTGCGCGAGCGGCGCAATATCATCGTGTCGGGCGGCACCTCGACCGGCAAGACGACGTTCCTCAACGCGCTGATCCGCGAAATTCCGGCGGGCGAACGGTTGATCATGATCGAGGACACCGCCGAACTGGTACTCCGTCATGCCAATGCCGTCGGCCTGTTGGCGGTAAAGGGCGAATTGGGCGAGGCCCGGGTGACGGCGGATGATTTGCTTCAGGCGTCGCTGCGGATGCGGCCCGATCGCATCATCCTTGGCGAAGTGCGCGGTGGTGAGGCGTACACGTTCCTGCGCGCGATCAACACCGGGCATCCGGGATCGCTGACCACCCTCCATGCCGACAGTCCCGAGGGCGCGATGGAGCAATTGGCGCTCATCATCCTGCAATCGGGCGTCCATTTGCGGCGCGAGGATGTCGTGCATTACGTCACCCATGTCGTCGATGTGATCGTGCAGTTGGAGCGTCGCAACGGCGTCCGCCAAATAGCGCGCATCATGACAACGCGCGGGGCGGCATAGGCAATGCGGCGGGTCGAGATATTCCTTGGGGGCACGCAAAAGGGCGGGACCAGCACTTTGCATGCCTATTTGGCGTGCCATCCGCAATTGTCGCCTCCCTCGGTAAAGGAACCGCATTTCTTCGATGACGAGCGGCGCAATTGGCGTAATCCGGATACTGTGGCGTATGATGCGCTCTATGCGGCGGGTGATAAACGGCGGATGCGGTATGATGCCACGCCGATCCATGGATTTTGGCCTCCGGCGCTGCAACGAATCCGCGAGTATAATCCGGATGCCCGGCTGATCTTTCTGTTCCGTGATCCGTTTGCGCGGGCTTGGTCGCATTGGTGCATGGAATGGGCGCGGGGCGATGAAACGTTGCCGTTTGATCTCGCGATCCGGCGAGGCCGCCTCAGGTTGCGCGACAAGCCGCCGCTATCGCCGGATTTACGCGTGTTTTCCTATGTCGAGCGCGGGTATTATGGTGCGCAGGTCCTGCGCGCGCTGACGCTGTTTCCGCGCGAACAGATGTTGTTTCTGAAATCGGAGGATTTTGGTCGCAGCCATGTCGCGACATTGGCACGTATCGCCTTGTTTCTTGGCATTGCGCCATTTCCCGATATGCCGCGCTTGCGGGAAAATGCGCGGCCCGATGTGGTTTATCCGATATGGCCGACGGCGGCGGACCGGGCGTTGGTACGGGCTGAGTTGGCCGAGGATACTGCGTTGTTCGCGCGGTTGACTGGGTTGGATATCAGCGAATGGGACGGCATGATCGAGGGCAGGGCCCCGGAATGTGACGCGCAGTCCGCCTGAAACACGAGCGAAAGATCAGGCGCGGCAGGCTGGAGGCTTGCGATGCAGTCCGGCTTTATGGCGGACAACAAACTCTATCAAATGAGTTGAGAAAACGTCTTGTAGCGCATGTGACGTTAAGTCTATTCATTGCGTAGAGTTTAATCGCCGCGCCGCTGGGGCATTCCAGCGGGGTTGAACTGGATGGTCGTGGCCCTGTTGCGCTTTGGGCCTGTTCATTTCGTTTGACCGTTTCCGCCGCCTTTTCGGGAGATTCATTTCATGCAACGTCGTTCGATCCTGACCGGGGCGCTGGCTGGCCTTGCCGCTGCCAGCGCGTTTGCCGCGCCCGCTACCGCCGCGTCCGCGCCGGTGCAGATCACCAACGTATCCTATGACCCGACGCGCGAATTATACGCCGCGATCGACCCGGCGTTCGCGCTGTGGTGGAAAAACCGGACCGGGCAGGTGGTGACTTTCCGTACGAGCCACGGCGGATCAGGCGCGCAAAGCCGCGCTATTCTGGATGGCTTGGATGCCGATGTGGCCACTCTGGCGTTGGCTTATGACATTGATGTGTTGGGCGACCGGCGCAAATTGCTGAAGCGGGACTGGCAAAAGGCGCTGCCGTTTAATTCGGCGCCCTATACGTCGACCATCGTATTTCTGGTGCGCAAGGGCAATCCCAAGGGCATCCATGACTGGGCCGATTTGTTGAAGCCCGGCGTGCAGGTGATCACGCCCAATCCCAAGACCAGCGGCGGCGCGCGGTGGAACTTCCTCGCCGCGTGGGCCTATGGGCGCAAGGCTGGGCATTCGGACGCGGCGGCGCGGGACTATGTGCAAAAGCTGTTCACCCATGTGCCGGTGTTGGACAGCGGCGCGCGCGGGGCGACGAACAGTTTTGTCGAGCGTGGGCTTGGCGATGTGTTGATCGGCTGGGAAAACGATGCGTTTCTGGCGCAAAACAAGTTGGGCCGCGACAAGTTCGAGATCGTTGTGCCGTCGATTTCCGTGCTGGCCGAACCCTCCGTTGCGGTGGTGACGGCGAACGCCAAAAAGCATGGCACCGAGACGATTGCGACGGCCTATCTGCGGTTCCTCTACAGCCCGTGGGCGCAGGACATCATCGCGCGCAATTATTTTCGCCCGCGTGATCCGGCCGTCGCCAAAAAATGGGGCGTGCAATTCCCGTATCTGAACCTGGTTACCGTCGACAAGGATTTCGGCGGTTGGCGCCATGCGCAAAAGACCTTCTTCGACGATGGCGGCGTGTTCGACCAAATCGTCTCGAAATAATTGCCCCCCAATCCAAATCGAGCAGGCCACTGCAGATGACCCAAAATCCTCCCCCAGTCGCCCCGGCGCGACGACGATCGCGTGCCCCCGTCTGGCGCAAACCTTCCGTGCTGCCCGGCTTTGGGCTTGGCATGAGCATTACGCTCACTTGGCTGACGTTGATCGTGCTGATCCCGCTGTCGATGCTGGTGTTCAAGACGGCGGGGATGGGGTGGATCCGGTTTGTCGAGGTCGGCTTTTCCACCCGCGCGCTGGCGGCGTATCGGCTGAGTTTTGGCACGGCGGCGGCGGCAGGGGCAATCAACGCGGTGGCCGGGATGTTGGTGGCATGGGTGCTGGTGCGCTATGAGTTTCCCGGCAAGCGCTTTATCGGCGCGGCGGTGGATCTGCCCTTTGCGCTGCCGACGGCGGTGGCGGGTATTGCGCTGACCTCGCTGTACACGGTCCATGGCTGGGTCGGCCAATGGGCCGAACCGCATGGGTTGAAGATCGCGTTTACGCCGCTCGGCATCACGCTGGCGCTCGTGTTCATTGGGCTGCCGTTCGTCGTGCGTTCGGTCGAACCGGTGCTGGCCGACCTTGGCAAAGAGGTCGAGGAGGCCGCAGCGACGCTGGGGGCGGGCCGGTGGGAAACCTTCGCCCGCGTCATTTTGCCGGCGATCGGGCCGGCATTGCTGACCGGCTTTGCGCTCGCAT
>CAIOKP010000169.1 GCA_903858875.1 uncultured Sphingomonadales bacterium
GCAACCGGTGATCAGGCGGCGCCAACCGGCGCTGGTAAAGCTGGACGAGGCGCAAGCGTTCTTGCGGGCCTACGAGGCGGAGCCGGGCTATCCCGCGACCAAGCTGGCATCACGGCTGCTGGCATTGACGGCGGTTCGCCCTGGCGTAATTCACATGGCCGAACCGGGCGAATTCGAGGGGCTGGACGGGACAAAGCCGGTCTGGCGCATCCCGGCGCACAAGCTAAAGCTGGAGCGGGCCTTGGCCGAGGTCGAGGCGATGGAATTCATCGTGCCCCTGTCGCGGCAGGCCGTCGCGACGGTGAAGGCCGCGATGCATTTTTGCTTGCGGCGCAAGTATCTGTTCCCATCCGCGCGCCATTCACATCGTCCGTTGACGGACAACGCGCTCAACGTCGCCTATCGCCGGGTCAAGGGGTACGAGGGCAAGCATGTGCCGCATGGCTGGCGGTCGTCCTTTTCAACAATCATGAACGAGCGGGCGGTGGCGACCGGGCGGGCAGAGGATCGCTCGATCATCGACCTGATGCTGGCGCACGTACAGGATGGCGTCGAGCCGCTGTACAATCGGGCCGCATACATGGACCGGCGGCGCGAGATTGCGCAGGATTGGGCCGATCTGTTGATCACCAACGACTTTATCCCACCGTTGGATTTCTTGCCTACCCGGCGACGCTGACCTCCAACGCTGGTGGCCGCGCATGAGCGGCTTGCAACTCGGGTCGATCCTGCCGGGCGTCTTGTCGGGCATGGCGTTTGCTGCCGAGGCCAAGGTGGCGAAGGCCGCTGGGCCAAAGCGCACTGGCGCGCACGTTCGCCGCAACAGCTATCACGCAGGCACCCGCGAACATACGATCTGGCGACCGATTGGCGATGGCAGCAAACGCGGCGCGCGGCGCTTCATCGGCGCCTATCTCCGTGCGGCCGAAAAATATGATTTCGACAATAAGGAGCCGGGCCGGGTCAATGGCCCGCTGGGCCACATCGCCATACAGGTTCTGCGCGTCATGTTCCGCAATGCCGATTACAAGACGGGCCGGATCGACCCGGCCATCGACACGCTGATGCAATGGACCAGGCGGAGCCGGGGCGCCGTTGTCAACGCGCTGCGCCGGTTGAAAGAGCATGGCTTCCTCGATTGGATCAGGCGGACAGAGCCGCTGGAAAACCCCGACCCATTCGGCCCACAAGTGCGCCAGATCAGCAACGCCTATGGCATCGACATCGGGCGCCTTCCTGAAAAGATCCGGGGCCTGTTGGGGCGGTTGCTGTCGAAGGCCCCTGTGCCGGATGACCACGGCGCGCATGAAGCCGAACGCAAGGTGCAGCTGCGCCAGTGGATGAATGGCCTGCCTCTGGCCGAGCTGAATGACAGCATCATCGACGCGCATGGCGGCGACGCCAAACTGGCGGAAACACTGGCTCGATTGGGCATGGCCTTAGATAACTCAAACGCGAATCTATCCGGTAGCCACAATCCGGAGACAGAAGTAAAATAGATGATAAGGAACCGCTTCGCGGTGCTTTGTTGGATGATAAACCGCCAGACCCTAGTCCGAACTCGACACATACGAGCCGCTTGCGGCACCGTTAAAGGGATCGGCTTGCGCCGATCAGGGGCTTCCCAGCAGGGAAGTGGGGCGAAGCCCTTCCGGCATGTCAAACGCTGCGTTAGCGGCGAGGTCGAAAAATCGCGTCGTCTGCGTTGCGTGGCGTTGATCGTGGGAATGCCCAAAATGCTGGGGAAACGGCGCCGAAGGCTACATTTCAATGTCGTCGGTGTGATGGGGTCTGCGTAAATCGCAAAACGAAAGCGGGGAGGCGAGGCGTGGGGGAAAGCGCGCCGCGCCAGATCGCTCCTCGCCCTCCCCACCCCCTGTCCCTCCTGTCCCTCGCCCCTTCCCCCGGCGCGAAAAAGGGGCCGAGACGCCAGCCCCCGCCCCCGTCAGGCCCTCTGGCAACGTCTGGTTGCGGCGGCGCCGGCCATTCGTGGATTCGCTTAATCCCTTTCTCCTAGGTCAGGACTTTCGGCAGACCGGAACGGCACCTTCCGGAAGCCGATGGACCTGAGCTGACCTAAAGCCCTTGGAATGCTGTTTTCTCAATCTTGCAATTGTTGTATCCGTGACTTGCTATAAAAACGGAGTGTGACATGGGGCCATTTGTCGAGAAGGCTGCCACAACTGCGACGATCCGAGGCAAAATCCCGCCGCGCCTTGTGGCTATGCTGGCAGTTCTGCTGGCGCGCTGGTCCGCACATTGCACGCTGGCTATGAGTCATCCGTTCGCAGCGGTGTTCGGCTTGCTGTGGGTCACCGCCGATGCGTTGATGCTTGCGTTGTTGGCCTCCACTGCGAGGCACAAGCCTGCATTTTCGCAGATCATCGCCACGCTGGCGGTAGCCGCGGGCCTGACCTGGTTGAATGCCCCCGGCCCCTTGCGCACAGCGCTGGCGAGTTCGCCAGTGATAAGCGCTGGCTTGATAGGCATTGTACTGGCTCACCTGCTCATCAGCAGCGGCCAAGCCTTGCGCGTGTGGCAGCGTTGCTCGGGACTGAGTTTTGGCGAGAGAATGGAGGCTGCCGCCGGGCAATTGCTTCCCCCGCACATTGTGCGGCTTGCTGGTTTGGAACTCCGAATCTTGTGGCTGGCACTGTTCAGTTGGCGTGCTGCACCAGACATCCCAGAGGAGTGCCAAGGCTTTAGCTATCACCGTCATTTGGCGCCGCAGATGTGGGCCTTGCTGGCAATCGCCGTGATCGAGGCTGGTGGCGAGCACATCCTGATTCGTCATTGGAGCGTTGTGGCAGGGACAGTGCTGGCGGTGATCGGCGATCTGGGGCTGATTTATATGATCGGGCTGGTGAAATCGTTGCGCTTGCGGCCGGTGCATCGCGATCAGCTTTTCAAACCCCGCCCGGCTGGTGATCTGAAATCGCAGCATATCGAGAAACGCGACATAATGGTGCTGCATCACGCGAAAAAACGTCGAAACATCCTCGCTCCAATCGTTGATCACCTCGGCGGTCGGGCGCCGGTCGCGGCGGAAAAACACGCCGCCCATGCCGACAAACACCTCGGCATAGGTCACGTGCGGCACCGCGGCGATCCGCTCGATTAATCGGCGCGACAGGTTGCGCTTGCCGCCGATATACGGGGCGACCGGGCGCACCGGCTCGACCGGCTGACACCCCGGTTGACACGGGGTCACCGGCGCGCGGCTCATTTCATAGCTGGGCATAATAGGTATTTTCTCGCAATGCCCGCCGCCAGTCTGGCACGGCGGGGTGGCCCCATATCGGCGCCGGTTTGGGATCATGGCGGGCGCTGTCCGTCGGCTAGGGGCGCTCCAACGCCCCTGCTCCCGCCACCTTTTCCCCGCCGCTGGGAAAAAGGTGCCGGGAAAAAGGTATCAACCCGCCTTTGGCGTCCCCGCGACAATCGCGCTCATCACCGCCAACATTTCGTCGGCATCAATAAAATCAAACACTTTCGCGCCGACCTTGCGGTTGATGTTCAACATCCGGCGCACAATCGGCCCGATTTCCAACAGCAACAGCGCCCGAACCGCGTCCGAAATATTGCCAAACGCGGTGCCGTTCTTCGGCACAATGCCCAACAGCTGGGGCGGCACCCGGTGCGCGGCCAGAATATCGTCGCGCGTCACCTCCTTGATGCCCAAAAATTCGTCCTTCGCCGCTACCTCGGAAATCGGCAGGATCTGCACCCCGTCCTTTTTGCCATTGGGCAGGTGCAAAAACATGTTGCGAAAATTGCCCGGCCCGCGCGACCGCTTCAACTGTTCCTTGACCGCGTTGGCATCCTCCTGGCTCAACCCGGCCTCCGAGATGTACATGATGTACCCGGCATGGCTGCCGTTCAGGTAATACCGCCGCCGGAAAATCGTCGCGGCCTCGTTCAGCAATCCCGATTGCAACGCCGCCAGATAGGTCGGCATCCCATAGATTTCCTGTAACGGCGCGGGCTGACGCAAATGCACCACGGTCCCGGCGGGGAAAAACAGCGGCTCGTAATTCATCGTGCCGGGCGCAACATACCAATGCTCACCATAATTCGCGCCAACCCGCGTCCACGCGGCGGGCAAATGCTCGTATCGCAACGCCTTGCCGCCCACACTGTCGACCCGCGCCAAAAACGCATCGCCAAACAACAGGAAATCGAGCGCAATCCCCGAAAAATCATCCAGCCCCAATAGGTCCGTCTCGCGGAACAGGCTCTCCAACATCCCGGTTTTCAGGACCAACGCCGATTGGTGATGCGGCGCCATAGTGAACGTCTTGCCCAACCCCAACCGGTTGACCGGCGGATCATACCACCGCGCGGTGCGCACCACCTCGACCATCGACCACATCGTGCGCTGGTCCAGCACGCTCTCCGCCTCGCCAAAATGATAGGCATAGACGCCATCCTCGGCGTCAAATGATCCGGGCGAAAACGGTGAACCCGTCTGGGCAATCGGGGTGGTCATCTTAGAAAATCTCCACGCTGCTCCCGCCACCGGCGGGCTGGGTGATGTCGAGGGGTTCGAAATACAGCGCGTGCATGATCGCCCAGGCCAGATCGGCATGGCCCACGCCACCCGCCCGGCTTGCGACATAACTGACGCCCTGCTTGGTAATTTCGGGCCTGATCGCCAGGAAGGATTGCAAAATATCCATCCACCCGGCGTCAAATTTCAAACGGCCATCGGTGATGACATTCTTGGCTTTGAGAACCATCTGCGCCTTGATCGCGACCGAATAATTGATCGCGGCGACCAAGGGGAACCACGCCGCGACCAGCTGGTGCACCGCCTTGCCCGCGCCGGTCGTATCGATGGCAATGCGGGTAACGGTGTACTTGTCATGCATGGCGCGCACCGCCGCCGCTTGGCCCGCGAAATCCAGCCCGCGCAACCGCTGCTTTTCCAACACGCGGAACTGCCCGCCCGGCTCCTGCGGCGCGGCAATCGCGACCAGCGCGGCATCATCGCCAGTGCCATTTTCGGACGCATTGGGGTCGTACCCCAACCACACCTCGCCGGCATAGGGGCGCAGGGCATAGGGCGAAAAATCCCGCCACACATCCCAACTGTCGACCATGCACCGCCGCATCAGCGCAAACGGGAACATCGACTGGCTGTCGTCCAAAAAGATACAGCGGAACAGATTGTCGAATTCATCGACACTGTTTTCCAACTGCAATTCCTCGACATCGACCAGGTCAAACCCCTGATCGACCGCGTCGAACACCGTGACGATCTGCCGCCATATCTTGTCCGGCCCCAACGATCCCTTGGCCAGCGCGTCATGGCTGACGTCCAGCCGGATCTTGTCGCCCTTGGCCCGGCGCCGGTTAAACCGGTCGCCACACCACATCGGATGCGCCTCATGCGCCAATGTGCTGGGCGTCGAAAACAGCGTGCGGGTATATTGCTGCTGGGTCGCCATGGCGCCCGCGACCTTGAACAATTCCTCGAACCCATAGATCCAGAAACATTCGTCAATGATCACGTCGCCATGATAGCCCTGCGCCGTGCGGTAATTCGTGCCAAGGAAATACAATTCGACACTGGCCTGCGCGCCGCCACCCTCTTCGCTGCCGCGCTGCAAGACTATCGGGTCACCCTTCAACGTGACGCCGCAAACCCTTTGCACCCATTGGATAATATAGGTGCGAAAGATATTCGCCTGCGCCCGCGATGCGGAAAGGAAAATCTGATTTTTCCCCGTCTCCAACGCGACCAGCAACCGTTCGCGCGCGAAATACCATGTCGCGCCGATCTGCCGGCTCTTGATGATCATGCGGGTGCGCAGGTCGGTCGTCGCCAGCCACAGCTTTTGATGCCCAAACAGGCTGGCCTCCATGTCGGCGCGCAATGCCGCCACCATGTCCGGCGTGATCAGGTTCTTGGCCTTGTCCTTCTTGTCGCGCACGGCCTTGGAATTGCGGTTGGCAACATTGGGGTTCAGGTCCGCCTCATTGCCACCGCCGATGAATTTACCGATCCTCGCCCACCGCTCGAACTGGCGCGCCAACAGGTCGATTTCCTTGAAATCCGCGCCGGTCTTCTTCTCCTTGCCGATCAGCTGGAGATACCGCTCGAGCGTCCCCTCCTCGGCGCGGGAAATCGCGCTGGCCTCATCCCACTTGTTGCGCGTTTTCCAACTGC
>CAIOKP010000170.1 GCA_903858875.1 uncultured Sphingomonadales bacterium
CATTTTGTCCGCAACAGGAATTCGGCTTGATGCAAACGGACGATGCTTCCACGGCAACGGATGGCGCCGTCATTCCGCCTCTTCGCATCGGGGATGTGGTGCCTGATTTTACGGCGCGCAGCACACAGGGCATGCTGCGCCTTTCCGATTTTCGCGGTCGTTGGCTGGTGTTTTTTTCGCATCCAGCGGATTTTACGCCCGTCTGCACGAGCGAATTTATAACTTTGGCCAGCCAAGCCCCGCGCTTCGAGATGATGGGCTGCGCGCTCATCGGCCATTCGGTCGATAGCCTGTTTTCGCACCTCGCCTGGATCAGGGCGATCCGTGATGATCTGGGGGTGAGTGTGCCATTCCCGATTGTCGAGGATCCGACGCTCGAAATCGCCCGAGCCTTTGGCATGGTGCCCGCCGATGTGCGCCATGCCAGCACTGTGCGCGCGGTCTATTTCATCGATCCCGATGGCGTGCTGGCGGCGAGTACCGCCTATCCGGTGGCGGTCGGGCGCAGCGTTGAGGAAATGTTGCGCATTTTGGCCGCTTTGCAGCGCACGCATGGTGAGACGGTAATGACGCCCGAAGGCTGGCAACCGGGCAGTGCGGTGCTGGCACCGCCGTGCTTTACTGCAGAGGATGCACTGGCTGCGGAACGAGCGACAGGCTGGTTCTATCGCGAGGCAGACGGGACATGAGTGTGCCCGATACACTGTTGCCCGATTTTGACCGCATGGTGGAAGCCTTGCGGCTGATGGGGCATCCTTTGCGCCTATCGATCCTGCGCACATTGGCCAAGGGTGAGCACGCTGTCGGTGATATTGCCGAGCAAACCGGACAGGGCCTGTCATTGATCAGCCAGCAACTGGCGTTGCTGCGCAAGGCTGGGCTGGTCCAGACCCGGCGCGAGGCCAAGCAGGTTTTCTATGCGTTGGCAGGTCATCGGGTGCGCGCGATCGCGCAATCGCTGAACGGTCTAGCGGGGCAAGGCATGGCTGGCGAAGGCGCCGAGCCGGTGGCGGCAATGCGCCGCGTGTCGCTCAAGTCCGATGACGGGGCGCGTGTCAGCGCCGCGCTATTCGCGCGCGTGGAGCCGCGCGGCTAGAGATCGACCGCAAGATCGGTGAGCGCTGCCATCGCCGGGCGGTGGCTTATCAGCACAAGACCCTTACCGGTCTCGGTCAGCCATGCCCCAAGACTGGCCAGAAGGCGGGCTTCGGTGGCGCTATCCAGCCCCTCGCTCGGTTCATCAAGCACCAGCCAAGGCCGATCCGCCAAGAGCGCCCGAGCCAACGCTATCCGCCGCCGCTGGCCACCCGATAGCCGCGCGCCATCGCCGCCCAGCCATTGCTGCAAGCCATCCGGCAGGGCGCGCACCACATCGTCGGCGCAGGCTACGCGAAGGGCGTGCCACATGGCATTCTCATCTAGCCCAGCGTGGGCGAGGCCGAGATTGTCGGCCACGCTGCCTGCGATGAGCTGGGCGTCTTGCGCGGCAAGGGCAAAGATGGGGCGCAAAGCGGCCAGCCCCGCTTGGGTGGGATCCACGCCGCCGACGCCAAGAGATTGCGGTGCATCATGGCGCAGCCCGAGCAATGTTTCGATTGCCCGCGTTTTGCCAGCGCCAGAGGCCCCGCGCATCAGCACCCGGCTGCCATAGGGGATGCTTGTTCCGCAAAGCAGCAGGTCTGGGGTCGAGGAGATGGAATGCCCGGCCACAAGCGATGGCGCGAGGGGCGCGGCAAGCGAAGCCAGATGCGCCTGTGCCAGCGCCAGATGATGCCCGCGAATGTCTGTCGTGGCCAGTGCGCCCCAGGCCTCCAAGGCTGCCAGGGCGCCGAGAAGGCCCAGCGCGAACAGCGGCGTTGTCGCATGGCTCACCGCTATGAACAGCGCGAGCCCCGCCATGGCGATCATAGTTTGCGAGGCGCCGATCAGGCCTTCGGCGCGGGCGACCTCTAGCCGCGCAGCCTCGTGATCGCGCGCGAGCAGAGCCAGCGCCTCTGTCATAGCTGGGGCCAGACCATAGACGGCGATGTCAGCGCATGGGGCGGCCATATCGGCGTAATCGGCCTGCAAACCGGTATGGGCGGCGGTGGCCCGGTCGAGCGGTTCGGGTAACAGGCGTGCCGCCAACGTCCGCGCGGCCCAGCGCATCGCCACCATCGCGGCGAGCAGCACCAAGCTGGCGCGCCACCCCAGCATCAGCGCTGCGGCAAGTCCGACCGCGGCGGCGGTCCAGGCGCCGGGGCGCGAGACTTTGCGGATAACAGAATCTTCCAACGCATCGACATCGCTGCCAAGTCGATTGGCGATCGCTCCGCTGCGCGCCGTTTCATCGCCGGCCAGCGCCTTTGTCGCGACAATGCTGAACAGCGCGGTTCGTACTTCGGCCAACGCGAAAAGCGCGGCGCGGTGGCTGAGCATGCGCTCGCCATAGCGGGTACCGGTGCGCAGGATCGCGGCAGCGCGGATCGCGGCACTAGGCAAGAGGTAGTTGAAACCCTGCACTGCAAGGATGCCGCCAACGCCAGCCGTCGCTGCGCCCGCCAGAAACCAGCCCGAAAGCGCTAGCAAGCCGACCGCCGACACCGCAGCCAGCACCGCGCAGAGGATGCCCAGACGGATGATGCGGGCCTGACCGTTCACGGCTTGCCGCAAGAGGGAGTTCATGAATGCACCTGGCACACCGTCTGGGCGATGGCGATCAGTTCGGCATCATGGCTGGCCGCGATGATCATGTGGGTTTGCGCGAGGTCGCTCAGCATCGTGCGGACTGCCGTGGCCGTCGCGGCATCAAGGTCGGCGGTCGGCTCGTCTAGCAACATAATGGGGCGAGCGGACAGGATGGCACGGGCAAGGCCGATCCGGCGCCGTTCCCCGCCCGACAGACCCGATCCGCGATGGTCGAGGATGAGGTCGAGCCCCCCCCGCTCGGCCAGCATCGGGCCTAGCGCCAGCCTTTCCAGGCAGGCGAGCATGGCGTTGTCGTCAGCCGAGCCCATTGCCAAATTGTCGCGCAGGCTTGCAGGCAAGAGCGCCACCTGTTGCCCGGCCCAACCGATATGGGCGTTGATGCACCCCGGTGTGAAGGGCTTACCGTCGATTGTAATGGTGCCAGTACGCACCGGCACCTGCCCAATTAACGCCAGCAGAGCCGAGCTTTTGCCGGCACCGGTCGGCCCGGTCAGGATGTGCAGGCCCGTATTTTGCCAATCCCAATAGAGCGGGCCGATGGTCGGGCCATCGGGATGGGCCAAAGTCACGTGGCGCCCGGCCCATAGCTTTGGCGCATCGGCAGGATCGGGCGTTGAGGGCACTTGCGCGATGGCTCGGGACATGGCCGCCAATGCGGCCTCGCCTTGCTGCTTGTCATGATAGGCCGCGGCGAGACGGCGCAGCGCAAGGTAGAATTCCGGCGCCAGCGCCAGCGCGTAAAAGGCGCCGGTCAGCGTCAGGTGTTCGGGAGCGTGGAAAGGCAGCAATCCCAGCAGTGAAAATCCGCAATAGACCGCCACCAGCGCCACCGAGAGCGCGGCGAAGAATTCAAGGATCGCGCTGGAGGCAAAGGCGATGCCCAGCACCGCCATGGTGCGGCGTGCGACATCTTGCGCGGCTTGACCGAGATGGCGTGTGATGCGTTTCTCAGCGGCAAAGGCGAGCACAGTGGGTAACGCGCGCAGGCGATCGACAAACAGTCCCGACAGGCGTGTCAATGCCTGATGTTGGGCCTCGGCTTGCCGGGCCGCCGCGCCGCCTGCCAGCACCATGGCGATGATGAAGGGCACCAGCGTTGCCAACAGGATCAGGCTGGCCACCCAACTGACTGGAGCCAATGCCAGGGCAATCAGTATGGGAGACAGCCCGCTGACGGTGCGAAGGGGCATAAAGCGGGCCACCAGGCCTTCGACGGCGGCGATGGAATCGACGGCAAGGTGCATGTCCTCGCCGATCAACCGGCCACGTGGGAGGCGACTGGGCAAAAGCGCGAGATGGAGCGCCTTGCCCAGTTTGCCTTTAGCGGCGGTGGCGGCGGATTGTCCCGCGATTTGGGTGCGCCACACGGCCATCGCCCGGACACATCCGCCGGTAAGCAGCAGAGCGATCGGCCCGAGAATGCTGCCATGGGGGCGCAGATGGGCGGACGCCGCCAGTGCAATGCCCGCAGCAATGGGGATCGCGCCGAAACTGTCGATCAGCCACCATGCGGTAGCGCGGCGATCGGCTTTGAAAGCCGGGAGTGGGGCAGGAAGAGGCTTGACCATATCGTAAATTGCTCATATTAAACTTTTCTGCAATTGGCAAGCGAGTCTTGCTTGGGGCTAATCCTGCCAGATGCACTTGTCCGCGCCATTGGGCGCGCCCTTAAAGGGAACATGTCCCATGGATATGGCGGTTGTTGAACTATCGAGGCTGCAGTTCGCGCTGACAGCCATGTACCACTTTCTGTTTGTGCCCCTGACGCTTGGCCTCTCCTTCATGCTGGTCATCATGGAGAGTATTTATGTCATCACCAAGCGGCCGATCTGGCGGGTGGTGACCCGCTTCTGGGGCAAGCTGTTTGGTATCAATTTCGTGCTCGGGGTCGCCACGGGCCTCACCATGGAGTTCGAATTCGGCACGAACTGGGCCTATTACGCCCATTACGTCGGCGATATCTTCGGCGCCCCGCTGGCGATCGAGGGGCTGATGGCCTTCTTTATGGAGGCGACGTTTGTCGGGTTGATGTTCTTTGGCTGGGACCGGCTGAGCCGCGTACAGCACCTGTTCGTCACCTTCCTTGTCGCGTTGGGCTCGAACCTGTCGGCGCTGTGGATCCTGATCGCCAATGGCTGGATGCAAAACCCGGTTGGGGCCGCCTTTAACCCGGCGACGATGCGCATGGAGGTGACCGATTTCAGCGAAGTGCTGTTCAATCCTGTGGCGCAGGCGAAATTTGTTCATACTGTCAGCGCGGGCTATGTCTGTGCGGCGGCCTTTGTGATGGGCGTTTCGGCGATCTATCTGTTGCAGGGCAAGTTTACCAATGTCGCACGGCGCTCGATGATGGTCGCCTCGGCATTCGGGCTGGCCTCGGCGCTGTCGGTGGTCGTGCTGGGTGACGAGAGCGGCTATACCATATCCGACAACCAGAAAATGAAGATGGCCGCGATCGAGGCGATGTGGAAGACCGAGGAGGCGCCTGCTGGCCTGACGCTGGTCGGACTGCCGGATCTGGCGGCGCAGACCACGCGTTATGAAATCAAGGTGCCCTATGTGCTGGGCCTGATTTCCACGCGCAGCCTGTCGGGCAAGGTCACGGGCATCAACGATCTGGTGTTGCGCGCTGACGAGCGCATTCACAGCGGCATTATTGGCTATGACGCGGTTGAAAAGCTGAAGGTCAATCAAGCTGATGTGATCGCGCGAGGCAATTTTGAAGCGCACAAGCGCGATATCGGCTTTGCCTTGTTGCTCAAGCGTTACATGGCCGATCCGCGTCAGGCGAGTGACGCCCAGATCCTCAAGGCCGCCCATGACACCATTCCCAATGTGCCGGTGATGTTCTTCCTGTTCCGTTTTATGGCGGGGCTGGGCTTTGCCTTCATCGCCTATTTCGCGATGGCCTTCTATTGCGCCTCGGCCTGTCAGTTCCGGAAACGCTGGTTCCTGCGGCTTGCGGTGGCGGCGATCCCGCTGCCATGGCTGGCCATCGAGTTTGGTTGGGTGCTGGCCGAGATCGGGCGTCAGCCCTGGGCGGTCGACGGTGTGCTGCCGACCTTCCTTGGCGCATCCTCGCTGACCATAGGCCAGATCTGGACGACGATTATCGGCTTTACCGCGCTCTACGGCACGCTGGCGGTGATCGAGATCCGTCTGATGATCACCTCGATCCGCAAAGGTCCGATCGAGCATCATGAGCCTGCCTCACTCGCGGGCTTTGCTCCGCTGCCCGCAGAATAAGGGAGCAAAAACATGCATATCCCTCTCGACTATGAAACCCTGCGCCTGATCTGGTGGGTACTGCTGGGCGTGTTGCTCATCGGCTTTGCGCTGACCGATGGCTATGATCTTGGCGTCGCCTCGCTGCTCCCCTTCGTTGCCCGCAAGGACGACGAGCGGCGGCTGACCATCAACGCCATCGCACCGCACTGGGAAGGCCATCAAGTGTGGTTCATTCTTGGCGGCGGCGCGATCTTTGCGGCTTGGCCTTTCGTCTATGCGGTGAGTTTTTCAGGCTTTTATCTCGCCATGTTCCTCGTGCTGGCCTCGCTGATCCTGCGTCCCGTATCGTTCAAATATCGGTCGAAGCATGCCGATCCCGCATGGCGCGCGCGTTGGGACTGGGCGCTGTTTGTCGGCGGCTTTGTGCCGGCGCTGGTGTTTGGCGTTGCGGTGGGCAATGTGCTGACGGGCGCCCCGTTTCGCTTCGATAGTGACTTGCGTATGACCTATGAAGGCGGTCTGCTTGGCCTGTTTACGCCGTTTACCTTGCTCACCGGCCTGTTGTCGGTGGCGATGCTGGGGTTGCACGGCGCTGGCTGGTTGGCGCTGAAGATCGAGGATGGGCCCGTGCTGGTCCGCGCTCGGCGGTTCGGTTTTGTGGCAGCCATTTTGAGCATCGTGCTCTTCGCGCTTGGCGGCGTGATGGTCGCCAAGGGCGGCATGGGGATGCGAATGATGGGCGTGGTCAATGCCTCTGGCCCGTCCAACCCGCTGATGTCCGCGACCGGTTCTGCGCCGGGCGCTTGGCTCGACAATTACGCCGCTCATCCATGGATGGTTTTGGCGCCGGCGCTGGGGCTGATCGGGCCGATGTTGGCGCTGATCGGGATGTCTTCGCGTCGGGCACTGGTCGCCTTTGCGGGCAGCGCGCTGGCGATTGTTGGCACTATTGGCACAGTTGGCTTGTCGATGTTCCCCTTCATCCTGCCAAGCTCCATCGATCCCAAATCCAGCCTGACGGTGTGGAATGCGTCTTCCAGTCATCTGACTTTGTTCATCATGCTGGTGGTTACCATCGTCTTTCTGCCGATCGTGCTGATCTATACGGCCTGGGTGATGAAGGTGCTTTCGGGCCGGATTACGCTGGTTGATGTGCGCACCAGCCCCGATTTCTACTAGGAGTACAAGGCTATGTGGTATTTTGCATGGATACTGGGCCTGGGGCTCGCGGTCGGCCTTGGGATCATTAATGGGCTGTGGCACGAGTTCAACTCCCCGATCGATGACGACCCGGCGGTCTGACGTAACATCGGAAATGGGGGCGGGGCTGACCTTCCCGTAGTACCGCCCCCTTGGGCCACTCTGGTCCGATGCGCCACCAAAGCGCAAAGCAAAACCCCCGCTTGTCCTAACGGATTTGCGGGGGTTTTTGTGTGGAAGGGGCTGAGATGAAAGGCGGCGGGCGATCTTGCCGCTTCGGCTTAGTCCAGCGCAGGTGTCTTTGTTATGGCGCGACCAGTCGTCATGCCCATGGTCAGCACGGCAGTGATCAGAATGCCGATAATCGTTGTGGCGATCATCGAAAAAAGCATGAACATGAGGCGCGTTGACATGGTGAAGCCCTTTCGATCCATCCGGTGAGCACGGGGGATTTCGCGACACTGCGGCACGAAATGGGAAATCGCATTGATCGGGTGCAATTAAATTACCAAATTCAATATTTGATAAATTGATTTTGGCGATTCAGCTGTGTCGGCCCTGGACATTCAGTGCTGGAATCGCATGTCAGGTTCGACCCGGATTTTTGGGCAAACCAGCCTGGCACCTTTGCTGAAACGCTCACGTCTGATGATCGCGAACCAACTCTGGGCTCAGGCCACCACCGGGTGCGTAGAAATTCGGGTTGTGAACGTCACATCGGGTGCCACGTTGTTCCAGATGGCTAGAACAGACAGTCACCTGCGCAACGGAATGGATGGGCTGCGCGCGAGAGGCGTCAACTTCCTCGTTTGCCGTAGCACCCTCGACGACGTGGGGCAGCATGCCGAGGATCTGTATGGGGTTCGCCCCCAGGATGTTGTCCCCACCGGGGGTGACGAGATGGCTTGCCTTACAGGGTCGGGGCTTTGTCTATCTTCATCCCTGATAGGTTTTATGCTGGTTGCGGCTGATCCGCATTGACCATGTGTAGGCCCAAGGCGTCGATGCGGGACATAATCTGCGCCATTATCCTTTTGCCCATTCGGCAATGCGCCGGGAATCCATTGCGCCCGAAACGCGCCGCACTTCGCGGCCCCCGACAAACAGCATCATCGTGGGGATAGACCGGATATCGTGCGCGGTGGCTAAGGCGGGCTCCTGTTCGGTGTTGACCTTGAGTAGCCTGATGAAAGGCTCGAGTTTCACCGCCGCCTCGGCATAGGCGGGGGCCATCATCTTGCACGGCCCACACCACGGGGCCCAGAAATCGACCAGCACCGGCAACGTGCCCTTGCCCACATGCGCGGTAAAAGCGGCGGCGTTGGCGTCGAGCGGCTTACCCAGAAACAGCGCCTTGTGGCATTTGCCGCAATGGGGGGCATCGCTCAACCGATTGGGCCCCACGCGATTGGCCGCGAGGCAATGCGGGCAAGCAATGATCTCTTGTCGGTCCATCTCGGTCAGCCTTCTGTGGGTGATTTTCCAGCAAACTGGTCATAGGCTTCCACGGCCTGCGCTGCATACATCAGGCTGGGGCCCGCCCCCATGTAGAGCGCCATCCCCATGGTTTCCATCAGTTCCTCGCGGGTGGCGCCCTGCTCTACGGCGGCCTTGGCGTGAAAGGCCACGCAGCCATCGCAGCGGATGGCAACCGCAATGGCCAGCGCGATGAGCTCCTTGGTCCTGGTATCGAGCGTGCCCCCAGCAGTAGCGGCGGCGGCCATGGCGGAAAAGGCCTTCATCACCTCTGGCGCGCCAAGGCGGACTTCACGGATCGCGCCAGACAGGTCCTTCGCCATCTCGGGCCAATTTTTGTTCATAGCATCTGCTCCTATGCTTTTGGGGAAGCTGTAAAGGTCGCCTCGTCGAGGACGGTTTGCACATGCATCGCGCCGCCATTGGTGGCGATCTTGCGCGCGCGGGCCACCACCGTGTCAGTCGCGGTCATTGCACCAGCGCCCCGGTCAGCGCATTCAATTGCCAAGCGGCAAGGAGGCGCTGGCCCTCGGCCTCGATTTGGGCCGCTTGCGCAGCCATGTCCTCGCGCTCCGCGTCGAGCACGGCGAGCGTGGGCTTGGCGCCGACCTTTGCCTCCAACCGCGTCGAGCGCAGGGCTTCGGTGGTCGCGGCGCAACGGGCGGCACCGGCGGCTACCATGCGCTGTGCGGTTTTGAGACCCGTCCATGCCGAAATGACGGCGGTGTCGACCCTATTGCGGGCATCGCGGGCGCGGGCCTCGCTGCCGTCAAGCGTGGCGTCGGCTTCATGGATTTTGGCGGCGGTGCGCCCGCCAGCCCATAATGTCCAGCGCCCGCGCACCCCGAGCGCCACCGCATCGGCGCGGTAATCGGGAAAGAACTGATCGCGGGTGCGGGTGGCCTCGGCAAAGGCGCCGAGTGTCGGCAGGCTTTCGGCCTTGGCACCGCGCACACCTGCGCGAGCGATATCGATGGCCTTTTCTGCCTGTGCCAGCGCCGGATTTGCGCGGTGTGCGGCATCGATGGCTTCATCCAGCGTGGGCGGCGTTTCTGGCAGCGCGGGCAAGGGGGCGAGGGCGCCTGCATCATGCCCGGTCAAGCGGCGGTATTGCGACTCGGCATTGATCCGCCGGCCTTCGGCGCTGGCTAGCCCCGCATCCCCTTCTGCGCGGCGCGCTGTGGCAGCGGCCAGATCGGACGCCGGGATCTCGCCCGTGTTGAAGCGCAGCCCAGCCTGCCGCTCGACCTCGCCCAATTCGCCGGTCAATTGCCGAAAGCGCGCCTCGATCCGCCGGGCGGTCAGCACTTCGGCATAGGCCGCCACCGCGCCGACCATCGTCCGGGCGCGCGCATCGGCAAGCCCGAGCCTGGCGATATCCACCCCACCACGCGCCTGATCCATGGCGGCGGCCACCCGGCCTCCGGCATAGAGCGGCATTTCGGCGCCGGCTTTCAGCGCCAGCGGGGTGACGTTGCGCGCGGTAAAGCCGAAGAAACCGCCATTGTCGATGCGGCCTGCGCCAATCTCGCCCTCTATGGCGACCAGTGGGTGGCCTTCTGCCCTTGCGCCATCAAGCCGCGCTATTGCCAGCGCCTCATCCGACTGCGCTTCGGCAAGGGCGGGCGCATGGGCCAGCGCATCGGCGATGGTGGCGTTGAGATCCTGCGCGCTGGCCGCGGGGGCCAGCAGCAGAAGGGGTAGAGCAAATGCCAGGCGCATCATGGGCATCCTATTCGAAGGTGCAGCCGGGCTTGGCGCCCATCGCCTTGAACACCATGGCCGCCGGGCAAAAGCCGGTGAAGCTGGCCTGGAGCATATTGGCGCCGGCAAACATGGTGAGATAAATCCACGCAGGATGGACGAAATGGGCCAACAGTGCGCTGGTAAGCACCACGACACCGGCAAAGCGCATGACCGCGGAATCGAGCGACATTATGCGTCTCCCTTCTGGGTTGCCTTGAGTTTGTTGATGCCCAGCATCTGCAGAGCGAGCTTTTCGTAGAGCGGTTCGCTGGTCCCCATGCGCACCTTGCGCAGGAAGTATTTCTCAAAGCCGACCTTGGCGAGGTGCACCCATTTGCCATGGGCCGACCAGTTGACGTTGCGCGGCGGTATCTGCGGCTGCGCCACAAAGGCCACCCCGCCATCGCCGAAATCGGCAAGGCAGACCGCGTTCCACGAGGGGATGTCGTCGGGTGTGCGGCCATCGAGTTCGGCCGCAATATTGTGTGCTACCGCCGTCACCATGCTCTCGATCATGAAGCCGGTTTTGGGTACGCCGACCGGGACGGGCGTTGGCCCCATTGGCGGGATAGCCACGCAAACGCCGAGCGAATAGATGTTCTTGAAAGTCGGATTGCGCTGGTGCTTGTCGGCCAGGATGAACCCGCGCGGGTTGGTTAGACCTTCGATGCCATAGACCGCCCTGATGCCGCGAAAGGCGGGCAGGATCATGGAATATCCGAAGGGAAGGTCGTGGGCCTTCTTGACCGCGCCGTCCTCAGCGACTTCCTCGACATGCATCATGCCATCGTCGACGCCCGTAATACGCGCGTTGGTCACCCATTTGATGTGCCGGTTGCGCATTTCGCTTTCGAGCAGACTTTTGGTGTCGCCCACGCCATCAAGGCCGAGGTGGCCGATGTAGGGTTCGGGGGTGACGAAGGTCATCGGCACCTGATCACGGATCTTGCGGCGGCGCAGTTCGGTGTCGAGGATCAGGGCGAATTCATAGGCCGGGCCAAAGCAGGAGGCCCCTTGCGCCGCGCCAACCACGATGGGTTTCGGGTTCTCGCAAAAAGCGTCGAACACATCGGCAGCGTGCGCCGCGTGATCGGTGCGGCAGACCGATACGGTGTGGCCATCGGGGCCCAGACCCTTGATCTCGTCAAAGGCGAGATCAGGGCCGGTGGCAATAACGAGGTAATCGTAGGACAGGCTTGTGCCATCACCAAGATCTATGCGGTTTTCAGCCGGATGCACGCGGGCACAGCCGACATTGGTAAAGTCGATTCCGCGTTTTTTCATGACCGGCGGCAAATGGACGCGGATGGCATCAGCCTCGCGCCAGCGCACGGCAACCCAAGGATTTGAGGGCACAAACCAATAATCGTCCGTGTCGGACACCACCATCACCTGCGCGCGGCCTTTGGTGGCGTCGCGAAGTTCATAGGCGGCGATTGTACCGCCCAGGCCTGCGCCCAGAACGATGATGCGGGGCAATGACATGGATAACTCTCCCTTCGATTTTCCTCGGGGCTCGTTTTTCACGGATTGTAGAGCCCATTTGAATCGTTCTTGACTAATATGACTCAATAACAATATAAGCAAGGCATGATTTTTGGTGGCGGCACGACCCGCTTCGAGAGGAATGCAGGCAATGGTCTTTGGTTTTGGGAAATCGGCGAAACATCGTGAGATCGACGCGGTGGCGCTGCATGAGATGATTTTGGCCGACAAGGCTTTGGTCGTTGATGTGCGAGAGACCGACGAGTTCGCTGCGGGGCATATCCCCGGCGCGATCAACATGCCGCTCTCAAGCTTCAACGCTGATCAGATTTCGGATCCGTTAGACCGCGTGGTGGTGCTATCTTGCCTTGGCGGAAAGCGCTCGGGGATGGCGCTCGACAAATGTCGTAGCGCCGGTTCCGTAGTCGACACGCATCTTGCAGGCGGTTTCGGTGCATGGAAGTCGGCCGGCCTGCCGATCGAACGCTGAGCCCAAGAAAACGATAAAGCGGGAGATTTGTGATGCGCAGGGGCTCGAACCTCGGGACTACGCTGGCGGTTATGCTGATGTTGCCGCTCGCAGCATGTGGCCAGCAAAAGGCGGATGAAGGTGCCGCGAAAGTCCCTTCCGGCCCGCGCTTGCCAGTTGCCATGAGCGATGCACCTGATTGGCAGAGCGTCTCGGCCGAAGTGACCTCGCAGGATCAGGCACAAGTGCTGGCGCGCATTCCGGGCGTTTTGACGTCCCTGTCGGTCCGCGCGGGTGACAGCGTGCGGCGGGGGCAGGTCATCGGGCGCATCACCGATAATCAATTGTCCTATCAGGCCGGCGCCTATGGCGCGCAGGCCGCCGCCGCACAAGCGCAGGCAGCGCAGGCCCAAGCCGAGTTGGACCGCGTGAAGTACCTTGCCACGAATGGCGTCTATGCCAAGGCCCGGCTGGAACAGGCTGAAGCAGGCGCGATCGCCGCCAATGCGCAGACCCAGGCCGCCCGTGCCCAGCAATCCGCCGTGCGCGCGGTGGCAGGCAATGGCGTGGTGGTGGCGCCCGCCACGGGCCGCGTGTTGCGCGCCGATGTGCCTGCCGGTAGCCCGGTGGCGCCGGGCATGGTGGTGGCGGTGGTCACCGCCGGGCCGGTGGTTCTAAGGCTCGACCTGCCAGAAGCACTGGCCGCCAAGGTGATTGTCGGCGCCAAGGTCCGTGTTGATGGTATGGTGGGCCAAGGCGTTGTCACCCGCGTCTATCCGGCGGTTCAAGCCGGGCAGGTCACCGCGGACGTGGCCATGAATGGACTGGATGCAAGGCTGATGGGGCGGCGTTTGCCAGCGCAAGTGGCGGCTGGCACCCATCGCGCTATCCTCGTACCGCGCGCCTTTGTCGCCACACACTATGGCCTCGACTATGTCACGGTGGTGGCCAAGAACGGTGCGCCGATGCAAGTTCCGGTGCAGACGGCACCGGCTGGCGAGGGCAAGGTTGAAATCCTCTCCGGCGTTGCGGTGGGCGATACGCTCGCAGGTGGCGCGCAATGAAAACAGCCAATTCCGGGAAACTGGGCATTTCTGGCCGCATTACGCGCGCCACCATCTCGTCGCCGTTAACGCCACTGTTTTTGTTGGCGGCGATTCTCGTGGGGCTACTGGCCACCATTACGATCCCGCGTGAGGAAGAGCCGCAGATCAGCGTGCCGATGGTCGATATCCGCGTGGCAGCGCCCGGTCTGTCGGCGGCCGACAATGTGGAATTAGTGGCCAAGCCGCTTGAAAGCATCGTCAAGTCGATCGACGGCGTCGAGCATGTCTATACCCAAGCCGATGATCACGGTGTGATGGTGACGGCGCGCTTCCTTGTGGGATCGAATCCCGAGGCGGCAGCGACCCGCATCGATGAGAAGATCAAGGCCAATATCGACAAGATCCCGGCGGGTATCCCTTCGCCCCAGATCACCACGCGCGGCATTTCCGATGTGCCCATTGTGGTGCTGACGCTGACGCCCAAACCGGGCGCAGTGGGGCAGTGGGATGATCGAACGCTTTATACCTTGGCCACGAAGTTGCGGACCGAAGTGGTCAAGGTCGATGACGTCGGCATCACGTTCATCGCGGGCGGCCAGCGCGAGGCGATCCGGGTGATCCCTGATCCCGCGAAGCTGGCGGCGGCGCGGGTGCCCTTGTCCTCGGTGATGGAGGCTATCGGCCAAGGCGGTCGGTCTTTCCCCGCCGGTTCTGTGCGAGAGGGTGGACAGGCACTGGCGATCACCGCCGGACAGCCCTTGGGCAGCGCGGAGGAGGTGCGCGGGCTGACGCTGCGCTCGGCTACAGGTGCGCCGGTATTGCTGTCCGACGTGGCGCGCGTGGAGCAAGGTGCCTCTCAAGATCAGGCACGAAGCTGGCGTTGGGCGAAGGATGGGCAAGCGTGGTCGATGGCGCCCGCGGTTTCCATCGCGATTGCCAAGCGCAACGGAGCAAATGCGGTCAAGGTCAGCCAAGGTGTGGTCGCGCGGGTTGAGGCGCTGAAAGGCAGTCTCATTCCGGCGGGCGTGGCGGTCACTGTCACGCGCAATTATGGGCACAGCGCGGATGACAAGGCCAATGAGCTGATCTTCCATCTGGCACTGGCAACCGTCTCAATCGTCATCCTGATCGGCTTTGCCATCGGTTGGCGCGAGGCGGGGGTGACCGCCATCGTTATCCCCACGACGATCATGCTGACCATGTTTGCCTCATGGATCATGGGCTTTTCGATCAATCGGGTCAGCCTGTTCGCGCTGATCTTTTCCATCGGCATTCTGGTTGATGACGCGATCGTGATGATCGAGAATATCGCGCGGCATTGGGGCATGAACGATGGCCGCAGTCGCCAGCAAGCCGCCATCGAGGCGGTGGCCGAGGTGGGCAACCCCACCATCATCGCCACGCTGACGGTGGTGGCCGCGCTCTTGCCGATGCTGTTCGTCTCGGGGCTGATGGGGCCTTACATGGCGCCGATCCCGGTCAATGCCAGCGCCGCGATGGTTTTCAGCTTCTTTGTCGCGGTGATTATCGCGCCGTGGCTGATGATCCGCTTTGCGCGAGAGACATTGGCGCATGGCCACGAACATGAAGGCGGCGGCAAGTTGGGCGCAATCTATGCCCGCTATGCCAATCGCGTTATCGCCACACACCAGAGCGCCAAGCGCTTCCTCATCGGGGTCGGCGTTGCCACTCTGGTCGCCTGCTCGATGTTCTATTTCAAGGCGGTGACGGTCAAGCTGCTGCCCTTCGACAACAAGAGCGAAGTGCAGCTGGTGGTCGATATGCCCAAGGGCACCAGCCTCGAAGGCACAGAGCGCGTATTGGAGCAAGCCTCTGCCGTGGCGCGCCAGATCCCCGAAGTCACCGCGATGGAGGCCTATGCGGGTACCGCCGCGCCGTTCAATTTCAATGGCCTCGTGCGCCACTATTTCTTGCGCTCGAAGCCAGAGATGGGCGATGTGATGGTCGCGCTACTGCCCAAGGGCGACCGCTCGCGCTCCAGCCATGCCATTGCCGTCGATCTGCGTGAGCGGCTTGGGCAAGTGTCCTTGCCGGCGGGCGGCGTCATCAAGGTGGTGGAAACGCCGCCGGGGCCGCCGGTGCTGGCGACATTGCTGGCCGAGATCTATGGGCCTGACGAGGCCACGCGCCAGAAAACCGCCTTGGCCGTCGAACAGATCTTCAAATCGGTGCCGTTCATCGTCGATACCGACAACAGCTTTGGTGCGCCCCGCCCGACACTGCGGCTCGTGCCGGATCGAAGGAGACTTGACCATTACGGTGTCGCAGAGCGCCAAGTCCTGGAATCCATTGGCGCTTTGATGGGTGGGCAGACTTTGGCCTACGCGCCGCGCGGGGCTGATCG
>CAIOKP010000171.1 GCA_903858875.1 uncultured Sphingomonadales bacterium
CGGCCAGCGGGGAAATCGTAACGTGCCTTACAGACTCAAGCCAGGTGAGTATGAGACGCGGCTCGCGGAGCAGGGCGGCAAATGTAAACTCTGCTTCGACCCGCCCGCACAAGGGCGCGAACTTGTCGTTGATCATTGCCACGCCACAGGGCGGGTGCGCGGACTGCTGTGCTACCGGTGCAACATCGGGCTGGGCGCCTTCCGGGATAACTGCGCGTCGGTGGCGCGGGCCATAGCATATCTGTCAACCGGTTGACAGAACCAGCGCGCGGGCCAGGTTTACACTGGTTTACAGAGGTTGACAGAACCATTTCAATCTGCCAAGATTGAATTATCGCGTGGCAGGTTTGCCCATTCTAGACTCTGGCGGGTTCGATTCCCGAGCGCGATCCCAATTCACCGCCCAGCAATCCCGCTGCGGCACTGCTCAGGAGGCACCGAATGAACCAGAATCAAATTGCACGAGTGTGTCATCAAGTGAACAAAGCATACTGCGAAGCGCTGGGCGACACGTCACAGCCTGAGTGGGAAGATGCTCCGCAATGGCAGCGCGACTCCGCACTACTCGGGGTCAAGTTGCACACGGAGAACCCGCAGGCCAGCGCATCCGCGAGCCACGAAAGCTGGATGGCGCAGAAGGTCGCGGAGGGCTGGGCCTACGGCGATGTCAAGAACCCCGAGGCCAAACAGCATCCGTGTATCGTGCCGTTTGATCAACTGCCCGTCGCGCAGCAAGCGAAGGATTTTATTTTTCGTGCTGTCGTGCACGCACTGGTGTAGCGTGATCGGCCACCGACTACTCGAGCACAACCCCATCCCCTCACATCGCGGGCTGACGGTTGAGGCGGCGGAGAGGGAGATGGCGCTCCAAGACCTCTACGAGCGAAACTTGTTCATGGACGATACGGCGTTCCACGACTTGCCCTATGGCGTCTGCGACCTCGACGCCAGCATGCACTACAACGAAGTGATGGAACTCGCACAACGATGGGAGCAGGGATGAACCATACCGCCATGTATCTCGCCGTCCAGCACGCGCTGAACGCCCCCGCTTGGTGGCGCATCACGGACTCGTTTCAGGAACTGCGCGGATGACCACGATCGCATGGGATGGTAAGACACTGGCAGCCGATCGGCAGTCAACTTACAACGGCACTGCGACGCCAACGACAAAAATATTCCGCGTTGTCAAGCACGGGCGTGCAAAACTGTTCGGCTGCGCAGGTGACAGCGGAGAGTGCCAAGCGTACGCGCGGTGGATGCGGCGCGGCGGGAAGAAGCCAGCGCTGAGTGATATCGCGGTGCTGACGATAGATCACAAAGGTCGTGTGTTTGTGATGAGTGATAAGTGGATTATCGCGCGGGTGCGCGTGAAGAAGTGGGCGCTTGGGAGCGGCACTGACTTCGCAATGGGCGCGATGTTTGCAGGAGCCGACGCCGAGAAGGCCGTTCACATCGCGACGGTATTGGACACCAAAACTGGCCTCGGCGTGGATACGTTGACATTATGACCGAAGTCCTCACTGAGTTGGAGTCACAGCCGCACGGCGGCGCGCTCAAGCGCAGCACGGCGATCGAAGACCTTCCAGCCCCCCGCACGGCACAGGACTACGAGGACGAGCGCCAAGCCCGCGTCCCGTCGCTGTACAAAACAACTCACGAACGTCTCGCCGTCGAACTGGCGATGAAGATGGACGAGCCCGAGGACATATTCCTCCGGTATGGCATGACGATGGATGAAGGCTTGGCGCTCCTCAGCCAGCCGTCGTTCGCGCTCATCCTGTCACGTATTGGCAAGGAAATTTCTGAAAATGGTTTAAGTTTCA
>CAIOKP010000172.1 GCA_903858875.1 uncultured Sphingomonadales bacterium
AGCGCGCATCATCGGGATGCACCGCGACGGCCATATCGGCCAGCATCGTTTCGGGGCGCGTCGTCGCAACCTCGATATAGTCGCGCCCGTCATCCAACGTCACGCCATCGGCCAACGGATAGCGGAAATGCCAGAAATGCCCCTGAATCTCGCGCGTTTCGACCTCAAGGTCGGAAATCGCGGTCTTCAACTTGGGGTCCCAATTGACCAGCCGCTTGTCGCGATAGATCAGGCCCTGATGGAACAGGTCGACGAAGACCTTGACCACCGCGCGGGTGAAATGCGGGTCCATCGTGAATTGCTCGCGGCTCCAATCCATCGAGCAGCCCAGCCGCCGCAACTGGCCGGTGATGGTGCCGCCGGATTCGGCCTTCCATTCCCACACCTTGTCGATGAAGCCGTCGCGCGTGTAATTGCTGCGCTTGTCGCCTTGCGCTTCCATCTGGCGTTCGACCACCATTTGCGTCGCGATGCCGGCATGGTCGGTGCCAACCACCCACAGCGCATCCTTGCCGCGCAGCCGTTCATAGCGGACGACAATGTCCTGCAACGTATTGTCCAGCGCGTGGCCAATGTGCAGCGACCCCGTCACGTTGGGTGGCGGATTGACGATGGTAAAGGGCTGCGCGTCGGGGCGTTCGGGGCGGAACAGGTCGTTCGCCTCCCAATGGGCGTACCATTTGGCCTCGATCCCGGCGGGATCAAAGGTCTTGTCGAGGGCGCCTTCTGGCGCGGCTTCTGGCGTTTGAGCGGTCATGCATGCGCCTTTGCCAGCCGCGCCCGCAAGGCGCAAGGGTTCGGCGTGCCATTGCGCGCCTCTTGCCCCCCCCGGCATTTTCCAGCATGACCGGAGGCGATATGACCGGCTCTTGCGATTTCTCCATCGAAACTGCGGCTGATGGTGCCACAACGCTGGCGCTGTCGGGGGCGATGCTGGTCGGCACGGTCGGGCCGGTCGACCGGGCGCTGCGGGCGGCGCAGGTCGCCTGTGATCGCGTCGACATTGCCGCGGTGGGCGACATCGACACAGTCGGCGCATGGGTGGTGTGGCGACTGGCGCGGGATGCAGGCGCCACGATCACCGGCGCCAGCGACCATGCCGCGCGGCTGATCGCGGCGGTGCGCGGCTGTGACAGCGACGCGCCGATTGTGCCGATACTGCCTGGCGTATGGACCCGCGTGCCCGCCACCATTGGGCAAGTGGTCGTTGAATTGGCCGTCGGCATGGTCGGCACGGTCGCCTTTTTTGGCGCGATGCTGGTTTCGGTGTGGGGTGTTGTGGGCCACCCGCGCCGTATCCGCATGACCGCGCTGGTGCGCCAGATGGAACTGGTCGGCGTCGATGCGCTGGCCATCGTCGGTTTGATGAGCTTTCTGGTCGGGATCGTCATCGCGCAACAAGGTGCGGTCCAATTGCAACAGTTCGGCGCGCAGATTTACACGGTGAACCTAACAGGGCGGCTCGCGTTGCGCGAATTGGGCATCCTGATGACGGCGATCATGGTGGCGGGCCGGTCGGGCAGCGCCTTTGCCGCGCAGATCGGCACGATGAAGCTGACCGAGGAAATCGACGCGATGCGCACGATTGGCGTGTCGCCGATGGAAGCGCTGGTGTTGCCGCGCGTGGTGGCGACGGTGCTCATGATGCCGTTGCTGGGCTGCTATGCCGCGCTGTTTGCGATTTTGGGCGGCGCGACGATCAGCGCTTTTACGCTCGACATTCCGTTCTGGAACTTTTTGGCGCGGGTACAAGAAGTCGTGCCGTTGAGCGATTTGTGGGTCGGGCTAGTCAAAGGACCGGTGTTTGGGCTGATCGTGGCGATGACCGGTTGTTATCAGGGGATGCAGGTTTCGGGCAATTCCGAGGATGTTGGACTGCGCACGACGCTCGCGGTGGTGCAGGCGATCTTTATGGTGATCGTGCTCGACGCCTTCTTTGCGGTGTTTTTCACCAAGGTCGGCTGGGTATGACCGAGGTGACGCCCGCCATCGTGATCGAGGGGCTGGAAAACCGGTTTGGCGATCATGTCGTGCATCACGACCTGTCGCTGACCGTGCGGCGGGGCGAGATTATCGGCGTGGTGGGCGGGTCGGGCACCGGCAAATCGGTGCTGATGCGCGCGATTATCGGGTTGCAACAGCCGAGTGCGGGGCGGATCACCGTGCTGGGCCAGGCAATGGATGCGCCCCCGATGCGCGGCGATGTCGATATCCGCAGCCGGTGGGGCGTGCTGTTTCAGGGTGGCGCGCTGTTCTCGACGCTGACCGTGGCGGAAAATGTCGAGGTGCCGCTAAAGGAATTTTACCCCGACATGGAACCGGCTCTGCGGCATGAAATCGCGCGCTACAAGGTGATGCTGTCGGGATTGCCAGCCGAGGCGGCGGCGAAATATCCCTCCGAACTGTCGGGCGGGATGCGCAAGCGGGCCGGCCTGGCGCGCGCGTTGGCGCTCGATCCGGAATTGTTGTTTCTGGATGAGCCGACCGCCGGGCTCGACCCGATCGGTGCGGCGGCGTTCGATCATCTGACCCGCGAATTGCATGAAACGCTGGGCTTGACGGTGTTTTTGATCACGCATGATCTCGATACATTGCACGAGATTTGCGACCGGGTGGCGGTGCTGGCCGATGGCCATGTCATTGCGGTCGGCACCATCCCCGAATTGATGGCCAGCGATCACCCGTGGATCCACGAATATTTCGACGGCCCGCGTGGCCGCGCCGCAGCAGCTGCGCAAGACCGGCAACATGCTAGGCTGGACAGTTCAGCGCAGACAAAGGCATAGTACCCCCATGGAAACACGCGCCAATCATATCTGGGTCGGGGGGATTACGCTGGCCCTGATGGCCTTGGCTGCCGGCTTTGCCCTTTGGCTGGTTCATGTTAGCCAAAATCAGCGCAACCTGTACGATATCTATTTTCGACAGTCGGTCGATGGCCTCGCGACGGGAACGCAGGTGTCCTATGCGGGCGTGCCGGCGGGGCAGATCACCCAGATCGAACTGTCGCATGACGATCCCGGCATGGTGCGGGTGCGCATCGCGATCGATCAGCGCATCCCGATTCTGGTCGGTACCACCGCCACGATCCAGAGCAGCTTTACCGGCGTGTCGAATGTCTTGTTGGCCGGCGGGGGACGGGGCGCGCCGGCCATCGTCGCACCCGGTCCCGATGGCGTGCCGGTAATCCCGACCAAGCGCAGCGGCATCGGTGAATTGCTGACCAATGCGCCCTTGTTGATGGAACGGCTGGCTGGCTTGACCGAGCGGTTGACCAACATGCTGTCGGACAAGAACCAGAAGTCGATCGAGGGCATTCTGGCCAATACCAACCGGATGACCGCGACGCTGGCCGACGCATCGCCGCAGGTAAAGGTGGTGTTGGCCGATCTCGACCAGACACTGCAACAGGCGACACAGACCTTGACCGATTTCCAAAAGGTGGCCGGCACAGTGAACGCGACGCTGGATGCCGATGGCCCGTCGCTGGCTGGGCAATTGCGCGATACGTTGAAATCGGCGCAGGCGGCGGCGGATGCGCTCAAGGCGACTATGGCCGAGGCGAGCCCCGCCGCGCGGCGGCTTAACGACACGACCTTGCCCCAGGCCGAGGCGACGATCCGCGAGGTGCGGGCGACCAGTCGGGCGCTGCGCGACCTGACCGAAAAGATCGACAATCAGGGTGCCGCCGCCGCCGTCGGCGCGCCCAAACTGCCGGAGTATCGCCCATGAAGCAGGGATTTGCGATAAAATGGGCCGGCGTGGCGCTCGGCGTGGCGGGGCTGGGGGCTTGCGTCAATCTGGGCGGCGGGGCCAAGGCGCCAGCGCAATTGTTCGAGTTGAGCCCTGCGATGACTTGGGCGCCCGGCACGACGCTGTCGGCGGCGCCCGGCGCGGCCTTGGTCGTGGTTGAGCCGGAAACCGACCGCAGCCTTGCCGTCGCGCGGGTCGCGGTGCAAGTCGATGCGACGTCGATGGCCTATCTGAAGGATGGCCAGTGGGTCGAACGCCCCGCGCGCCTGTTCCGCAGCCTGTTGGCCGAAACCATCCGCGCCCGCGGCAAACGGTTGGTGGTCGAGGATGATGCCGAAGCGCGGGGTAATCTGCACCTGTCGGGCCGCCTGATTGCGCTGGGCTATGATGCGCACAATCGGTCGGCGGTGGTCCGCTATGACGCGCTATGGCAGGACGCCAGCGGCGCCATTGCGATGCGCCGGTTCGAGGCGGTGGAGAAGAATGTGGCGCCCAAGGCCACAGCCGTCGCGCCCGCCCTCAACCGCGCTGCCAATCGGGTCGCGGCCGATGTGGCGGATTGGGTGAAGTAGGCCCGCCTTTTAAACCTTCGCCAACCCGGCAAACCGCGCGGCGCTGCGAAAATCGCTGGCCCGCTTGGCGCGTCGGGCTTCGGCTTCTTCTTCGCGGCCCCATAATTCGGCCTGCCATTCTTCCTCAAGACTGGCCGCGGTCCATAGCGCGTCGAGGTCGGCGTCCGGCTCCAACGCGGACAGGCCGATCACCAGCGAGGCGGCCAGCCCCGCCAAGTTGCGCAAGGCGGCCAAAGTAAATGCATCGCAAGCTGCCAGCGCCGCATTCATCCGCGCCAGCGTGGCCGCCGGCTGCGCCCGGTGGATGATCCCCGACACCCGTTCGAAATGCACATCATAGCGCGCCTCGGCAGCGGTCAGGATCGGCTCCCACACTGCCAGTTGCCGCGGGTAGAGCGGTGCGTCGGGATCGGCGCGATAGCACAGCGTATCGGTCTCTGCATAAGGGACCAGCGCGCGGATCGCCGCATCACGTTCCTGCGCCACGACATCCAGCGCATAATCGGTCATGTCGCGAAACATGAAGGCGGCGGGGTTGATGTCCTCGCCCTGCGCCGCCCATTCCTCGGCCAGCGCCCGGGCCAGCGCCTCGGTCGGGACCACTTGGGCCTGCCTGCCGACGGTCTTGATCGCCCGCCCGTCGAGCTGCACCTGCCAGCCATTGCCCGACGGGGCGACGGTCACGTGTGTGTAAAACCGCTTCATTTGCCGGTCCGCTTCCACCGGCGGATCAACAGCACCGGAAATACCACCGTATCAAACAGCCCGATCAGCACCAGCAACAGGCCCAGGATCGGCGGCAATGCCACCTTGCCCGCCATGATCGACGCGCCGATCAGCGCCAGTACCACGCCCGACAGGCGTACCACCGTCAACCGTTGAAATCGCGACTTGGCGATCTGTTCCGCTGTGGGGGTCGGGTCGCTCATACCAGCATCTCCTGCAAATGCGCCGGGGTTTCGGCCACCGCGACGGCGCCGGCGGCCAGCAATTCCGCCGCGTGGTGATAGCCCCATGCGACGCCGATAGGGCGGACACCGGCGGCCACCGCCATGGCAATGTCGAATGTTGTATCGCCGATCATCACCGCATCGCCCGACATCGCCATAGCCTCGGTCAACGCCGCCTCCAGCATCGCCGGATGCGGCTTTGACGGGTGGCGATCGGCAGTTTGTAATGTGATGAAATGGTCGGACAACCCATGCGTCGCAAGGCAATGGATCAGCCCCCGGTCGGACTTGCCGGTCGCCACGCCCAGATCCCAGCCCGCACCGCGCAACCCATCGAGCATGTCGCGGATGCCGTCGAACAGCGGTTCGGTGATCCGGCCCTGTTCGCGCGCCTGACGATAGGCGGCCTTATACCCGTCGACCAGCGCGGCATGGAGATCCGCCTCGCCACCGGGCAACAGCCGCCGCATCGCTTGCGGCAGGCTGAGGCCGACGATCCGCGTGATGGCGCTACGTCCCGGCGCGGTCAGCCCAAGCCCGGTAAAGGCGGCATCCATCGCGGCGCAAATATCCGCCTGGCCATCAACCAGCGTTCCATCGCAGTCGAACACCGCCAGCCGCATCGCACCGATCATGGCGTCAGCCCGCGCATCATCGCGGCCATCGCCAGCGCGCCTTGCGCCTCCAGCCCATCGGCCAGCCCTGCGCGCACCGCCGCGCTCTTGTTCTGCGACAGCTTGAAAGTTGGGCGCCATGCCTGCACTTCCAGCTCAAAGCCGAAGATGGCATTGAGCATTTTGGCGCGGGTGTCGGGCACCATCTTGGCCATCGTCCACGCCGTGCCGGGGGTAGTGACGAGCGCCTCCTGCCGCGCGGACAGCGCATCGAGGCAGCCGATCAGCCCGTCCTCGTCCATCCGCCGAACGCGGCCCTCGATCTCCAGCGCGACATAGTTCCACGTCGGCACTTGCGACACATCATCGCCATACCAGCGCGGCGAGACATAGGCGTCCGGCCCGTTCACCACCGCCAGCGCGGTCATCCCATCAAGGTGCCGGGTCAGCGCATTGCCCCGCGCCAGATGGAATTGCACCGCGCCATCGCCCGTCCACACCAGCGGCGTATGCGCGACGCGCGGGCCATCCGGCGTCGCGGCAAACACCATGCCAAAGCCGATCTCGTCGATCAGCATTTGCATCAGCGCGCGGTCTTCGGAACGAAAGGCGGGGTTGGGATGCATCAGCGGGGCTTGCGGGGACCTGTGCTCTTGGGCGCGCCGGTGCGGGGTGCGGCGCCACGCGGCGCTGCCCCACGCGGGGCGGCACTGCGGGGGGCAGCACTGCGGGGGGCAGCCGAACGCGGTGCGACAGAGCGCGGGCCTGTGCCCTTGCCCGCCGGCGCCTTTGATGAGGCGCTCTTTTCGGCGGGGCGGGGTGATCCGGGGCCCTTGCGGACCGATCCCGCCTTGCGCGCGCCGGGGCGGTCGTCGCCACCCCGCGTCGAATCATTGCGGGCGCGGCCATTGTCGGCGCGGCCACGGCGCTCGCCCCGGCGTTCCTTGCGATATTGCTTGGCGTGCTGCTTGGCGACGGCCTTGACGCCCTCTTTGCTCAGTTCGCCGCTGGGGTCGGGGATATATTCGCCGTCCGCCTCGTTAAAGCCCAATTGCGCCATGCTGGCGGCGAAATGGTCGGGCAGCGGGGCAATGACGTCGAGCGGCGTGCCATCCGGGTGATCGATGATCAGCCGATGCGCGTGCAGGTGCATCTTGCGGCTGATGCTGCCGGTCAGGAAGGATTCCGGGCCGCCGTATTTGCCGTCGCCGACGATGGGGTGGCCGATCGCGGCCATGTGGACGCGCAACTGATGGGTACGGCCGGTCAAGGGCTGCAATTCGACCCAGCAGGCGCTGTTGCCCGCGCGGTCGATTACGCGATAGCGGGTGCGGGCGGACTGCCCCTGTTCGGATTGGTCGACCATCATCTTTTCGCCGCCGGTACCCGGCTGTTTGGCGAGCGGCAGGTCGATCAGCCCTTCGTCGATGCTGGGCACGCCCGCGATCAGCGCCCAATAGATCTTGCGCGCGGTGCGGATGGAAAACCGCTTCGAAAAAAACGCCGCGCTGCCAGCGGTGGCCGCGACCAGCAGGACGCCGCTGGTGTCCTTGTCCAGTCGGTGGACGAGGCGCGGACGCGGGCCGTCGGGCGCATAGGCGTCGAGCAACAGGTCGACATGATCAAACGTCCCGCTGCCGCCTTGCGTGGCGAGGCCCGGTGGCTTGTTCAGCACAATCGCGGCGCGGTCGCGATGGATGACCATCGCGTCGGCGCGGTCGAGCTGTTCCTCGGTCAATGGCTTGCGCGCGCGCGGGCCACGCGTTTCGACGCCGCGCACATGGCTGTCGCCGGGGGGGACGCGCAGCACCTGCCCCTTTTCGATTCGGTCGGCGGGATCGGCGCGTTTGCCATCGACACGGATCTGCCCCGTGCGAGTCCAGCGCGAGATCGTCGCAAAGCCGACTTGCGGCAAATTGCGCTTGAACCAACGGTCAAGGCGGATGCCATGATCGTCAGCGCCAACGATAAATTGGCGGACGGCGTTTTGATCGGTGGTCTGGCCAGCATACTTGCCGGCGTGCTTGCCAGAGACGTGGCCGGCATCGTCGCCGGGGTCGTAGGATGTGTTTTCGGTATCGCTCATGATGTACGCCCTAGCCTAGAGCGCGCATCAGGTACAGGCCGGCGAATAAAGCGCCAAATCCGGCGGCGAGCGACAGCCCGACATAGAAGGCCGCCATGCCCAATTGTCCGCGCTCGACAAACAGCGCAAATTCCAGCGCCATCGACGAAAACGTCGTATAACCGCCCAATACACCCACCCCCAGCAACAGCCGCCAATGCTCTCCGCTCAACAGGCTGGGCAGGGGGCCGTGCCGTGCCAGCCAACCGGCCAGCACGCCCATCGCCAGCGCGCCCGCCACATTGGCGGTCAGCGTTGCATAGGGAAAGGCGCTGGCCACGACCGGACCGACGAGCATCAGCCACAGGCGCCCCGTCAAATAGCGCAACCACGCGCCAAACCCGCCGCCAAGAATCACCAAGAGCGAGGAAATGGAAAAGCCGGGTGGGTTGGTCATGGTTTTGCGCCTGATTGCGGTGTATAACAAAGGCAATCCCATAAACCGGGCGGGGCGATAACGCACAGGCTTTTCTTGCCATGGTCCCGCGACTCTGCTAGCGGCGCCGCAATCCAACCGTCCCTTCAGGGAATCGGTGCTGTCCTTGTTGCTATCCCTGGGTGTCCCCCGTCTTGCCAAACGGCTGCGGGGTTCTTGCCGGAAAATTCGTGAGGTGGTTCTTTTTATGCAGATTCTCGTTCGGGACAATAATGTCGACCAAGCTCTCCGCGCGCTCAAGAAGAAGCTGCAGCGGGAAGGGGTGTACCGCGAGATGAAGCTGCGCCGTCACTTCGAGAAGCCGTCGGAAAAGCGCGCCCGTGAAAAGGCTGCAGCTGTTCGTCGGGCTCGCAAGCTGGAGCGTAAGCGGTTGGAGCGTGACGGCGGCAAGTAAGCCAACGTCGCAGCAGGCGGGGTAAGCCCGCTGGCTACACAGAAACAGGCCCGCGTCTTGGGATGTCCTTTTGGGCATGGCTGAGGTGGCGGGCCTTTTTCTGTTGGTGCGCCCTTCGTGGCGAATCGCCGGTTGGCCGATGGCCGCGCATCGGGTCTGGCTTCGACTTCAGTCGGGGTTGGCCTGTCGCCGGGCCGGTGGGGCTTGCCCCCGCGCGGTGCTTGCGCCATGAGGGCGGCAATTGAATCGCCGCATACAATCGGCTGCATCTGACAGGAAAGCACGATGACCGAGATCACCCGCGTTGCCCTTCAACCGATCGCCAAGGGGTCGGTGTCCAAGTTGTGGCTGGGCACGTTTGCCGCCATTCTGCTGGGTGGCACGGTGGCCATCGCCGCCAAGCCACCGCTGGTCGAGGTGAAAACCTTGAAAGCGGGCGAGGGCGCCAATCCGTCGCCGGCCGATCTCATCATGATCAACTATGTCGGCAAGCTGGATAATGGCACGGTGTTCGATCAGAACCAGCATGTCGTGATGCAGATGCAGGGCGTTGTGCCCGGCTTTGCCAAGGCGCTGGCCCAGACCCAGCGCGGTGGTAAGTATCGTATCAAGATCCCGGCCAAGCTTGGCTATGGCGACAAGGGCGTGGGCCCCATTCCCGCCAATTCGGACCTGACATTCGAAGTCGAAGTGATCGATTTTCGCAATCGCGCCGAATTGGAAGCGCAGCAGCGCATGATGGAACGCATGATGCGTTCGCAGGGCGGCGGCGCGGCAGCGCATGGCGGCATGGCGGGCGGTATGCAGAATGCGCCCGAAGGCGCTCCGCAGAATGCGCCCGAAGGCGTTCCGCAGCCCGGGCAGTAAGCGCTTGCGTACCTGCTCTTTTGAGCGGGCGGACATTGCGCTTGCTTGATGCGCCGCAATCGCGGTGCTAGCAGCCAAGCATCAGATCACTGGCGGCGGTCCGTATCGGGCTTGCCGCTGGTTTCTTCATGGTAAGGACGGAAAGCAGGTTTCATGTCGGTCGATACCGCAACAGTGGCCAAGATCGCCGCGCTCGCCCGCATCAAGGTGACTGAGGGGGAGCTCTCGGCCATGGTGCCAGAATTGAACGGCATTTTGGCCTGGGTCGAACAATTGGCCGAGGTCGATGTGACCGGTGTGGAACCGATGACCGCTGTCATCCCCAACGCCTTGCGCCTGCGCGCCGATGTGGTGAACGCTGATCCGTTGACCGGCGGCGACGTGCGCGATGCGGTGCTGGCCAATGCGCCGGCGGCTGAACATGGCTTCTTTGGCGTGCCCAAGGTGATCGAATAATGACGCAGCTGACTGATTTGACGCTGGCCGGCATCCGCGATGGTGTGGCCAAGGGCGAATTTACCGCGACCGAGGTGGCTGGCGCCTTCAACGCCGCCGTTGCCGGGGCGCAGGACGCGCTCAACGCGTTTATCGTGACCACGCCCGAGGCCGCGCTGGCCGCCGCGGCAAAGGTCGATGCGGATCGTGCCGCAGGGCAGACGCTGGGCAAATTGGCCGGTGTGCCGATCGGCATGAAGGACCTGTTCGCCACCAAGGGCGTGCAGACGACCGCCGCGTCAAAGATCCTCGAAGGGTTTGTACCGCCCTATGAATCGACCGTCAGCCAGAAATTGTGGGATGCGGGCGCGGGGTTGCTGGGCAAGTTGAACCTTGACCAGTTCGCGATGGGATCGTCGAACGAATCCTCCGCGTTTGGCCATGTGATTTCGCCGTGGCGGCGTCCGGGCGATACGACGGCGTTGGCGCCGGGTGGATCGTCGGGCGGGTCATCGGCGGCTGTGGCGGCGCGGATTGTGCCTGCCGCGACCGGCACCGACACTGGCGGATCGATCCGCCAGCCTGCCGCCTTTACCGGCATTTCGGGGATCAAGCCGACCTATGGCCGGTGTTCGCGCTGGGGCATTGTGGCCTTTGCGTCCAGCCTCGATCAGGCCGGGCCGATGGCGCGTACCGTCACCGATTGCGCGATCATGCTCGAGGCGATGGCGGGCTTTGACGCCAAGGATTCGACCAGCCTCGACGTGCCGGTGCCCGAATGGGCGGCGTCGCTGTCGGGGGATCTGCGTGGCAAGAAAGTCGGCATTCCGCGTGAATACCGCCTCGATGGCCTGAACGAGGATGTTGCCAAGAGCTGGGACGCGGGCATCGCCTGGCTGAAGGAGGCCGGCGCCGAGGTGGTCGATATTTCGCTGCCGCATACACAATATGCGCTGGCGACCTATTACATCATCGCCCCTGCCGAGGCATCGTCGAACCTCGCCCGCTATGATGGCGTGCGGTATGGCCAGCGCGATTTGCCCAATGGCGCCGGGTTGCAGGACATGTACGCCGCGACCCGCGCCGCCGGGTTTGGGCCAGAGGTCAAGCGCCGCATCATGATCGGCACCTATGTGTTGTCGGCGGGCTTTTACGATGCCTATTACACACGGGCGCAAAAGGTTCGCGCGTTGATTTCGCGCGATTTCATGGCCGCATTTGAACAATGCGATGTGATCTTGACCCCGACCGCGCCGTCCGCCGCCTTTGCGCTGGGCGAAAAGAGCAACCCGCTCGATATGTATCTGGGCGATGTGTTCTCGGTGCCGGCGTCTTTGGCTGGCCTGCCGGCGATGTCGGTGCCCGCCGGGCTGGATCGCAATGGTCTGCCGCTGGGCTTGCAGATCATTGGCAAGCCGTTGGACGAACAGGGCGTGTTGAACGCCGGGCTGGCCATCGAGGCACGTGCCAATTTCGTGGCCAAGCCCAATATGTGGTGGTAAGTAAAAGCCCTATATATGGTTGACGGGGGTCACAAGTGCAGCGCTACGAATCGCTTGATAGTATGCGTGGCATTTGTGCCTGCGGGGTCGTGCTGTTCCATTTTGCGGCGAGCGGTTTTCTGTGTGGCCTTCCCCCGGTGCGGGGCAGGGAATTGTTCGTCGATTTCTTCTTCGTGCTCAGCGGCTTTGTCATCTCGGCGAGCTATGGGGATCGCCTGAGGGGCGGGTTTTCGGTGACGCGGTTCATGGCTTTGCGGCTGGGCCGGGTCTACCCGATGCACGTCTTGATGTTGGCGCTCTTTGTCGGGATTGAGCTGATCGCGGTGGCTGTGCCATCGCTATCGCCGCGTCAGGCGTTTACCGGGAACCATAGTCTGGCCGGGCTGTTCAACACTATTTTCCTGTTGCAAGGCACAATGCTTGCCGAGGGGACCAGTTGGAACACCCCGTCGTGGAGCATCGTTGTCGAAATCTGGACCTATCTGATCACCGCAATTGTGCTGCGGTATGCCGGGGCTTGGTTTTGGGCGGTGATCGGCGCGATGATTGCGCTGACCGCGACGCAATTGGTGGTTAGTCCCGAACATCTGCTCAATGGCCAGGGAACGTCCGTTCAGCGTTGTATCTACGGCTTTTGCATCGGAATGGTCGGTTTTGCGCTCTATCGCCGGTATCGCGATCGGGCGCGGGCGCTTCTGTCGTTGCCCTATGCCGCCAATATTGGCGAAATCTGTCTCGTCAGTTTGGCGCTGTGGCTGATTTCGATCGCCGGCAAGGGGGTGCTGACTATGCTGGCGCCGCCGCTGTTCATGGTCGTCGTGTTCATCTTTGCGCAGGAGCAAGGGGTGGTCAGTCGCCTGTTGTTGGCGCGTCCGATGCGGCTATTGGGCACGCTGTCCTATTCGATTTATATGGTTCACATGCTGATTTACAGCCGCTTGCTGGATGTTTTGAGGATGGTGGGGCCGCATGTCGGGCTGGATATCGTCCGGCCTGATGGCAACGGTGGCAAGGTCATCCGTGCGGCATGGTATGTTGCCGATTTCTGGACCGTTGCGATGTTGGCCATTGTGATTTTGGCGGCATGGTTCACCTATCGCTTTGTTGAGGTGCCGGCGCGGGAATGGTCGCGCCGAGTTGCGGCAAATATTGGTGGTCGCTCGGCCGTTATCGCATAATCCGGACTTTTCTTGTGCGGGCAATGCCTCTATCGGCAGGGGTATGACTGTTTCAACATATCGCATCCACGGCGCCACGGGCGAATGGGAGGTCGTGATCGGCCTCGAAGTCCATGCGCAGATCACCACCCAGGCCAAGCTGTTCTCTGGATCGGCCACGGCGTTTGGCGCGGAGCCGAATAGCCAGGTGTCGTTTGTCGACGCGGCGATGCCCGGCATGTTGCCGGTGCTGAACGGCGAATGCATCCGGCAGGCGGTACGCACCGGCATGGCGATCGGCGCGCAGATCAACAAATGGTCGCGCTTTGATCGCAAGAATTACTTCTACGCCGATTTGCCGCAGGGCTATCAGATCAGCCAGCTGTACCACCCATTGGTGGGCGAAGGCGCGATCGAGATCAGCCTGGATGACAAGAACCCCGATGCCGAGACAAAGATCATCGGCGTCGAGCGCATCCATGTCGAGCAGGACGCCGGCAAGTTGATGCATGATCAGCATCCCACGATGTCCTATGTCGATTTGAACCGCTCAGGCGTGGCCTTGATGGAAATCGTCAGCCGGCCGGATATGGCCAGCCCGCAAGAAGCGGGGGCGTATCTCGCCAAGCTGCGCTCGATCCTGCGCTATGTCGGGTCGTGCGATGGCAATATGGATCAAGGATCGATGCGCGCCGACGTCAACGTATCGGTACGCCGCCCTGGTGAGCCATTGGGCACACGGACCGAGACGAAGAACGTCAATTCGGTGCGCTTTGTGATGGCGGTGGTCGAGGCCGAGGCGCGGCGTCAGGTCGATCTGATCGAGGATGGCGGCACGGTTTCGCAGGAAACCCGGCTGTATGATCCCGACAAGAACGAGACGCGGTCGATGCGTTCGAAGGAAGATGCGCATGATTATCGCTACTTCCCCGATCCAGACCTGTTGCCGCTGGTGCTCGACGATGCCTACCTTGCCGAATGCCTCGCCAGCTTGCCCGAATTGCCCGATGCCAAGCGGCAGCGCTATGAAAACGCGCTGGGGCTGACGCCTTATGCGGCGGGCGTGTTGACCGCCGAGGTCGAAACGGCGCGCTGGTTCGAAGTGCTGGTGACGGCCTGTGCCAAGGCGCAGGGCAAGCCGGAGGCCGAAGTTGCCAAGCAGGCGGCCAACTGGCTGCTGTCCGAATTTTTTGGTGCGTTGAACAAGATCGGCAAGGATCTGTTTTCCAGCCCGGTCGGGCCGGAGGGCGCGGCGGAATTGCTGGCGCTGGTCGGCAATGGCACGATTTCCGGCTCCATCGCCAAGGTGGTGCTGGAGAAAATGCTGGAAACCGGCGATGGCGCGGGCGTAATCGTCGAGCGTGAAGGGTTGAAGCAGGAAAGCGACACGGGCGCGATTGACGCGGTGGTGGCCAAGATCCTGGCCGACAATGCCGAAAAGGTTGCGCAATATCGCGCCGGCAAGGAGGCGCTGTTCGGCTTCTTTGTGGGTCAGACGATGAAGGCGATGGCCGGCAAGGGTAATCCGCAGCTGGTGAACGAGGCGCTGAAGAAGGCGCTGGCGTAACCTTCGCACCTAAAAAAAGGGGCGCGGGGGGATGACCCTCGCGCCCCTTTTTGTGCGTTACTGGCCCGGTGCGGGCACGATTTCCACCGGCAGGCCGATAGATTTCAACTGCGGCTCGACCTTGGCCCGGTCGCCGACGACGACGAACACCAATCCCTCGGGCTGGAAATAGGCCTTGGCGGCGCCATCCAGCGCGGCGGCGTCGATCTTGCGATAGGTGTCGGGCAGGCGGGCGTAGTAATCATCCGGACGGCCCAGCCGCTCGTTCACCGCGATGGCGCCCAGCACTTGCACATTCGTCTCGTACCGGTTGGGCAGGCCGCGGATATTGCCATCGGTCACGCGCTGGACCTCGCCGGGCTGCACCGGCTTGGCGTTGGGAAAGGCCTTCATGTCGGTGATCATCGCCCGAATCGAATCGCCGGTGCGGTCGGTCTGCACCGGCGCAAAGACCAGCAGGCTGCGCTTGCCCAGCGGCATCCGCACCACCGATTGCACGCCATAGGACCAGCCCTTGTCCTCGCGGATGTCGAGGTTGAGCCGCGACAGGAAATCGCCGCCCAGCACTTCATTGGCAAGGTCCAGCGCCTCATTCCCGCCATCGCGCCCGGTAATCGGCAGCACGCGGCCACCGACGATGACCGATTGCGGCGAATTCGGGCGATCGATCAGCACGATACGCGGGCGCGGCGCGGGCGCGGCGGCGTCGATCGCCTTGACCGGCTTGGGCGTGGCCGGCGGGGCCCAAGTGCCGAACGCCTGTTCCAACTGGGGCAGCAATTGCGCCATGGTGATGTCGCCCACGACGGTGATGCGGGCGAGATCAGGGCGCAACCACTGATCATGCGCTGCCCGCAACGCGCCCGGCGTCAGCGCCGACAGCGAAGCCGCATCGCCGAGCCCATCGCTGGCAAAGCCATACGGATGGCCCGCACCGAACAGCAGCGGGTTGATCGCCCGCACCGCCAACCCCTGCGGGCTGGCCAGCGTTTGCGCCAGATTGGCGAGGCGCTGTTGCTTGACCCGCGCGACTTCATCGGCGGCAAAGGCGGGGTGGCGTACGACATCGGTCAACAGCGCCAGCGACGGCGCCAGATTGGCCGACAGCGCCGAGAGCGAGACGGCGGTGGTGTCCATGCTGGCCCCGCTGTCGATGCTGGCGCCGAGGCGCTCCTCCGCCTCCAGCACTTGCGTCGCGGTCGTGGTATGGCCCCCGGTGGCGTCGGCGGCGGTGCCTTCTTTCAGCATCGCCAGCATCAAGCCCTGCGTGCCGGGCGTATTCAGGGCATCGGCCGCAACGCCCGCGTCAAAACCGATGTTGACCAGCACCTTTGGCACCGCCGTCCGCCGTGCCAACGTGACCGGAATGCCGTTCGACAACCGCGCATGTTCAACCGCCGGGAAGGCCAGCGCGCCAACAGGCGCCACCTGTGGCATGGGGCGCGGGGCCGATTGCGCGATGGCGGGCACAGGCTTTTTCGCGTCGGGCGCGGGGGTGGGGTAGCTGGCCTCATCGCCCCAGCCGCCCATGGCTTCGCCCTTTTCGGTGCGGGCGCCCGGCGTGATCGCGATGGCCAGCACGGGGCGGCCCAGCCATTTGGCGATGGCCGCCTTGACCTCCGTCGGGGTGACGGTCGCGATGCGGGCGAGGTCCGCCTTATACTGTGCCGGATTGCCCGAAAACATCAGCCCTTCGGCCAGCGTCGCGCCCTTGCCGCCAAAACCGCCGACGACTTCCAGCGCGCCGATTTCGCCTGACACCGCCTTGGTTGCGGCGCGTTGCACTTCGTCGGCGCTGGGGCCTTGCGCGATATAGCGGGCGATTTCGGCGTCCAGCGCGGCCTCTGCCGCCTTGCGATCGACGCCGGGTTTCACATCCATCGAAATTTCGAGGAAGCTGATCTGCTCGTGGGTCTCGGCGCTGGCGCTGACCGAGACGGCGAGTTGTTGGCCGCGCACCAGCGCATTGTCGAGCCGCGAGGAGGCGAGGCCGCCCAGCACATTCATCCCCACATCCAATGCGCCGGTGTCCGCATCATTGACGCCGGGCCCGCTCCACACGCGCAACAGGCGGGTGGTCGCGACCTGATCCGTCATGTCGCGGTGGATCGGTGCGGCGAGCGTGACGGGGCCTGCGATCACTGGCTTGACCGTGGGGCCTGCCGGGATGTCGCCAAAATATTTCTCGATCAATGGCCGGGCGGTGGCGGCATCGATGTCGCCGGCCAGCACTAACACCACGTTATTGGGGGCATAATGGTCGGTAAACCAGCCGCGCACATCGGTCAGGCTGGCCGCATCAAGGTCGGCCATCGAGCCGATCGTCTGGTGACGATAGGGATGCCCAACCGGGAACAGCCCATCGGTGACGGCATAGCGCGACAAGGCATAGGGCTGGTTATCGCCCTGCCGCTTTTCGTTTTCGACAACGCCGCGCTGCTTGTCGAGCTTGTCCTGGCTGACTGCGCCGAGCAAATGCCCCATGCGGTCGCTTTCTAGGAATAGCGCGAGGTCGAGCGCGCCGGTTGGCACGGTTTCGACGTAATTGGTGCGGTCATACCATGTCGATCCGTTGGTCGCGGTTGATCCTGCGCCCTCCAGCGGTTCGTCGAAATTGGGCACGTTTTCGCTGCCGCCAAAGAATAGATGTTCATACAGATGCGCAAAGCCGGTCTGGCCGCGCGGTTCGTTCTTTGATCCGACGCGGTAATAGGTGGTGACGCCGATGATCGGTGCCTTGCGGTCGGTATGGACCAGCACGGTCAGCCCGTTTTTCAACGTGAAACGTTCGTAGGGAATATCGACCCGCTTGACGAGATCGGCCAGTGACGCGGTTGCGGGCAGGCTGGCCGGCGCCGGCGCGGCAGGGGCGGCGACAACCGGTTGAGCGGCAAGGGCAATCACGAGCGCCATCAGCGGCGCGGCAGTCATCAATCGCATGGCGTTTCCCGTAAAATGTACCGCCAGCCTAGTCGGCTGTCAGCCCTGTCGCAATGATGAACGCAAGGAAGGATGGCGCCGGATTGTCGCAGTCAGCGGAATTTCTGCGTCCCTTTGGGCAAGGTCCTGCCCATGGTGGTATACAGCGACACGCGGACGAATATTTTGTCTGGCGCGCCGTTTTTTGACTCAATCCCTTGTGTTGCAGATAGGCAACACTATCTGTTGAGGCAGCAGGAGGAGGCATTCCATGAACCTCGAAAAATTCACCGACCGCGCCAAGGGTTTTTTGCAAGCGACGCAGGTTTTAGCGATCCGTTTGTCGCATCAAAGTATTACGCCGGAACACATTCTCAAGGCCTTGCTCGAGGACGAGGAAGGCATGGCGTCCGGGCTGATCCAGCGCGCCGGGGGCAATCCCACCATCGCGCAGGCCGAGGTGGACAAGGCATTGGCCAAAATCCCGTCGGTGTCGGGCAGCGGGGCACAGAGCCAGCCGGGGCTTAACAATGATTCGGTGCGCCTGCTGGATCAGGCCGAGCAGGTGGCGACGAAATCGGGGGACAGCTTTGTCACCGTCGAGCGCATACTGCTGGCCCTCGCGCTGGCCTCGACCACGGCGGCGGGGCAGGCGTTGAAGGCGGCCAATTTGACGCCGCAAGCGTTGGAGGCGGCGATCGTTGCCTTGCGCGGCGGGCGGACGGCGGATGGCGCCAGCGCCGAAAACGCCTATGACGCGATGAAGAAATACGCTCGCGACCTGACACAGGCGGCGCGCGACGGCAAGTTGGACCCGGTGATCGGTCGCGATGAGGAAATCCGTCGCACGATCCAGATCCTGGCGCGCCGGACCAAGAACAACCCGGCGCTGATTGGCGAGCCGGGCGTGGGCAAGACCGCGATTGCCGAAGGGCTCGCGCTGCGCATTGCCAATGGCGATGTGCCCGACAGCCTGAAGGACCGCCGCCTGATGTCGCTCGACATGGGCAGCCTGATCGCCGGCGCCAAATATCGCGGCGAGTTTGAGGAGCGGCTGAAGGCCGTACTCGACGAGGTCAGGCAGGCCGAGGGCGAGATCATCCTGTTCATTGACGAGATGCACACGCTAATCGGCGCGGGCAAGGGCGAGGGATCGATGGATGCCTCGAACCTGTTGAAGCCAGCCCTGGCGCGCGGCGAATTGCACTGTATCGGCGCGACCACGCTGGATGAATACCAGAAGTACATCGAGAAGGACCCAGCCTTGCAACGCCGGTTCCAGCCGGTGTTCGTGGGCGAGCCGACGGTGGAGGACACCATCTCGATCTTGCGCGGGATCAAGGAAAAGTACGAATTGCACCATGGCGTGCGCATTGCCGATGCCGCGATCGTGGCCGCCGCGACCCTGTCGAACCGCTATAT
>CAIOKP010000173.1 GCA_903858875.1 uncultured Sphingomonadales bacterium
GCCATCGACCGCGCCCGTGCGCTGGTCGCGTTGAATCGCCCGGCCGAGGCGGCAACCGCCCTTGCCGAAGCGCGCACCGCGCTGCCCAATGATGCGCAGGGCTGGTTGCTGTCGGCCACCCTGTCGCGCCGGATGAACGCCCTGACCGAGGCGCAGGCGCAGATCGAAACCGCCGCCCAACTGGCCCCCACCGATCCTGAAATCGGGCTGGAGGCCGGCGTCATCGCCATGGTGTCCGGCCATGAAAGTGCCGCGCGTAAAAGCTGGACTTCGGTAACAAAGACCGCGCCCGGCACCGACGCTGGCAAGCGCGCCGCCGCCTATCTCGCCCAAATCGGCCCCGAAACAATGAAGATCGAGCCCACCACATCTGTGATCAAACGCTAAGATCAAGCAATACGAAGACGTAACCCGTTCGCCCTAAACCCAAAGAGCGAGCCGACACATTAATCCCCGGACTGCCGGGACTTCCCGCGCGGCCCCGGCCATAACCCGATATATCGGGAGGGAGAGCGCCTGCCATGAACGAGACCACTGCGCCCGAATCACTAGCCCCAAAACCCGTGGCACCGGTTGCGGATTCGCCGCTGGTGGCGGTGTTGGCCCGCCATTTGACCGCATCCCTCCTGCCGGGCGACTGTGATCTCGATGGCGATCTCGACGCGGATCACATCATGGCGGCGGCGGGCTTTGTGCTGACCACCGCGATGATGCGCGACCATGCGCAAACCGCGCTGGCGATCGAGACAGTATCGGGCGATGCGCCATCGCGTGCGGCGGGTGGGCGATTTATGCGCATCGCGATCATTAACGAGGACATGCCCTTCCTCGTCGATTCGATTGCCACCACGGTGTCGGCGCATGGTTTGGTGATTGACCGACTGATCCATCCGGTGATGCCGGTGCTGCGCGATAGCCGGGGGCGGATTGTCGATCTGCCGGGCGACGCCGCGCCGGGCACGCCGCGCGAATCGCTGATCTATCTCGAAACCAGCCGCGCCGATGCCCGCACCCGCAGCGCGCTGGCCGCCGATCTGGCCTCCACGTTAAGCGATGTGCGCGCGGCAGTGGCCGATTGGCCCGCGATGCAGGCGGCGATGGCCGACGATGCCGCCGTTCTGAGCACGATGGAGCGGCCCGAGGGGGCAGCGCTGCTCCGCTGGTTCAAGGATGGCATGATGACCCAATTGGGCCATGTCGTGCACCGCCGCGATGGTAGTCAGACCAACGTGCTGGGCATTTGCGGCCAAAGTGCGCAAGAATTGCTGTCCGCCGCCAGCTATGCCCGCGCGTTTGCGTGGTTCGACGATTTTCTGGCGCGGGGCGGCGCCGGGCGGCTGCCGTTGATCATCAAGTCGAACCGCATTTCGCAAGTCCACCGCCGCGTGCCGCTCGACCTGTTTATCGTACCGGTCATCGACGGCGGCCAGGTCGTCGCGCTGTCGGTTCATGCGGGCGTCTGGACCAGTGCCGCGCTGGCCGCGCCGCCACCGCACGTGCCGTTGATGCGCGCGCAAATGGCCGCGTTGATGGACAAGTTCGGCTTTGCCGCCAATGGCCATGCGGGCAAAGTGCTGGTCCATGCGCTGACCAGCCTGCCGCATGATCAGGTGATCGCCTTTACCGACGTCGATCTTGAACGCATCGCGCTGGCGATGATGAGCCTGATCGACCGCCCCCGGCCCAAGCTCGCGCTGGTCGCAGCGCCCATGGACCGGCATCTGTTCGCCTTCGTCTGGCTGCCGCGCGATGCGGTGGCGACCGGCGTGCGGCAGGAAATCGCCCGCATGTTGACCGACGCAGCAGGCGCGGAATTGATCGACTGGAGCCTTGAAGTCGAAGGATCAAACCTCGCCCAACTGCGGTTCCTGTTGGCGATGGACGAGGCGCGCGAACCGTTCACCTTGCCCGATGAGGCCGCGCTGGATGCCCATCTGCGCGCCATGTTACGGGGTTGGACCGATGCGGTTGAGACCGAAATCGCCCGCACCGAAGACGCCGGACGCGCTGCCGCTATCGCCACGCGCTATGCCGAGGCGTTCCCCATCGCCTATCGCAATTTTTATGGCCCGGCAGAGGCCGCCGTCGACATCGCCCGCTTGCGCCGCATGACATCGGTGGACGACGATCCGCTGCATCAACGCGGCGTGCGACTCTATCGCCTGCCGCAGGATGCCGAGGGCAAATTGCGGTTGAAACTGTACCAGCGGCATGGCGCTCTGGTCCTGTCGGATGTCGTGCCGGCATTGGAAAACTTTGGTTTCCGGGTGATCGACACCGTACCCACCATGCTCGACGGGCGGGATGAGGATCTCGGCTCGATCCACGATTTCCTGCTGTCGCTGCCCACCGGGCAACCGCTGTCCGACGTGTTAGGCCATGCGCCGATCATCGAGGATGCGCTGACCGCGATGCTGAATGGCGCAGGCGAGGATGATCCGTTCAACCGGCTGATCGTCGGCGTCGGCCTGTCAGCGCGGGAAGCCAACTGGTTGCGGGCGCTCTATCGCTATCTGCGCCAAACCGGGGTCAGCTATGGCATCGCCACCGCCGTCGACGCGCTGTTGAATGCGCGCGCGGTAACGCTGGGGCTGGTCGATCTGTTGCGCGCGCGCCATCAACCGGGGGTCGATCGCGTCGGGGCGGAGGCCGCCGCCGAGGTCGCGATCCGCGATGGCCTGGCCCATGTCGCCGGGATCAATGATGACCGCCTGTTGCGGGCCTATCGCGCCGTTGTGCTGGCCATCTTGCGCACCAACGCCTTTGTCGATTCGGGGCGCGAGGCACTGGCCTTCAAGTTCGATTCGACCCTCGTGCCCGGCCTGCCAAAGCCGGTGCCGTGGCGCGAAATCTTCGTCTACAGCGCCCGCGTCGAGGGTATCCACCTGCGTGCCGGGCCGGTCGCGCGCGGCGGCCTGCGCTGGTCTGACCGGCGCGATGACTTCCGCACCGAAGTGCTGGGCCTGATGAAGGCGCAGCGCGTCAAAAACGCCGTCATCGTCCCAACCGGCGCCAAGGGCGGCTTTTACCCCAAACACTTGCCCGACCCCGCCCGCGACCGCGACGGCTGGGCGACCGAGGGGCGCGAGAGCTACAAGGTCTTCGTCCGCGCGCTGCTGTCGATCACCGACAATATCGTGGCGAGCGCCGTGGTGCATCCCGCCGACATCGTGATCCTCGATGGCGAGGACCCCTATTTCGTCGTCGCCGCCGACAAGGGCACCGCGACATTTTCCGACACCGCCAACGCTCTGGCGGCGGAACGCGACTTCTGGCTCGACGATGCCTTCGCGTCGGGCGGGTCAAAGGGCTATGACCACAAGGCGATGGGCATCACCGCGCGCGGCGCATGGATTTCGGTCCAGCGGCATTTCCGCGAGATGGGCATCGATGTGCAAACCGACCCGGTGCAGGTCGTCGGCGTGGGCGACATGTCGGGCGATGTGTTCGGCAACGGGATGCTGTTGTCGAAGTCGATCCGGCTGGTCGCCGCCTTTGATCACCGCCACATTTTCCTCGACCCCGCGCCCCACGCCGCCGCGGCCTGGGATGAACGCAGCCGATTGTTCGCGCTGCCCCGGTCGAGCTGGGCCGATTATGACGCGGGCCTGATTTCAGCCGGCGGCGGGATCTATCCCCGCACGCAAAAATCCATCCCGCTGTCGCCCGAAATCCGCGCCGTGTTGGGCATCGAAGCAGAGGTGATCGACCCCGATGCGCTGATGACCGCCATTTTGCGCGCGCCGGTTGACCTGCTGTGGTTTGGCGGCATCGGCACCTATGTCAAAGGCGCGCATGAAGGGAACGCAGAAGTCGGCGATCCGGCCAATGATGCGGTGCGGATCAACGGCGCGGATGTGCGCGTACAGGTCATCGGCGAAGGTGCGAACCTTGGCTGTACGCAGGCCGGCCGGATCGAATATGCCTTGGACGGCGCCTGTGGCGCGGGCGGGCGCGGCAACACTGATTTCATCGACAATTCGGCCGGCGTCGATTGTTCGGACAAGGAAGTGAACATCAAGATAGCGCTGGCCAATGCCAAGCGCGCCGGGCGATTGAGCGAGGACGAGCGCGTCGCCCTGCTGATCACAATGACCGATAATGTCGCCGAACTGGTGCTGGAGGATAACCGGTTGCAGGCACTCGGCCTGTCGATTGCCGAGATGGGCGGGGCGGCGGCGGTGCCGGGCTATCTGCGGCTGATCGAGCAATTGGAGGATGGCGGCCACCTCGACAGCCGGACCGAGGGGTTGGCCGATGCCGACACCTTTGCCCGCCGCGCCGCCGGTGGGCGCGGGCTGACCCGGCCCGAACTGGCCGTACTGCTCTCGACTGCAAAGCTTGTGTTGCAGGAGGCGCTGGAGGCCTCGGCGGTTGTCAATGATCCGGCGCTCGAAGGCGAATTGCTGACCGCGTTCCCGGTCCAGATGCAGGCCGGGTTTGCCGAGGACATTCTCGGCCACCGCCTGCGCCGCGAAATCCTCGCGACCCGCATCGCCAACCGGATGGTCAACCGGCTGGGCTTTATCCACCCGTTCGAATTGGCCGAGGAAGAAGGCGTCGGGCTGGCCGATGTCGCCGCCGCCTTTCTCGCGGCGGAGCGTTTGTTTGCCATGGGCCCGGTATGGGATGGCATCGAACAGGCCGCCATGCCCGAACCGGCGCGCATCCTGTTGTTCGACCGCGCGGCAGATGCCTTGCGCGGTCATATGGCCGACCTGTTACGCGCGGGCGCGGCACAGGTTCCGCTGGCGCAATTGGTTGGCGATCTGGCACCCTCGCTCGGAACCTTGGGGGTGGCGCTCGACAGGTTGCTGGTATCCGAAGCCGCCGGGCAATCGGCACGGCTACGCGCCAGCATGACCGATGCAGGCGCGCCGGCGGAACAAGTGGCCGCCGTTGCCTATCTTATCGACCTCGACGGCGCGGTGGGCCTCGCCCGCCTTACACATGACAGCGGTGCCGATCCCGTCGCACTGGCGCTGGCCTTCACCACGCTTGGCGCGGCGCTGGGGCTCGATTGGGCGCAGGCGACAGCGGCGCGGTTGATCCCATCCGACCCGTGGGAACGGTTGCTGGTCGCCGGTCTGGCCCGCGACTTCCAGCAGATGCGGCTCGATTTTCTGCGCCGGATTGGCGCCGGGGCGTCAAAGGCCACGCCGCTGGCGTTGGTCGAAGCGTGGATGGCGGGGCAAGGCGCGGGCGTCACGCGCTTTGCCGCAATGATCGGCCGCGCCCAGCGGGTTGTCCCACACGCTCCCGCCATGCTGGCCCAAATCGCCGGGCAAGCGCGCGGCTTGCTGGCCCGCTAAGTTGGGGCCATGCCCTCCGCCCGGTTGACGACGTCGCGATTTTCGCCAAACCATCACCGATGGAAAAAGCGGATATTCTCATCGTCGGCGCCGGGCACGCGGGCGCGCAATGCGCCATAGCGCTGCGTCAAAACGGCTTTAGCGGCAGCATTGCCATCGTCGGCCGCGAATCGGAGCCGCCGTATGAGCGGCCACCGCTGTCCAAGGAATATTTCGCGCGCGAGAAAACCTTCGACCGCCTCTACATCCGCCCGCCGCAGTTTTGGGACGACAAAGAAGTCCGCCTGATCCTGGGCATCGAAGTGGCGAGGGTCGACCCGGCAAAGCATCTCGTGACGCTATCGACCGGCGCGACGATGGAATATGGGCAACTGATCTGGGCCGCGGGCGGCGATCCGCGACGGCTGTCGTGCGATGGGGCCGATCTGGCGGGGGTCCATGCGGTGCGCACCCGCGCCGATTGCGATCAGTTGATGGGCGAGATCGACGGTGGCGTGCGCCGCATCGTGGTGATCGGCGGCGGCTATATCGGGCTGGAGGCAACCGCCGTGCTGACCAAGCTGGGCTGTGCAGTGACCGTGCTGGAAGGCGCATCGCGCGTGTTGGCGCGGGTGGCGGGGCCGGAATTGTCGGCGTTCTTTGAACACGAACACCGCGCCCATGGCGTCGATCTGCGCACCAATGTGGTGGTCGCCAGCCTGGTGGGCGAGGGCCGCGTTACCGGCGTCAAACTGGCCGATGGCAGTGTCATTCCCGCCGATGCAGTGATCGTCGGCATCGGCATCATCCCCGCTGTCGGCCCGCTGATCGTCGCGGGCGCCGCGGGGGCCAGTGGCGTCGACGTCGATGAATTTTGCCGGACCAGCCTGCCCGATGTCTATGCCATCGGCGATTGCGCGGCCTTTGCCTGCGATTATGCCGATGGCACCGTGATGCGCGTCGAATCGGTGCAAAACGCCAATGATCAGGCGACCTGCGTGGCAAAGGCGATCTGTGGCGAGGCCAGGCCCTATCACGCGTTCCCGTGGTTCTGGTCCAACCAATATGACCTGCGCCTGCAAACCGCCGGCCTGTCGATCGGCTATGATCAGGCGATCACGCGCGGCGATGTGGCAACGCGGGCGTTCTCGGTCGTGTATCTAAACGCGGGGCGGATCATTGCGATCGATTGCGTCAACAGCGTCAAGGATTACGTCGCCGGGCGCAAATTGATTGAGGCGGGGGTGTCGCCGGATCCTGCCGTGTTGGCGGACGTTGGGGTGGCGTTGAAGGAATTGATTTAAGGGGCAGGTGCAAGATCGCACCTTCACCCCTCCAACCGCCCCAGGGCCCAAACCGCCGCCTCTGCCACCGCGGCATCGGGATCATCGCACAAGCTGGCGACCACAGCCACCAACCCCATGTCGCCACTGTTCCCCGCCGCATACAGGCAATTGCGGACAAACCTGTCGCGCCCGATCCGCTTGATCGGCGACCCGGAAAACAGCCGGCGGAACCCCGCATCGTCCAGCGTCAGCAATTCCGCCAAGCGGGGCGCGGCCAGTTCGGCGCGGGGCAGAAACGCCCGATGGCGCGCCGCCGCGTCGGCAAATTTGTTCCATGGGCAGACCGCCAGACAATCGTCACAACCATAGATCCGGTTGCCCAATGCGACGCGGAATTCCTCGGGGATCGGCCCCTTGTGCTCGATGGTCAGATAGGAAATGCAGCGCCGCGCATCCAACTGATAGGGCGCGGGAAACGCCAATGTCGGGCAGGCATCCTGACACGCGCGGCAGGATCCGCATCGGTCGCGCGCCTCTGGCTCTGGCGCAAAAGGCAACGTGGTGTAGATCGCGCCGAGGAACAGCCATGACCCGTGTTGGCGGCTGACCACATTGGTGTGCTTGCCCTGCCAGCCAAGGCCCGCCGCCGCCGCCAGCGGCTTTTCCATGACCGGCGCGGTATCGACGAACACCTTGACCCCGATCTCGCCAAGCCCCCGCTTGGCCGCCGCCACAACCAGCCAGCGGGCAAGCGCCTTCAGCGCCTTTTTCACCGTATCGTGGTAATCGCCGCCCTGCGCATAGACCGAGATTCGCGCGCGGTCGCCCACCGCCGCCAGCGTCAGCGGATCGACCGCCGGGGCGTAGCTCATGCCCAGCGCGATCACGCTTTGCGCTTCGGGCCACAGGCCTTGCGGGGATCGGCGGTGGGGCAGTCGGTCGGCCATCCACGCCATGTCGCCATGGTTGCCGCCCGCCACCCAATCGTCCAGCCGCGCGGCGCGCAACGCATCCTCCGCCGCCTGTGCCACGCCGACAGCGGCAAAGCCCAGCGCTTTCGCCTCGGCAAAAAGATCAGCCTTCAGGGCATCGATTATCAGGGCGTTAACCAAGACTACTGTTGTTCCTGTTGTCACAAGCGGGAATAAGGCACCCTGTATGATGCGGTTCGGTCTAGGGGAAGCGCGAGTGGCGAGCAACGGGACAGCGGACGGGACACGCCCGTTGGCGATCGAGGCACGGGGTCTGGTCAAGCGGTTCGACGGGTTTACCGCCGTCGATGGCGTCGATCTGTCGGTGCCGGAGGGGTCGATCTACGGCATCCTTGGCCCCAATGGCGCGGGCAAGACCACGACATTGCGGATGTTGCTGGGCATCATCGACCCCGATTTGGGGGTGCGCCGCGTGTTGGGCCACGAACGGCCGGGCGATGTTGCGCATACGATCGGCTATCTGCCGGAGGAACGCGGCCTGTATCCCGCGATGAAGGCCTATGAAGCGATCGCCTTTCTGGGCGCCTTGCGCGGGCTGCCCATGGCCGAGGGCCGCCGGCGGGGCAAGGCGTTGCTGGAGGAACATGGCCTTGGCTATGCCATCGACCGCCAGATCCGCCAATTGTCCAAGGGCATGGCGCAACAGGTGCAATTACTGGGTACGCTGGTACATCAACCCAGGTTGGTGGTGCTGGACGAGCCGTTTTCGGGGCTGGACGCGATCAATCAGGGCAAGCTGGAACAGATGATTCGCGGGCTGGCGGCCGGGGGTACGACGGTGATCTTTTCCACGCATGTCATCGCGCATGCCGAACGGCTGTGCGACGAAGTGGCGATTATCGCGGGTGGGCGCGTGCCATTTGCCGGGCCGGTCGATGTCGCGCGCGATCGCATACCGGCGCAGGTCCGGCTGGAAACCCGCCAGGCCGATGGGCCGTGGCGTGCGACCCTGCCGGCGGACACTCGGCACGAGGGGCGATACTGGCTGTTCTCGCTGCCCGACACCGGGATCGAACCGCTGCTCCGCGCGGTGATCGAGGGAGAAGCGGGCATCCTGTCGTTGTCCATCGAACGCGCCGGATTGCACGACGCCTTTGTCGCCATCGCTGGCGAGGCAGCGGCCCGCGCCCTGATCGAAAACGCGCCGGAGGAAGTCGCCTGATGTCCGCCCAACCCCAGCGCGGCCGCCTGTCCACCCTTGCGGCGGCCTATGTCATCGCACGGCGCGATTTCGTGGCGACCTTGTGGAGCCGCAGCTTCATCTTTTTCCTGCTCGGCCCGCTGTTCCCGGTCTTCGTGAGTACGATGGCGGGCAGCATCGGTTCCCAAGTCGAACAGACCATCGATGCCCCGCAAATCGGCCTGATGATGCAGGCGCGCGATGTCGATGCCATGCTGTCAGCGCAAGCGGCGCTGGCGCGCGATCTGGGCGATGATGTACCCGAATTGGTGGTTATCCGCCGTCTGAAACCCGGCGAATCGGGCGATCCTCATACGGCGCTGGCCGACCGAAGGGTCAACGGCGGCAATCTGTCCGCGATCATCAGCGGTACGCCAGCCGCCCCGGTGCTGACCGGCACGCGGGAGCGGATTACCGCTTCACACGGCGCCGTGGCGTTGATCGCGGCGCGGGCGTCGGGGCATGGGCCCAATGTCGTGCCCAAGGTCGCGCTATCGGCCACCGCCACCAGCACGGCGGCGCAAAATCACAGCCGGATTATCACCGCACAGGCGGCACAAACTTTGCTGTTTTTGCTGACCATGCTGTTGGCCGGGATGGTGCTGTCCAATCTGGTTGAGGAAAAAGGCAACAAGATCATCGAGATTTTGGCCGCCGCCATTCCGATGGACGCCGTGTTTCTGGGCAAGCTGTTTGCGATGCTGGCGGTATCGCTGGTGGGGATCGGGGTTTGGGCTGTGGCGGGTGGCGTCATCCATATGGTCGGCGGCAGCGCACTGCCATCACTGACCGCGCCAGCGGTCGGCTGGCCATTGTTCCTGCTGCTGGGCGTGGCCTATTTCAGCATGGCCTATCTGGTGCTTGGCGCAATATTCCTGGCCATCGGGTCCCTGGCCTCCACCGTGCGCGAAATTCAGACGTTGAACATGCCGGTCACGATGATGCAGCTCGTGGTCTTCTTCTTCGCGTCCTATGCGATGGCGCGACAAGGGACGATGGTCGAGGCGGCGGCGATATTGGTGCCCTTTTCCTCGCCCTTTGCGATGTTGGCGCGGGCGGCGATCCATCCAGAGATCTGGCCGCATCTGGCGGCGCTGGGGTGGCAGGCGCTGTGGGTGGCGATTTTCATCCGCGGCGGGGCGGCGCTATTTCGCAAGCGGGTGATGCAAAGCGGCCCGGCGACGCGATCGGCCAAACGGCGCGGGCTGATCGCGGCGTTGCGGCACCCACGCGGATAAATCGGTACGCGCCAAAGATCAGGTTGTAACCAATCGTCCGTTTGGGGCGTATAGTGGGGCGAAAGGGAGATTCGCCATGCTGCCGAGCGCTGCCGTCAATCGCCGCCAATTTCTGACCTCGCTGGCGGTCGGCGCTGTCATGCCCGCGCTCGCCCTGCCCAAATTTGCGAGCGCCGGAGTGGCGCCGAACTATCCGGTGCATTTCACCGACGCCGAATGGCACGCCCGGTTGACCCCGGCGCAATATGCCGTGCTGCGCCAGAAATCGACCGAATATCCGGGCACTTCGCCCCTGTTGAAGGAGCATCGCAAGGGCACGTTTGCGTGCGCCGCCGATGGCAACCCGCTGTTCGACGCGCATACCAAATTCGAAAGCGGCACCGGCTGGCCGAGCTTTTGGCGGCCTTTGCCCGGCGCGATTGGCACCACTACCGACCACGAATTGGGCTACGCCCGCACCGAAGTGCATTGCGCCCGGTGTGGTGGGCATCTCGGCCATGTGTTTGAGGATGGCCCACCGCCAACTGGCCTGCGCTATTGCATGAACGGGGTGGCGATGAAATTCGTGGCCGCGTAAATTATCCCGCCACCTTCCAGACCAACAACCGCCCGTCACGCCGCGCCTCGACCGGTGTCAACCACACCGGCGTCCGCCCGGCGAGCAGATCCGCCGCCAGACCGTGTGGCGCGGCATGGGCATAAATCTGCGGCTCGCCCAGATCGGGGCATAGCGCGAGATAGGCAATGCGATTGTCCGCCGCGATGGCCTGCGCCTGCGCCGCGCTGCCGGTAAAGGCGGCGATCACTTGGTGCATCGCCCGCGCACCGCGATGATGGCCGGTGGCCAGCACGCTATCCGGCGTGGCCAGCAACAATTCGGGCCCGATATCGAGCGGGGCGAGGATCGCCCCCGCTGGCAAATGGGCAAACACCTGCGCACCCTGGCGCACTTCGCAGGCCGACACCTGTTGCGAGGGCAGCGTGGGCGCGGTGTGACCATGGGGGATCAAACCAAACAGCGTGATTGGCGCGGACGGCACCAAGGCGGTCAAAATCCCCAGCATCGCGATCAAACGTCGATCCCATGTGCGGCCTTCACGGGCGAGATAGAGCTGTTCCGACACCAGCCACGCCAGCGGCACAGCAGCCAAAGCCCCTGCCACCGCGCCCGCCCGCGTCACCAACACCGCAATCACCAAGGCGCCCGCCAATAGCGCGGTCTATTCCTGCCACCAGATGCGCTCATCACCAATTTTGCGCCGGATCAGTTGCGTCAAGGCGATCAGGCCGAACAGCGGCGGCACCACGGTTTGCAGCGCAGTCGTCCAATCCTGGCGCCAAACGGGCAGCCCTTCGGCGACCTGATCGTACCACAGGTGCCGGACCAGCGGGTCGAGCATGTCGAACGACCCGGCCCGGCATTGCGGCGCCACACCCAGATATATCGCCAACGCGCCCGCGCCAACCACGCCAAAACCGCCGATCACCAACGCGGGCTTGCCGCGCGGTACCACTGCCAAACCGCTCAACGCCAGCGCCGCCCAGACGAACATCGCCAGATGCACCGGCGCGATCGCATCGCAATGGTTGGCGACATCGCCAAAGCCCCGCGTCGCCGCAAAGCTGGCCAGCGACACCGCCGCCAGCCCTTGCGCGAAATGCACCAGCCACAGCCGCGTCTCGCCGCAACGCAGCCAGCGCCACGCGCCGATCGCGCCAAACACCGCCGTCAAAGGCAGGCCTTCGAGGCTGATCGACAGGCCAAGCGCCAGCGCCCCGCCCGATATCCAGCCGCCCGCCCGCGCATGGCGCGTCATCAAACCATTCATCGCCAATAGCGCCGCGGCGACTTGCCAGCCGTGGTGGTCGATCCGCATCGGGCGGATCTGCGTCATCACCGGCACGGACATCGCGCACATCAGGCAAGCCAGCACTGTCTGTTCGCGCCCCAGCCGTTCCCACGCCACCCGCGCAATCAGCACCAGCACCACCGCCAGCGTCAGCATCGGGACAATCAACAAGGCCGCGATCTCGGCATTCCCGGCCCCCAACAACGGCCGCAACGCCAGGATCACCGCCGCAATCGGCACATCGACCAAGCGCGACCAATGCATCGGCACCCCGCCATGCGCGGCATTGATGCGATGCTGGGTCATGTCAAACCAGCCCTGCCCCGCCAGCAGATCGCGCACCTGCACCAGCCGCAGCGTGTCATCGGGATCGGGAAAGCGCAAAGCGGCAATCGCCGCCGCATTGGTCACAAACATCAACAGGGCAATGAGGCCAAAGGCCAACCCCACCCGCTTGAAAAATTCCGCCCCCGATCCGGTCATGCCGCGATGGCCCCGGCAAACACCACACGATGGCGCAACACATAGGTCACGCCAAAACTCACCGCGACGGCGATCATTTTGGCGACACGGGGGTCAACCCCGGCATAGGCGCCGGCGCCCACAATCCCCGTGGTGATGGCAAGGCCCACCAAGGCAGACCCGACAAACATCGCCTGTTGCCGCAACCGTTCAGGGCCAGTCGCCGCGACATGGCCAACAAATACCGCATGGGCCGACAGCCACCAATGCACTGCCATTCCCACCGCATAGGCCAGGCCAGACGCCAAAGCTGCGCCAACGCCCAGCTGCAACAGCGCCAGAAAGCTACCCATATCGGCGCCCAGCGCGATGACGCTAGCGCCCAGATAGCGCAGCACCGTCACCCGGATCAGCGTCGAGATCGCGCGCCGCATCGCGTCAAGCCGCGCGGCGGTCGCTTGGCGACACACGTGCCGGCACTGCGCGGACAGAGGCGAGCGCCGCGGCCTGGTCGTCGGTTGGGCGAACGCATGGCGCGGTTTGTGCACCTTCATCGCCGGCCTCATGATATTCCGCATCCTCGTTCACGCACCAGATGTCGTAAACCCGCGCGCCTGCGATGATGTTTTCGACCGACAACATCGCGGTCATCATCGCGTGATCCTGATTATTATAACGGTGCATCCCGTTGCGCCCAACCATGTGCAACGTCGGATAGGCTGCTTCCAATTCGCCGCGCATTGCCGCGACATTGGCGGCATAGGTCTCATCATAGACCGGATAGGCTTTTTCCTGCCGCACCACTGCGCCGCCGATCACCTGTTCGGGGCGGACAAGCCCCAGGATCGCCATTTCCCGCGTCGCCAGCGCGACGAGGTCATTATCGGCCATCGACCACAGGCCATCGCCTTCGAAACAGAAATATTCGAGGCCGACACAAGCGACGCTGGCGTCGGGCACCATTTCGGGCGACCACGACCGGAAATTCTGGATGCGGCCGACCTGCACCTTGGAATCGTGGATATAGATCCAATTGTCGGGGAACAGGTCCTCGCTTTGAATCTTTAACGCCACCGTCAGAAAATCGCGATAGCGCAGCTCCATCGCCTCGCCCAATGTCGCAGGCAATGGATGGATCCGCCCGGCCAGATCGCGCATCGGGGCGCTCGACACGACATGGCGCGCAGTGATCACCGTGTCGCCTGCCGCATGGCTGGCCGTCATCCGCCAGTTGCCAGCCCCATCCTGCGCCAATTGCTTCAACGCATGGCCCATCAGCACGTCGCCCTTGCCGGTGGCGATGATCTTGTCGCGCGCGGCCTCCCACATCATGCCCGGCCCCTGGCGCGGATAGCGAAAGCTTTCGAGCAAGGTCTTGGTCGCCATGCCATCATTGGGCCGTTTGTTAAGGCCGAGGCTGCGCTTCAACCCATCGACCACCGCGCCCCATAGCGACAGGCCCTTGATCCGTTGCGCTGCCCAATCGGCGCTCATCTCGTCGCAGGGCATGCCCCAGACCTTCTCGGTATAGGTCTTGAAAAAGATCGAATAGAGTTTTTGCCCGAACTGGTTGATCGTCCAATCCTCAAAACTTTTGACGATCGCGCGCGGAAACAGCTTGGCCTTGGCAAAGCTCGCCATACAGGTGGTCGACCGCCAGATCCCCAGATTGCGCAGCGCCTCAAACGCGCGCAGCGGGTAGGAATAGAATTTGCCCTCGTAATAGATGCGGCTCATCCGGGGGCGTTGAATGAAATCATCGGGCAGGATCTCGTTCCACAAGTCCACCACCGCCTGCGATTTGGAAAAGAACCGGTGGCCGCCGATGTCAAAGCGATAGCCCTCGTGCTCGACCGTGCGGCTGATCCCGCCGACATAGCGCGTGTCCCGCTCGATGATCGCCACCGACAGGCCCGCCTTGGTCAACAGATACCCCGCCGTCAGCCCCGCCGGCCCCGCACCGATGATCGCCACATCCACCATATCGTCGCGCATTTCGTTCGGGCCTGCCCCAATATGTGCCATCGTCATTCCCCAATCGGCTGTCCTGCCAAGGGGTGAAGGAAAATGGCCAACAAACCGTTAACGACCTCGGTAATTATGCGGATTTTGGGAAGGAAGCCTCGGCGCCACGGCGTGTGCGAGGCGCTGGCCATTTGCCGCCCCATGCGGCAGGGTTGGCCGCGATGACGCACACCACACCACCTATACATGACCTTGCCCCGGCGCCCCGACCGCGCGGGTTGGCCGGATGGGGGCTGATGCTGCTGATATTGTTTGCCGCCGCTACCACTGCGCAGCCTGAAATTGCGGCGGATTATCTGCGGTTGCAAGACCGTTGGCTGTTGCTGGCGCAAGCGGTGTCGTGGGTGCTGGTGCTGGCGGGGGCGATGATGTGGCGGCGGGCCGCGCCACTATCGCTGCCCCGCTGGGCGCCGATCGCCATCGCGGTGGGGCTGGCGGTGCTATGCTGGGCGGGGCACCGTTGGTTGCTGCTCGGCCACGCGCTGTCGCGTGATGAGCAGATGGCGGTGTTTGATGCGCGCATTTATGCCGCCGGGCGATTGGCTTGGCCGTTGCCGACGGCGTGGCGGGCGGATGCCGGGGCGTTGAATCTGTTGTTCATGCTGCCGATTGGGCGGCCGGTAGCGTGGGTGTCGGGCTATCTGCCGGGCAATGCGGTGTTGCAGGCAGGGTTCGGCACGCTGACCGGGCCGTTGTTGGTGGCGGTGGCGGTGCTGGCGCTGTGGGGCTGTGCGCGGCGGTTGTTCGTGACGGATCGCGAGGCCGCGGTGGTCGCGCTGATCCTGTTTGTGCTGTCGGGGCAGATGGTGATGGCCGGGATGACCGCCTTTGCCATGCCGGCGCATCTGGCGTTCAATCTGGTGTGGTTGTGGCTATTCCTGCGCGATACGCGGCGGGCCGACGTGGCGGCGCTGGTGGTAGGTTTTGTGGCGACCGGGCTGCATCAACCCTTGTTCCACCCGATGTTTGTCGCGCCTTGGCTGGCGGTAGTGTTGTGGGACCGGCGCTGGGGGCGGCTGGCGCTGTTTTGCGGCGTGTATGGCGCGATTGGGCTGTTCTGGCTGTGGTGGCCGCATGTCACGCTGTCGCTGGTCAAAGGGCCGGACAGTGTCTTTGTCGATGTCGGCAGCGATTACCTGTCGCGCTTGATCGATACGGTGACCCATAATGTGCAAAACGGCCCGATCATGGCGGCCAACCTGTTGCGACTGGCCAATTGGAGCCATCTGGCGCTGTGGCCGCTGGTAGCGTTGGGTGCTTTGGTCGTGCGGCGGGATCGACGGGCGGCGGCGCTGCTGGGCGGACTGGCGCTGACGGTCGGCGTGATGGCGATCCTATTGCCGTTTCAGGGGCACGGTTTTGGCTATCGCTATCTGCACGGATTGTTGGGCAATGCGGCGTTGCTGGGCGGGTTTGGCTGGGCGCGACTGGGCGCGGTTGCGCGGGATCGCTGGCGCGGCGGCTTTGTCGCCGCCAGCCTCGCCACCGCGCTGGTGCTGATGCCGCTACAGGCTTGGCTGACTCACCGGATCTACGCGCCCTTTGCCCATGTTAGCGCGCGGATCGACGCCAGCGGCGCGGATTACGTGATGATCGGGATGGATGATGCCCCGCTCAGCCTCGATCTGGTGATCAACCGGCCGGACCTGTCGAACCGCCCGATTCGGTTGTCGGCCAATGACATTGACAATATCGACCGGCTGGCAGCGCATATCTGCCGTGGGGGGGCAATGATCGCCCTGCCCGCCGACGGGCTTTATACCGAAATCGACCGCGCCTTTGGCACCGCCGCGATCGGCGCGGCCAGCCAGCGTATCGCCACCGACCGCGATGAATTCGAAGACGCCGGTTGCCGGGTGATGGTGTTAGGCTGAGGCCGCGTCCAGCACCGCGCGCGCCATCATCGTCCACGAATAGCGCGCCGCCGCCCATTGCGCCATGGCCGCTCGCTCCGGTCCGCTCGGCCCCGGTCCGGCCAGCACTGCCGCCACGGCGCGCGCCGCCGCTTGCGGGTCGCCAAGGTCGACCGGCACGCCGCGCAACCATCGCGTCGCCGCCGGGTCGGCCAGATCGGTCGGCTGGCCACAGATCACCGGCAGGCCGCAAGCCATCGCCTCCTGAATGACCAGCGGAAACCCCTCACCCACGCTGGGCAATACCAGCCATTGCGCCGAACGATACAGCGCAGCCAATTGCGCCGGGCTTTGCGGCCCCAGGTCATGCACATTGGCAAGACCCCAGCCGACCGGGCGGATCGGCCCCGTCCCCGCCATCCAGATCGTCAAATCCGGCCGCATTTCCGCTAGCGCGCGCAGCACCGACAGCCCCTTTTTCTCGACATAGCGCCCGACGAACAACACCTGGTGTTTGCCGCCCGGCGCGCCCTCGGCCGCCGCGCCCACCGCATGAAACACGGTGCCATCGACGCCATTGAACACCAGCCGATAGGGCCGCCGCGCCGGATCGCCCAGCAATTGGGCGCGCACCGTGTCCGAAATAAACACCACCTCATCCGCCGCCGCCACCATCGGCCGCGTTACGCAAAGGTTCGCCAGCGCCATCACCCACCGCATCACCGCCGAGGCAAAAGGGATCGCGGCGATATGCTGGATCAACACCGTCCGCCGCCGCCGCACCTTCGCCATGACCAGCGCGAGAATGCTGGTGACATAGAGCGCATCATGCAACACCACCGCATCCGCTGCGCCCACCGCGCGCCACAGGGCCAGCACCCCGCGCGGGCCGGGGATCGGCATTGGAAGACCGGTCAGCGCCTCGGTCGGGTTGATACAGGCCAGCGCCACCGACGGCACGTCATCGGGCGCGGCATCTGCCCCGCTGGCCGCCCACACCACTTCTGCCCCCGCGGCGCGCATATTGCGGCACAAATGCCCCGCTACCCGCTCGATCCCGCCGAGGTGGCTTTCGAAAAAATGGCTGATCATCAACACGCGCATCGCCCTAGCCCCGTGGCACGGGACGCGAGGCAATCGCCCAGCGGCTGAGCAGGAAATTGGCGCCGGTCATCAGGCACGACGCCAAGGGTGCCGCCCACACCATCGGCAGCCCCGCCGGCCCGCGCAACGCCCATGTCACGCCCAGTGCCAGCGGCGTATTGGTGCTCATCGCCAGCGCATAACGGCCATAGCGGCGCAAGCTAAGCGCCTCGCGAAAGGTCAGGCGGCTGTGCAGGCCATAGCCGACCACGGACACCACCACGAAAGACAGCGCAAAGCCCAGCGCCGATACGCCAAGCGCGCTCAACCGCCCGTGCGCCGCCCAATCGACGCCAATCATCACCGCATTATGCAACGCAAGGCAGGTGCCCGCCACGAAACCATAGGCAAGGCCCGTGCGCCAGATCACAGCGCCGTGCGATCCACCACCCGCGCGCGGACGAGATAGACGCAGGCATTATCCTCGCGCATCTGGCGTGGCGTCACCGCATCCTCCACCACCGCGCGGGCATTCATCACCACTGACAGGGCGGCGGCAATCGCCGGGCCAATCCACGCAATCCGCTTTAGCACAAAGGCAAAAGCGGTCAGCCGGATCATCGTCGTCGTCGCCAGCGGGCCACAGATCGGAAACAGCGCCTCGACCTGAAACCCCCGCGTTTCGAGGTCAAGCGCGAGGCCCGTGCGGGTCCAGCGGCGGTGATCCTCGGGATGGGGATGGTAAAACCAGCTGCCATGGGTGGACAGCAACAGCGTGCCACCCGGCCGCAACAATCGGCGGATTTCGGCGCAATAGCTGTCGAGATCGGGAACATGTTCCAGCACCTGCGCCGACAGGACAGCGTCGGCCGCGCCATCGGACAACGGCACGCGGCCATCGGCGCCAATCGGCAATTTGCCCTTGGCCACCGCGTCGGCGTCAATATCGGCGGGGCGGTAATCCAGCCCCAGCCCGCGCATCATCCCGGCATAGGGCATGTCGCCACAGCCCAGATCCACGATCACGCCACCGGGACGAACCTGCGCCGCAGCCTGTTCGCGCAACAACCGCGCGAGCGGCGCCAGTTGCAGCCAATCGGTATGCCACATCCGCGGCGCAACCCGGCGGCTATCGGTGGCAGGGATCATTGGCCGTCCTCCTCCGATGGCACAAAGGCCGCGTCATGCCCGGCGATAATTGCCAACAAAAACCCGCCCAGCGCCGTTTGCACGCCCACCGCACCCAGCGCCACCGCGCTCACCAGCGGCAATACCGACGGCAGCGGCAGGAACCCGCCAGCACGCCATTTCGCCGCGATCACCACCAGCGACACCGCCGAAAAGAGCATCATCCCCAGCCCCGCCACCAAGGCATGTTCCAGCGTCAGCACCGGCGACAACCGGTCGAACCACCCCCGCAACGTGCGATAGCCACAACGCACGCCATAAAAATGCGTCGCCATCGCCATAATCGCCGCAAAATGCCCGACCGTCAGCATAAAACCGGCGACCACCGTCCACCCGGCGCCAATCACCGGCGCGCCGGTCAGCCAGCCCAGATCATACATCGCCGCCGCGCTCATCAGGCCTAGCGCGATCAGCATCGCCAGCACCGCCGGCACGCCAAACACCCATGTCGGCGACAGCATCAACAAATAGCGCAAGTGCCGCCACCCATCGCGCCACGGCCGCAAATGCGGTGCCCGGTCGCGCAGGTCTGGCGACAATGTTGCGGGCGCCTGTTCGATTTTCAGACCGCGCAGGCTCGCCTTGACGACCATCTCGCTGGCAAATTCCATGCCGGTGGAGGTCAGACCGCATTCGGTAAAGGCGCGCTTGGTAATGGCGCGGATGCCGCAATGCGCATCATCTATGCCGCTGCGGAAAAACAGGTTGAGCATGCCGGTCAGCAGCGGATTGCCGATGTAGCGGTTCTTCCATGGCATGGCGCCCCGGGCAATCCCGCCGGCAAAGCGCGACCCCATGCACAGGTCTGCCCCATCGACCAACCGGCCGATCATCGCCACACCATCGGTGAAATCATACGACCCGTCGGCGTCGCCCATCAACAGATAGCGCCCCCAGGCCCCCTCGCAACCGCCGATCAGCGCCGCGCCATAACCCCGCCGCGCCACCTGTACGACTCGCGCGCCATGGGCCGTTGCATAGGCCTGACTGCCATCGGTCGATCCATTGTCGGCAATGATGATTTCGCCGGTCAGGCCATAGGCCGCACCCACCTGGTCCAGCGCGGCGCGGGCATTGGCGATGCAATGCGGCAAGCTCTGAATCTCGTTCAGGCATGGCATGATGATCGACACATCAGGCGGGTTTTCGCCCGGTGTCGTGACGATGGGTGGTGCCTGAAATCCCTGTTCGTTCACATGCGCGCCCCGGAATATCCGCCTGTGTGACCCGATCGGGCAGGAGGGATCAAGCGCTGGTACGGACGGCGGGACTCGAACCCGCACGAGCAAGCTCAAGGGATTTTAAGTCCCTCGTGTCTACCATTCCACCACGTCCGCATCAGCGCGAAGCGATGTCTCTGACAGATCGCCGAAAAAACGGCAAGCAGGCGAACGCCGATAATACAGACGTCCGTCGTTTAGACGTTGAGGCGCGCGCGCATCTCTTTGCCCGGCTTGAAGAAAGGCACGCGCTTGCCCGGCACATCGACCGCATCGCCCGTACGCGGATTGCGCCCCTTGCGCGGATCGCGGTCGCGAGTCGAAAACGCGCCAAAGCCACGCAATTCCACACGACCACCTTCGGCCAAGCGTTGGGCGATTTCATCGAAAAACACGTCAACGATGCGTTCCACATCATCGGCTCGTAATTCGGGGTTAGCCTTGGCTAGCGCCTGCAGCAATTCAGATCTGATCATGCCAACACCTTTTAAGGACGGATTTGTTCGCCCGACCCTACATGTACCAATTAGCCCAGAAATCTAACGCTCCGGTAAGGTGCTTATTCTATCGGAGCGCAACGACTTGTGCAATGCCGCTCTACAAGGCGTCAGCAAGGCGCTGACATTAGGGGAATTACTAGGATCGAACAAGCATTGCGGCACCATCCAACAGTTCATCGGTGGTGATGCCCAACCGGCAGATTTTTTCGCGGACGGCGGGCCATTCTTTTTCAAGAAACTGTCGTTTTTCTGTTGTCAGCAACCGTGCTGTCGCACCCTTGGCCACGATCATGCCGACGCCGCGCTGCACCTCGACCAAGCCGTCGAGTTGGAATTGTTGATAGGCCTTGGCCACCGTCAGAGGATTGGCCCCCTGTTCGGTCGCCAGATTGCGTACCGACGGCAACATCGCGCCATCGGGATAGGTGCCATCGATGATCGCTGCGGCAATCATGTCGCGCAGCTTTAAATACACAGGGCGGGTGGCGTTAGGCATGGTGCCTCAGTGCCATAATACAGCGCAGCGGACAAGTCTGCGAAAACCCGCAAGCGGTGCGTTATCGCCCAGCAACCACCGCCCAGCGCAAATGTCTGCTTTTCTTCCGCCAAGGCCACGCTAACGTGTGCGCCATGACGCAATCTTCTTCTGCAAACGCCACCGCCAGCTGGTTCGGTCACCCCCGCCCCCTGTCGCGCCTGTTCACTATCGAGATGTGGGAGCGGTTTGGCTTCTACGGCATGCGCGCCTTGCTGATGCTGTATCTCACCAAGCATTTCGTGCTGGGCGATCATGCGTCCGCGGGGATCTATGGCGGTTATACCGCGCTGGTGTACCTGACGCCGCTGATTGGCGGGCTGGTGGCGGACCAATATCTGGGGTCCAAGCGGTCGGTGCGGTTTGGCTCGCTGTTAATGGCGGCGGGCTATTTCACGCTGGCGTTCGGTGGTCAGCCATCGCAGGCCTGGGCTGAATTTGACGGTACGCGCCACGACATCACCATCACCCATTTCCGCGATCGCCCGACCAGCGCCGCCGACGAACAACGCGTCGTGATCGACCACGGCCAACCTTTGGTCATCAAGGGGCGCGAGGATGGCAGCATCGACCTGATTGCCGCCGATGGCCATGTCGCCCGACAATTGCCCAAAGGCGCGCTGAACGAGGGCAGCGACAAGAGCCCGACGATGATCGCGGTGTTGTTGCTGGCATTGTCGACCATCGCAGTGGGCAATGGATTTTTCAAACCGAACATCTCGACGATGGTCGGCGCGCTCTATGCGCAAGGGGACAAGCGGCGCGATGCCGGGTTCACCATCTTTTACATGGGCATCAATCTGGGCTCGATCATCGGCCAGATTGCTTGTCCGATTCTGGCCGATCTGGTCGGCTGGTGGGCGGGTTTCAGCGCGGCGGGCGCGATGATGCTGGTCAGCTGGGTGCTGGTCACGTTTGATGGCGGGCGGTTGGCCGGCTTTGGCGAGACGCCGGCCAGCGCGCTGGCCGATGGCAAGTCCGACCGCGCACTGTTGATCTATGCCGCGACGATCCTGTCGATCCCGCTGTTCTTCGTGCTGTTTTCCAATCTGATGCACGCGACAGAGCCTGCGCCGGGCAGCGGGATCATCGGCTATCTCACCTCGCTGCCGATGATGGGCAAGCTGTTGACCGGCGCTTTTGCGCTGGGTGTGCCGGCAATCCTGATCTGGTCGTGGCGCAACGGCAGCCGGGTCGAGTTCCAGATGATGCTGGCCGCGATGGTGCTGATCACCTTCAACACCGTGTTCTGGAGCTTGTTCGAACAGGCCGGGTCCTCGCTCACCCTGTTTGCCGACCGCAATACCGACCGTTCCGTGTTTGGCCTATTCACCCTGTCGGCGCCGCAAGTGCAGAATTTCAATTCGATCTCGATTGTCACGCTGGCGCCGGTAATGGGGGCGCTATGGGCGTGGATGGCGCGGCGCAATATCGAGCCGTCGATTCCGGTGAAATTCAGCCTTGGGCTGATCGGCGTGGGCGCGGGGTTCCTGCTGCTGGTGCTGGGCGCGCGGTTTGCCGGGCCGGATGCCCAGGTGGGGCTGGGCTGGATCGTGGGCCTGTATGTCATCCATTCGGTGGCGGAATTGTGCATCTCGCCGGTCGGCCTGTCGATGATTACCAAGCTGTCGATCGCCCGCATCGTCGGCTTGATGATGGGCGTGTGGTTCCTGTCGATGGCGATGGGTGAATATGTCGCGGGCATGGTCGCGCAAATCGCCACGGTGAACACCGTCGCAGGCCAAGTTACCAATCTGAAGCTCAGCCTCGATACCTATGTTTCGGTATTCACCCGGATCGGCATAGCGGCGATGATCGTCGGGGTGATTCTGCTGGTGCTGGCGCGGCCGTTGCGGCGGTTAATGCACGGGGTCACCTGATCCTGCGTTTTTGAAGGAATGAATATGGATCACGCCTTTCTGTTCCTGATCGCGGGCGCGGTGGCCTTTATCGGCAGTCATTTTGTGCTGTCCCACCCGTTGCGTGCGCCGCTGGTCCGGATATTGGGCGAACAGGGCTTCATGGGCGCCTATACGGTGGTCAGCTTTGCGACGCTGGGCTGGACGATCTGGGCCTTTCGCGCGGTCGGGCCGGGGGCGATGCCGCTATGGGATGGTACTGGCACGGTGCCGTGGGGGATCGCCAGCGGGCTGACGCTGATTGGCCTGACGCTGTTGCTCGGCTCGCTGCATGGCAATCCGGCGCTGCCACAGATGTCGGATGCAAAGATCACCGCCGCGCGCGCCAGTGGTGTGTTTGCCGTCACGCGGCACCCGATGATGTGGGGCATCGCGATCTGGGCCATGGCGCATGTGATCGTGGCGCCGACCCCGCGCGTGCTGGTGCTGATGGCGGCGATGATCGCGCTGGCGCTGGTCGGCGCGCGTTTGCAGGACCGCAAAAAGGCGGCAACCTTGGGCACATCATGGGTCGACTGGTCGGCAAGGACCCATTATTGGCCGCAAATCGCCGCGTTGGGTGGGATCAGGCCAACGCTGTGGGCGGTGGCAGTGCTGGTCTGGCTGGCGGCGACCTATGGCCATATCCATGCGGCGCATGTCTATGCCGGGGTATGGCGCTGGGTAATGTGACCTCAGCTACATTCCGCGCACATGCCGCGCAATTCCACCACAGGGCGCACATCGGCAAAGCCCGCCCCCCGCGCCGCCGCGACCAAGGCGCCGGTCAGGCGGTCGTCGTCGATATGCACCGCGCGGCCACACCCGTCACAAATCAGGAAAATGCAATCGTGCCGGCATCCCGGATGCGGGTTGGCGATATAGGCGTTGGCGCTTTCGACCCGGCGCGCCAGGTTGGTGCGCACGAACAGGTCGAGAATGCGATAGACGCTGTTGGCCGCCACGCGCTTGTCGCGGGCCCGCGATACAGCCTCGGCAATGTCATAAGCGCTGGTGGGGCGCGCCTGTTTGGCCAGAGCCGCGAACACGTCGCCGCGCATCTCGGTCCATTGCTCGCCCGCGGTCTCCAACGCATCGCGCGCCGCCTGAACCAGCCCGACGCCCGATAATTCATGATGATGGTGCACACGCATCCCCACCCTATAGCCGGGATCAGTTGCGGGTGAAATCGGGCTTGTAGAGTGTGGGGAACTGGCGCTGTAACGCGGCGACCTTGGGCGCATCCCAATAGGCGATGTAGGGGTGCGTCGGATGGCGCGCCATAAAGTCCTGATGATACTTCTCGGCCGCATAGAACGTGCGATACGGCTCGATCCTGGTCGCGATCTTTTGGTGCCATAGGCCCGATGCCGCCAATTGCGTCAGATAGGCGGCGGCCACCCGCCGCTGTTCTTCATTCATCGGCACCAGTGCGCTGCGATATTGCGGGCCGACATCTGGGCCTTGGCGATCCCGCTCGGTCGGGTCGATCACGACGGAAAAGAATATGCGCAACAATTGGTCATAGCGCACCACGGCCGGGTCATAGGTCACCCGCACCGCTTCGGCATGGCCAGTCCCCCCGGTCGACACCATGTCATACATCGCCGTGCCGGAATTGCCGCCATGATAGCCATTGACCGCGCTGGTCACGCCTTTGACATGGGAAAACACCGCCTCGACACCCCAAAAGCAGCCGCCAGCAAAGATCGCCTGTTTTGCGCCCGTCGGTTCATGCGCCGCGGCAATGGCCACGGGCGCATCGACCGTCGTCTCTGCCGACGCGGCCGTCGCGGAATTTTGACATGCCGCCAACAGCGCCAAGGGGAACAACAAGGCGGCCCGGGTCACCGCCACCGGCTTACTTGCCCGGGACCGGCGCGGCGGTCGCGGCGGGGACAACGCTGCCCTCGCCCGTCAACAGGCCACAACCCAGCACCAGCGAGAGGATAATGCCCCCCAGCGCAAAACCGATAGCAAAGGAGCGGAACAGATCCGCCTTGAACAAGCCCATGCGCAAACAACATCCCGAACGGGGGTGGGGAACACTACGCATACCAGATGGGGCTTGCGAGATTTATGTCCAGTGAACGGACATCTGCGCACAGACCACGAGGCGACCAACCGAGGTTGGCCTGCGACGAAAGGCGTTGGGGCGGCGGGGGCGCTGCGCCCCCACCGCCGCCCGCTATCAATGGCGGAAGTGGCGCATCCCGGTGAACACCATCGCAAGGTTCGCCGCGTTGGCGGCGGCGATCACCTCGTCATCGCGCATCGAACCGCCCGGCTGGATCACCATGGTCGCGCCCGCCTCCGCTGCGGCCAGCAGGCCATCGGCGAAGGGGAAGAACGCATCCGACGCCACGGCGCTGCCCATGGTGTGGGGCGCGGCAAAGCCATGCGTTTGCGCAGCCTCTGCGGCCTTGGCAGCGGCGATGCGGCTCGAATCGCGGCGGTTCATTTGGCCCGCGCCAATGCCTGCCGTCACGCCATTCTTGGCATAGACGATGGCGTTGGACTTCACGTGCTTCGCCACGGTCCAGGCAAACAGCGCATCTTCCAGTTCCTGTGCGGTCGGCTGACGCGTGGTCACGACCTTCAAGTCATCGCGCGTAATCGAACCATTGTCGCGCGTCTGCACCAAGACGCCACCTGCGATGATCTTCGTGGTCAGGCCACCACGCTTGGGGTCGGGCAAGGCGCCGGTCAGCAACAGACGCAGGTTCTTCTTCTTGGCAAACACCGCGCGGGCCGCATCATCGGCATCAGGGGCGCAGACGACTTCGGTAAAGATGCCGCTGATCGCCTCGGCCGTTGGGCCGTCCAGCGGGCGGTTCACCGCGATAATGCCGCCAAAGGCCGACACCGAATCGCACTTCAACGCCGCCTCATACGCCTCGACCAGCGTGGCGCCGGTGGCCACGCCGCAAGGGTTGGCATGCTTGACGATCACCACGGTCGGCGGACCATCGCGGAATTCTGCGACCAGTTCGAGCGCGGCATCGGCGTCGTTGTAATTGTTGTAGGACAGTTCCTTGCCCTGAATCTGTTGCGCGCCGGCAATGCCCTGAATATGCGGGCCATTGGGCAGGTACAGCGCCGCCTTTTGATGCGGATTTTCGCCATAACGCAACTCGGTCACCAAGGTCGTGCCCATTACGCGCGTCGGCGCAAAAGTGTGGCCCTGATCGACAGTCGCGAACCACTGGCTGATGGCGGCGTCATAGCCGGCGGTGAGCGCATAGGCCTTGGCGGCAAATGTCCGGCGCTGCGCCAGCGTGGTTTCACCAGAGGCCACGGCGGCGTAATCGGCCGGATCGGTCACAATGGCGACGAATTCGTGATTCTTGGCCGCCGAACGCACCATCGACGGGCCACCGATGTCGATATTCTCGATGACTTCGTCGCGCGTGCCACCCTTGGCGACGGTCTGGACGAACGGATAGAGGTTCACCACCACCAGATCGATCGCGCCGATCTCATGCTCGTTCATCGACGCCACATGCTCGGCATTGTCGCGCACTGCCAACAGGCCGCCATGCACCTTGGGGTGCAAAGTCTTGACCCGGCCATCCATCATTTCGGGAAAACCGGTCAGCTCGCTGATGTCCTTCACCGCCAAGCCCGCCTCGCGCAGCGCCTTGGCCGTGCCGCCGGTCGAAACCAGCTCCACACCCTTTGCCGCCAAGGCTTTACCCAGATCGACCAAGCCGGTCTTGTCGGAAACGGAAAGCAGGGCGCGACGGATCGTGACGATATCGGTCATGGCTGGAATCTCTCTTCAGCTAGCGCGAATGGGGTGTGGCCGGATGGCCATTTGGCGCTTCCCATACGGATTTTGGGCGTTTTGGGAAGGGTGGTGTGGGATTTTAGGAGGGAAAGACGCGGACGCCATTGCCCCCACGCCCCCGGTAATGGCAAAGTCGAGGGGCGATCAACCATAGCGCGAGGGGGCGACACATCGCCCCCTGCATTCACCCCATCTTCTTCAAAACCCAAGCGAAATTGCCACCGCCGCGCGATACCATGCCCTGTATCACCAACTGATGCACCGGCACTGGACGACCTTGCCCATCGGCCCAGATCGATTCCTCGACGGTCACTTCACCACTGCCGCTACGGAACTGCCAATAACTGCCATCGGGCAACGCCATGCCGATGCCCTGCCCATCTTCGGACCGCCCCACTTCGATGCCCGGGCCGAGGTGGAAACGGATGGCAAAGCTGACCATGCCGCGCTTGCCCTTGCGGCTAGCCGGCACGAGCAGATCTTCGCCGCGCAGTTCGGTGCCATCGTCGCGCAGGATCAGGATGCGGCGATGCACCAAACCATAGCGCGCGGCATAGCCGTCATGGCTCGCCTCCAGCCGAGTCGCGCCCCATGCCTTGCCGCCCGCCGTGCTGCGGTCGCCCTCGATAGTGCGGCGGTCGATCTCGACCTCCGCCACGCCGGTGCCCAGTCCGCCATTGATCAACACCGCCGTCGAATTCACATCGTCCAGCACCAGCGACGAATGCGCCGCCGTGGCCCGCAAGCCCTGTTCCAGCCGCACCGGCATCAGGCCGCCCGCCGCCGCGCCGCCGCCGCAATTGACGATCACCCGCTGCCCCTCATGGCTAAATTCAAATGCCAGCGTCGAGGCGCAACCGTTGCGCGCATGTTTCGCCAACGGCGGGGGGGCGGCATCAAATTGCAGCACGCTCTTGGCGGCCATCACGCGTTGGTACCCCCATTGCCGGACATCGCGCAGCGGGCGTGTCCGCACGCCACTGGCCGCGACGAGCGCGGAAACATCGGCCGCCGAGACCGCCCACCCGCCTTGCCAACAACCGAGCGAGCCATCGCCATGGGTCAACGCCAGCAAGGGCGGCACCATCAACGACAGGATCGATTCGAGCGCCGGCGGCGGATCACGCCGCGTCGCACGATAGCAAGCGTTCAACTGCACCAGCAGGCTGATCGCCTCCATCTGGCCCAGCGGGCTGCGTGACATCAAACCGCCATCATCGCCCAGCAATTCGCCCAGCGCCGAAATCAGGCCCGCCTCGCCATACAGGCGGCGCGGGCGGCCGTCGGGCAACAATAGTCCCGCCGCGACAATCGCGCACCACCCGGCGACCTGCGCCAGCGTATCCTCGCCGCGCGGCACCTGCTTGTCCAACCACCGCGCCGTCTCGCCCATCGCGTCCAGCGTCTGGGTCCGCAACCCCTTGTCCGGGCCCGACATCAACAGCGGTGCATGCACCAGCCAGCCGAGCAATCGCGACCCGGCATTGGCGATTGTCCACGCCGCCCCCTTACCCGCGCGGGCCGGCGGGCGTGCATTGACCTGCAACCACCCCATCAAAATGCGTTCGGCCACCGGGGCGACCTGTTCGCGCGGGGCGCTGGCATCCAGATCGGCCAGCCAGTGAAAGCCGTGGACCATCCGGTCGACCGGCGGGGCAAGCCGGCCCGCACCGCCAAAATCCACCTGCGCGATCGGAATTTTCAGCCCATGGATCAGAAAATGCCCAGCCCGCAACGCGGTGCCCGCGACTTTGTCCCCGGCCAACGGGTTGGTCACCGTGGCGAGCAATTTGGGCTTGGCTGGCTTGCGGAATGGCGCGGTCAACATTTGGCCAGGCACACCCAAGCGATAGGCCAGCCGCATCATCCGCTCGCCCGTCCCCAGCGACGGCGCCCCAAAATCGGCCAACGCCAGGGCGCGACCCGGCTCGACCACTTGGCTGACGCGGTCATCACTGGCCATGGGTTCCGTCGCCATGATGTCGGCGGGCTTTATTGTGGCATGGTCCACTGTGACATCCTCACCGGCGCGAACGCCGTTCGCGGTCAACGGAATCGCCTGTTGCTTGCCCTGGCCCATCTGGTGGGCCGTGTTCGGAACAGCCGAGTCGACCTCGATCATGGCCTAGCCAACCCCCTTGAGCGCAGCGATGTTTGCGGCATATTGCTCCGCCCCGCCACGGAATGTCGCCGTACCCGCAACCAACACGTCCGCACCGGCGCTGACACACAGGGGGGCCGTCGTGGTGTCGATGCCCCCGTCCACTTCCAACCGGATATCGCGCCCGGTCTTGTCGATCATCTTGCGGATCGCCTCGATCTTGCGCAGCTGGCTGGTGATGAACTTTTGCCCGCCGAAACCGGGATTGACGCTCATCACCAAAACGAGGTCGATATCGTCGATCAGGTAATCCAGCATCTTGGCCGGTGTCGCCGGATTGAGCGACACGCCCGCCTTGCACCCCAGCGCGTGGATGGCCTGCACCGTACGGTGGGCATGCGGCCCAGCCTCGGGATGAAACGTGATGATGTCGGCGCCCGCCGCCGCGAAATCGGCCAGAAACGGGTCAACCGGGCTGATCATCAGATGCACATCGAAGATCTTTTTTGTGTGCGGGCGCAACGCCTTGACGACGGCGGGGCCGATCGTGATGTTCGGCACGAAATGGCCGTCCATCACATCGACATGGACCCAATCCGCACCGGCGACGTCAATCGCGCGCACTTCTTCACCAAGCCGGGCAAAATCGGCGGACAGTATCGAGGGGGCAATCAACGGAAACGACATTTAACCAATTCCATGCAATCTGCTGTGGGGATTAGCCACAAGCCGCGGGCAGCGACAAGCGACGTCCTCTCCATTTTCAACACAGTTTCGCGGGTTTTCGGCCATCAAGCCCCCGCCATTCCTGCGGTAATACTCTTGTTGCAGGACGTAAATGCGCGATAGACTGGCAAAGCTGCCTTAACCCCCGGCGCAGGCCAAGAAAGCTGGGGAAAAGCGGGTCGCGATCGAAAAGCATCGACAACGGCCAACTTTTATATGGAACAATCCGTAATGGAGAAGACAGGGATGACCGCCGCAACGCTGCTTGATGACGCAACCGCGCTTGGCGATACGCTGGTCGCATTGCGCCGGGCGATCCATGCTGAACCGGAACTGGGGTTGATGACACCCGCCACGCGCGACAAGGTGCGCGCGGCGCTGGCCGACCTGCCGATTGACTGGCGCGAGGGGCCATCGACGACGGGCCTTGTCGGCCTGTTGCGCGGGCGCGGGGCATCGCAAGGGCTGAGGCGCACCGTGTTGCTGCGCGGCGACATGGACGCATTGCCGATGCCAGAACAGACCGGCTTGCCCTATGCCAGCAAAGTGCCGGGCGCCATGCACGCCTGCGGCCATGATGCGCATACCGCAATGCTGGTGGGCGCGGCGCGCTTGTTGGCGGGGCGGGCGGATCGGTTGGCCGGCGATGTAGTGTTGATGTTCCAACCCGGTGAGGAAGGCCACCACGGCGCAAGGTTCATGATCGACGATGGCTTGATCGATGGGGGAACGGGGGTGTGGCCCGATGCCGCCTTTGCGCTGCATGTCATGCCCAACGCGCCACATGGCCAAGTGGCGGGGCGCGCAGGCGCGCTGCTCGCATCGGCGGATCAGATCGACATCGTGGTCACCGGCGCCGGCGGCCACGCCAGCATGCCGCATGATGCCGCCGACCCCGTGCCCGTCGCTTGCGAGATTGTGACCGCGATCCAGACGATGGTCACGCGCCAGTTCAACGCGCATGATCCCGTGGTTGTGACCATTGCCAAGATCACCGCCGGCACCACCCACAATGTCATCCCTGACAGCGCGAACATGAAGGGCACGATGCGATCGCTGTCCCCCGCCAACCGCGAAAAATTGCGTCACGCACTGACCCAATTGGCGCAGGGGATCGCCGCCGCCCATGGATTGAGCGCCAGCGTCACGATCACACCGGGCTTTCCGGTCACGCTGTGCAACCCGCCAGCCGTCGATTTTGGCGCCCGCGTGACGCAGGACCTGTTCGGGCCAGAGGTGTTCCACCGGTTGCCCGCACCGATCATGGGCGCCGAAGATTTCGCCTATGTGCTCGAACGCTGTCCCGGCGCGATGTTTTTCCTCGGTATGGCGCCCGAGGGCGACGACTGGGCCCAATGTTGCGGTATCCATTCGCCGCGCATGATGATCGATGAAACGGTCATGCCACGTGGCGCCGCATTACTGACCGGATTGGCCATGCGGTTTTTGGACAAAGGCTTTACCTAGCGGCGCGTGGGATAAATTTTCGCGGCGAATACTTAGGTTAAAGACGCGGTAACCGTTCGAAGTCTTCTGCAAGGCTCGCGGCGCTATTTTCACAGGTAATGAGAAAACTGCGGACCATCCCCGTCGTCCAGCGTGCCCTAACCCCCTGTGGGCCCGGCCGTCGTGTGGTCGTGGCCGCCCGGCGCGCGGAGTAGACCTATGGAACCGACCAGCGTTACCGCTCAGGATCAGCGCCGCGCTGGCCTGTTCCGTCCCATTGCCCTGCTCTTGCTGGGGGCGTTGATCATGTTAGTCACGACCTGCTTTTATCTGTTGTCGCAGATGGATTCGAGCGCCCGCGCCTATGAAAAGGCGGTCGTGACCAATAGTTGGCAACGCACCGTCGACCAATATGGCGAGGCGCTGCGCAGCTTGGCGCATCAGAGCGACGCAGCCGGGCATTTCGCCCGGGGCGATGGACGATGGATCAACCAGACGATTGCCGCCCCCCTGCGCACAATGACCGGGGCCAATGGGATAACGCTGCGCACCTTGGCCGCCGGGGTAACGCCTGCCCCGCGCACTGAATTGACCGATGACAGCGTCGCACTGGTGCTCACCGCGCCGCTGGGTGCTGGTGCCAGGACCAACACCGGCTTGATGATCGAAGCCACCATTCCGATGGACCCGGGATTGACCCGCCAATTTGCCGACCACCACCATCTGACCAATCTGCGCGCGGTTCCCGGCGCGGTTGTGCCAAAATCCGCCGTCGGCATCCCGCTGACCGATTATCGCGGGCAAACCGTGGCGATGATGGCGTGGACGCCGTCCGATCCGGTGCGTGACTTGCGAGCGCGGTTGCCGGCGATCCTGATGTTTTTCCTATCGCTGTTCGGCCTCGCCGCCCTGTATTTCATGCGCCAAAGCAGCACGATCGCCAGCGACCTGATCGCCAGCGAAGCGCGTGCACGCCATCTCGCCTTTCACGACATGCTAACCAGCCTGCCCAACCGCGCGATGATGTTCGACCGGTTACGGCAAATGCTGGCGATGTCGCGGCGCTATTATGGCGAAACCGCCGTGCATTGCCTCGACCTCGACCGGTTCAAGGAAGTGAACGATCTGTTGGGCCATCACGCTGGCGATGAATTGATTCAACAGGTGGCCAAGCGGTTGACCGACCTGTGCCGCGATTCGGACACCGTGGCCCGGTTGGGCGGCGATGAATTCGTCATCCTGCAACCCGACACCACCGCGGCCGGGGCGTCGCATCTGGCCGAACGCGTGCTAAAACTGTTCGAAACGCCGTTTGAGCTGGAGGCCGGCGCGGTCGAGGTCGGCGTGTCGATCGGCGTCACCATCGTCAACAACCCCGAAATAGAACCCGCCGAAGCGCTACGCCAAGCCGATCTCGCGCTGTACGGGTCAAAGGATGCGGGGCGCAATCGCACCACCTTCTTTGAGCCCGATATGGATGCGGCGTTGCGGATGCGCCGTGCGCTTGAAACCGACTTGCGGCTGGCGCTGGCCAACAATGGGTTGGACATGGTGTATCAGTCACAGATGGACACCCGCGGCCATGTCGGTGCGATGGAAGCGCTGGTGCGCTGGACCCATCCGGAAAAGGGGCCGATCTCGCCCTCGATCTTTGTGCCCTTGTGCGAGGAAAGCGGGCTGATCCTTGATCTGGGCGAATATATCTTTCGCAAGGTGTTTGAAGAAACCGCGACATGGATCAACATGCGCGTGGCCATCAACGTGTCCGCGCTGCAATTGCGATCACCGATGTTCATGGCGATGCTCACCCGGCTGGTGGCGGAATTCCGCGCGGACCCGTCACGGTATGAGATCGAGATCACCGAAACCGCCTTGCTGGGCGATGATGGCACCACCCGCGACAATATCATCATGTTGAAGCAGGAAGGCTTTTCCATCGCGCTCGACGATTTTGGCACCGGCTATTCGGGCCTGAATTCGCTGAAACGTTTTGCCGTCGACAAGATCAAGATCGACCGCAGCTTTGTCCATAACCTCGAAGCCAATGACGAGGCCGAAGGTCTGGTCGATGCGATCGTCAAGCTGGGTCGGGCACTGAAACTGGATATCGTGGCCGAAGGGGTAGAGACCGAACATCAACGCGACCGTCTTGCCGCCTGTGGCTGCAACAACTTCCAGGGCTATCTGGTGTCCAAACCGATGCCGGCGTCGGAATACGACCAGATGCATTTCGGCTGACGATTCGGCTAATACGGGCATATCCGGGGATAGGGCCCAACCAGATATTTGCCACAGCCCTTCATCCTTAACCCCATCTTGCGGCCATCGGGTCGCGGCGGGAGGATGGGCATGTCCCAAACACAAACGTTGGTCGGCCTCGATTTTCAACCGGAGGCCGGCGTTCCGACATGGAGCGAACAGGTGGCAACAGGCCACCGCCCGAACCGGGCGATGGATCGGCTGGCCTATCTGGCGCGGCTCAATTACGCGCATACCTATATCAACCGTATCCGCAAACGTTCCAACGACCCCGCGTGGATCGAACGCGCCGGACAAATCGAACGTCGCCTGCTGCAACCCTTCGCCCCGCCCCCGGCCGAAACAGAGCGCGCGATCAAATATCGCACCAAGGATTATCATGCGGAGCGCGGCATCCTGTCGCCGGACCTCGTCGGCGCCATGCGCGCCGAACTGTTCGCGCCGCAGACCTATAATGACCCCTATATCCCCGGCTGGCACTGGCATGGCGCGCCCGACGCCCGCGACGCCGCCGATCACCCGATGCTGTACATGGACCCACAGAAACTGCTGCGCAGCCCGAGCCTGCTGGCGATCTGCACCAATCCGGACATCATCGGATTTTGCCGCGAAGTGCTGGGGCCGGCCGCCGCCATCAGCTGGGCCTGGTCGTGGATCAGCAACCCCGGTTTCGGCAATTACCAAAACCAGAACTGGCATCGCGACAGTTCCGAACCGTTGAACTTCGTCCGCATTTTCGTGCCGCTGGAAAACATCGCCACGATGGAGGACGGACCGACCGCGCTGATCCCCGGAACGTCGAGCTTGCGCGCATTCTACGACCTGCGCCGTTTTTCCGACGCCGAACTGACCGCGTTGCAACAGGAACGCGGCGCAGGCGTGGTGATGGCGGACGTCGGCGATGTCTATTTCGTCAACACCTTTGCCCTCCATCGCGGTGTGACGCCAACAAAGCGCCGGGCGATCCTGACCCTGCTGGCCTCGCTGTCTCCATCCCATCGGACACCGGCGATACGGCGCATCGCCATGGCCGAGGTGCCCGAACATTTGCGCGATACGGTGGCCGCCCACCGCCGCTTCTTCCGCTATCTGGTAAAATGAGACACGCGATGACGGCACAGGTCAAACTGGTCATCTGGGATCTCGACGATACGCTGTGGCGCGGCACTTTGGCCGACGGCGATGTGGTTGAGATCCATCCCGCCCGCGCGGATCTGATCCGGGCGCTGAACGCGCGCGGAGTCGTCAACGCGATCTGTTCAAAAAACGATGCCGCCGCCGCCGAGGCACAATTGCGCGCCTTTGACCTGTGGGACGAATTCGTCTTTCCCCGCATCGCCTTTACACCAAAGCCCGAAGCGATCCGCCAGATCATTGACGACATGCAATTGCGGGCAACCAATGTGCTGTTCATCGACGATAATCGGCATAATCTGGCCGGGGCGCTGGCGCTGATGCCTGACCTCCAGACGCTGGACGCGACGATGCCCGACGTCGATGCACGATTGGCCGACATCTTGGCCTCGCAACCCGTCACCGCCCGCAGTCGCGTCGCCGAATATCGCCAGTTGCAGACCAAGGCCCGCGACCGCGCCGCCAGCACTGGCTCTGACGACGCGTTTTTGCGCGGCTGTGGCATCCATGCGGCCGCGCCGTTCCTGATGGACAATCTCGATTTTGCGCCGCGTATTGCCGAATTGATCAACCGGTCGAACCAGCTCAACTACACCGCATCGCGCGTCGATCCGGCGGAATTGGCCGCGGCGATCATTGATGTGGTGCGCCATGACAGTTGGTCGATTTTCGCGTGGGACAGCTATGGTGAGTATGGTCTGGTCGGCTTTATGATGGTCGACCGGGGCACGAAACGGCTGATCCATTTCACTTTCTCCTGCCGGATCATGCACATGGGCGTGGAACGCTATGCCGTGGCGAAAATTCGTGAAAAGCAGCCGGCTTGCGATTTTTCACCGATTGCCGGGCGGGTCGATTTGACCCCTGCCGACTGGATCACCGATGCCAGTTTCCATGATCCGGCGATCCGCACGCGGCTGATCACCATGCTCAAGCCGGAGGCGATGGGGCACCATGACATCCGCGTGATGTTCGATTGCCAATCCGGCGGCATTGCCCATTTCAGCCGGCATCGCGCGCGGCTGGATTTCGACAATGCCCCGCGCCTGTTTGCGCTGCGCCACATGATACCCGGCGCGGTGGAAAAGGAAGGCGTCGCGCCGCCGCATTTTCCACCGCGATTGATCTATGGCGCCGGGGTCGATTATTCAAACCCGCGCTGGCCCGATCTGGTCGACCTGATCGAAGATGGCGGCCTGTTTGCCGGCTGCGTCCAATTGCTGTGCGAACGGGTGTCCGCAGACGGGGGCGAAATGCTGGTCATCCTGCCGCCAGAGGATTCGCCCGACGGGCATTATCGCCCGCATATGGGCCATACCCGCGAACGCACGGCGCTGTTCAACGCCATCTGGCGCCAGATCGCCGGTGGCCATCCCGGCGTCGAACTGTTCGACCTCACCGGCTTTGCCCAAGCCGCCGACATGCCCGATGTCAGCCATTATTACGCCGGCTTCCTGCAAAGACTGGCCCGCGAAGTCGACGACTGGATCGACCGCGCCACACCCGCCCAAAGCGCGCCGCTGCGCGCATCTGGTTAGCCCGCGTTACGCCGCCGGGTGCCACGGATCGGCATGGGTCATCATGCCGATCACACGATGGCGAGCGCCAACCTGATCCTCAACCGCCTGCACGATCACATGTCCCGCCTCGACCGTGATATGGGCATCAATGTCGAGATGGACATCCACCGTCAGCATATCGCCCATCTTGCGCGTGCGCAAATTATGGCACCCGCGCACACCGGGGGTCGCCAGAATGGTTGCACGAATCGCGGCGACTTCATCATCATCGGCCGATTGGTCCATCAAATCGTGCAACGCCTCCCAGCCGAATTGCCAGCCCATCCGCGCGACCATAATGCCAACGATCAACGCCGCGACCGGATCAAGGAACGGGTATCCCGCCAGATTGCCAACAATGCCACAGCCCACCACCAGCGACGACGCCGCATCCGACCGCGCATGCCACGCATTGGCGACCAGCATCCCCGACTTCACCCGCTTGGCAACGGCCAGCATGTAGCGAAACAGCGTTTCCTTGGCGATCAACGCGGCGATGGCAACATAGAGCGCGGTCATCTCGACCTTGGGGATGGCGCCAAGGTGCTGGATCTTGAGCACCGCGCTCCACAACATGCCGATGCCGACCGCCGCCAACAACAGGCCCAAGGCCAGCGAGGCGGCGGTTTCAAACCGGTGGTGGCCATAGGGGTGGCGCTCATCGGCCTCCGCCTTGGAATGGGCGGACACGAATAGCACAAGGAAATCGGCCACGAGATCGGACAGCGAATGGACGCCATCGGCAATCAGGCCCGACGACCCGGACATCGCCCCAACCACAACCTGCAGGATGGACAGCGTCGTGTTGACGCCCGCGCTGACCCAGGTGCTGCGCATGGCGGCGGCGGCCTTGACGGCGGGGTCGATGGTGTCTTCATCCACGTCGGCAAAGGGTTCGATACGCTGCATCGCTCTCTCCATGATCGGATGGGGGCTGTACCGGCGCCCCTGTCACGCACCCCCGCGTGGGGCAAGCGCGAATTGTGCGCGGTGGCCGCCGTACTGGACGCGCAGGCTCGCGCCGTCTAGGGGGCGAGCCTTGTTCCAAGATCGCAAGAATCACGCCCCGCTGATGCCTGACCGTACCGCCCTGCCAACATCTGCTCGCCGGGCGCTGCGCGTTGTGCTGGCGTTTAACCCGGCATCGGGACGGTTCCGCCCCCGCGCGTTGGCCCGGTTGCGCGAAGCGATGGAGGCGGCCGGCCACCGTGTCCGTTGTGAAAGCAGCCGCGATTTCCGCTTTGATGGGCCGGGCGATCCGGTCGATGTCGTCTGTGCCTTTGGCGGCGATGGCACTGCGCGCACTGTCATCAGCGAAAACAGCGCCAATGCCGACCGCGCCACGTATTGCGTCTATCCCGCCGGCACGATCAACCTGATCGCGCGCGAGGCCCGCTATCCGGACGAACCGGCCCGCTTTACCCGCCTGTTGCACGAACGCAGCGCGGCCATGCCACATTATTACGGCACGATCGGTGACGACGCCTTTTTGTGTTGTGCATCGGTTGGGCCGGATGCCGAAGTGGTGGCACGCGTTTCCACCCGGCTGAAACGGCACATCGGGCAATTGGCCTATGGCGTGGCATTGCTGGGCCTGTTGTGGAAATGGCCGCGCCGCCCGTTCGAGGCGGAGATCGACGGTGTGCGCCATACTGGCGAGGCCTTGTTTGTCTGCAATGGCCGGTATTATGCCGGACCTTGGGTGATCGATCCGGCGGCGCGGCTGGTCGATGACCATTTTCGCATCCTGTTGATGCCCCGCGCCCGACGGCGTGACATGCTGCGGCTCGCGATCAGCGCGGTGATCAGCCCGGCGTTGGGCGACAACCGGTGGGTGCGGGTGTCGGGACGGTTGATCACCGTGTCTGGCGCCGCCGATATGCCGATTCAGGCCGATGGCGATGTGGTCGCCGCGACCCCTGCGACAATTTCAATTGCCCCCGCCCCCTTGCACTTTCTCTAACATCGCAACAAAGAGGCATCTGGTCAGTCTTTCGCGCCATTCCCGGTCGCTGATTCAGCGCCTGGATTGGGAGATCCGGATGGGATGGTGCGGACACCAAGGCCAGCGAAATATGGCACCCCGGCATCGCGGGGGCCGGATAGAAGAGAACACGCGTAGAATGAACTATCAGTCCATTGGGCTCGACATGGAGCCGAATGACACCACCCACCGGCTGTTCGAGCCCCAGGCGCTGATCCCGACGCGCTGGTTGACGTTGGCCGTGTCGGCCAGCGGCGCGGTGGTGTTGGGGCTGATGATCCATAACCGGCTGGCGATTTCGGCACATGACTGGGGCTTTCCGGCATTGGTGGCGATGTGCGCGCTTTTGGCCGGGTTGCGGGTATGGGCACGCGATGCGGCCACCTTGTGGCAAAGCCGGTGCCGGGACTTTGGCGAACACGGCCTGTTGCTGATCGCCATCTGCACGCTGGGCGGTGTTGCGAGCTATGAAGCGGCGGGCGAGACCACCGGCTTTGTCGATCCGATGCTGGCGCGACTGGATGGGTGCCTTCATTTCGATTGGCTCAGTTGGTATACAATGGTTGTACGCCACCCGGTGCTGCAATATCTTGGCGCGGCGGCCTATGGCACGATTTATGTGTCGCCTTGGGTGGTCGTTGGCTGGCTGGCATGGACCGGGCAACGAGCGCAAGCGCGCCGGTTCCTGCTGACATTCTGGCTGGCGGCGGTGTTTACGTTGGCGCTGTTCCCGCTATTCCCGGCCAAGGGCGCGCTGGAATATCTCTGGCATGGGCCTATCCCCTATATGCCGACCAATGGCTTGTATCAGGGTGCGTTGATCCCCGCCCTGCGCGCCCATACGGTCGACGCGATCCACCTGGGATCCCTGCGCGGCCTCGTTTGCGCCCCCAGTTTCCACACCGCATCGGCGACGATCTTTATCGCCACCGCGTGGTCGGATCTGCGCCTGCGCCGGGTGCTCGTTCCAATGAATGTCGCGATGTTGCTATCCACCCCGGTCGAAGGCACGCATTACCTTTCGGACATGGTGATGGGGCTGGCCGTGGCGCTGGTGGCCATCGCGCTGGCACGGGCGGGGTCGGATTGGCTGACGCGATGGGCGCTGCGGCCGGGCGCGCGGATCTGACACCCGGCGGTGATGGCCCGGCGGTGATGGCCCGGCCGAATATTCCCCTTGCCCATCCAGCCTCTTGCCGACCGGCCAACCATCGGCCATGAAACAACCATGTCTATTCTTTCCGATAAATGGATCCGGTCCGCCGCACGCGACCACGCGATGATCGAACCCTTCGTCGAACGCCAGCAACGCGGCGATTGCATTTCGTATGGCCTGTCGTCCTATGGCTATGACGCCCGGGTGGCGGACGAATTCAAGATTTTCACCAACGTCGATTCTGCCGTGGTGGACCCCAAGAATTTCGACGCCAACAGCTTTGTCGACCGCAAGACCGACGTCTGCGTCATCCCGCCCAATTCCTTTGCGCTGGCGCGCACGGTCGAATATTTCCGGGTGCCACGCGATGTGCTGGTGATCTGCCTCGGCAAATCGACCTATGCGCGTTGCGGCATCATCGTGAATGTCACCCCGCTGGAACCCGGCTGGGAAGGACACGTGACGTTGGAGTTTTCGAACACCACGCCGTTGCCCGCCAAAATCTACGCCAATGAAGGCGCGTGCCAATTCCTGTTCCTTCAGGGCAACGAGCCGTGCGAGATCAGCTATGCCGACCGTGCGGGCAAATATATGGGCCAGCGCGGCGTAACCCTGCCCAAGCTCTAACCCCCCCTAACGAGAGGCTAAGCCATGTTCAGCCATATCTTTGTCGGCACCCACGATCTCAATCGTGCCAAGACCTTTTACGACGCTCTGTTCGCTGCGGTCGACGGCCCCGAAGGCATGCTCGATACCGCCAAGGGCCGCCTGGTCTATATGCACAAGGGTGCCGCCTTTATCGTCGGCGTGCCGATTAACGGTGAGCCAGCCTGCGCGGCCAATGGCGGCACCATTGGCTTTGGCATCGACAGCCCGGAACAGATCGACGCGTGGCATGCCGCGGGCCTCGCCCATGGCGGTACGGCCTGCGAAGATGCGCCGGGCCTGCGCCCCGCAATGAACCTCTATCTGGCCTATCTGCGCGATCCCGACGGCAACAAGCTGTGCGCGCTACACCGGATGCCCTGACCGCCTATGGCCGCCGCGCCTGAAGCTATCCCCCCGCTGCCGCCCGGCGGCGGGGACGTGTTCGGGCGCGACGGCACCCGCACCCCATCGCGCCGCGTCTGGGTGCCGGAATGGCCGGTCGCGCTGGAATTCAACGGCCTTGCCTATGCGGTGATGATGGCGACGCCGGTGGACCTTACCGATTTCACCACCGGCTTTGCCCTGTCCGAAGGGCTGATCACCACCGCCGCCCAAGTGATCGACATCGCTATCGCCGAGGTCGACGCTGGCTGGATCATCCGCGCCACGCTGGCCGGGCTCGACGCCGCGCGATTGGGCGAGCGGGTCCGGGCGCGTGTCGCCGAATCGAGCTGCGGCCTGTGCGGCATCGAAAACCTTGAGACTATCGCCCGCCCGCTGCCGCCTGTCGCGGTGCATCAGCGAATCACCCCATCTGCGATCTTTACCGCACTGGCCGCATTGCGTGGCGCTCAGGCGCTTGGCGCGGCGACGGGCGCCGCCCATGCCGCCGGTTTTGCCGATGCGGCGGGCACCATCACCTGTCTGCGCGAGGATGTGGGGCGGCATAATGCGATGGACAAGCTGATCGGCGCGATGGCGCGGGCGGGGGAGGCCATGGACGGTGGTTTTATCCTGTCCACTGCGCGGTGCAGCTATGAAATCGTTGAAAAGGCGGTGAAGGCGGGGGCGACGACCCTGGTCACGATCTCGCTGCCGACCGCGATGGCGGTGGCGCGCGCGCGCGCCGCGGGCCTGTCGCTATGGGTGCTGGCGCGCGAGGATAGCGTGACGTTAGCGCACGATGGCGGCGCATGACGGCGGCGCAGTAGCATAAGTTTTCCACCCCCAAGGGGAGACATTCGGGCGTCAGCGGGTGGACGCGGGGCTCGCGCTTGGGCATGGGGAACACTATGTGGCAGCTTTACCAATTCCCCCTATGCCCTTTCAGCCGCAAGGTTCGCCTTGTGATGGGGGAAAAGGGCATCGGCTATGAACTTTGGCGCGAAAATCCTTGGGATATGCGCGACGAATTTCTGGCGATGAATCCGGCTGGGCGAACGCCGGTGCTGCACGACCCCGATAAAGGGCTGACCTTGGCCGACAGCCGGGCGATCTGCGAATATATCGAGGAAACCGTCGACCGCGCGCCGCTGATCATCGGCACCGCCAGCGCAAGGGCGGAAATCCGTCGGTTGGTCGCACTGTTTGACGAAAACTTTTTCGCCGATGTCACCGGCCCGCTGCTGAATGAGCGAATGAAAAAGCGCCTCATCCTGCGGCAATCGCCCGATTCGCGCGTGCTGCGCGAGACGATGCGGTTGGCGCATGAGCACCTCTATTACATCGACTATCTGGTCGATAACCGCCCGTGGCTGGGCGGCGCGACGATGAGCCTGGCCGATCTGGCCGCCGCCGCGCAGATTTCCGTCGCCGATTATCTCGGCGGACTCGACTGGAACGGGCATGAACAGGCCAAGTCTTGGTATTCCGTGTTCAAGAGCCGCCCCAGTTTCCGCCCCCTGTTGGCCGAGCGGATGGAAGTGATTCAACCGCCCAGCCATTACGCCGACGTCAACGCCTAACCGTTCAGCGCCCGGCCGGTCAGCGCCGCGCGCCGAATCGCCCATGTTCGCGATAGCGCGCCATCCACCGGTCGAGAAATAGCGCCAGCGGCCGCGCCGCAACCCCCAGATCGGCAAGACCCGGCAGCGCGGCATTGGCGACATTGCCAGCCTGCAACAGTTGGATTTGATCCATCGAGATCGGCGTCCCTGGCACCGCTGCAAACAACGCCGCAAGACCATCGGGCATCGGGATCAACCGCGTGCCACGCCCGATCGCCGTGGCGATCCGCTGGTTGAGATCGAGCATGGTCAACACCTCTGGCCCGCCCAGTTCAAACGTCCTGCCGCCAGCCCCGCGCGGATCGACCAGCGCGGCGACGACCCCGGCCGCCACATCATCGACAAAGACTGGCTGCAGCCGCCCTGCGGGTACAAATACCGGCAGGAACGGCAAATTTGCCATCATCTGCCCAAACATATTGATGAAATTGTCGTCGGGACCAAAGATAACCGACGGGCGCAACACGCTAGCCGTGGGAAAGGCGGCCAGTACTGCGGCCTCGCCCTCCGCCTTAGTCCGGGCATAGGGCACCCGGGACGCCGCATCGGCGCCAATCGCGGAAACATGAACAAAGGCACGGGCGCCCGCTGCCCGCGCCGCGGCGGCCAAGGCCCCCACGCCAACCCCCTGCACTGCATCAAGATTGCCCGCGAACGCGCCCACCAAGTTCACCACCGCATCGGCATCCGCCACTGCACGAACAACGGTATCGGGTTTTGTCACATCAACGCGGACGAAATCCATGCACCCCAGATCGCCGAGCGTTTGCATCGCCCAGGCCTTTTCAGGGTTGCGACAGGCAATTCGGACCTTCGCCCCGGCACGCAGCGCGGCTTGTGCCACATGGCGGCCCACAAAGCCGCCGCCACCGATCAGTACGATCGTTTGGCCTTCCAACGCCCTGTCGCGATAGGTCAGAGACATTGTGGTCGTCCTTTTGTTTGCTTCCGCAAGGAATTGTTCAATTCATGCGCCCCTCGGCGCGCTTGTGCAACGGGGCCACAAGGGCATCTCGCCCCACTGCCGCTTTTTGCGTTGACAGCTGTGACCACCCAGATTAGAGGCCCGCTCCTACCCGGCGCGGAGCGGTGAAATGCCCCGATGCTAAATCAAGTGCCCAGGTGGCGGAATTGGTAGACGCACCAGCTTCAGGTGCTGGCGCTCGCAAGGGCGTGGAGGTTCGAGTCCTCTCCTGGGCACCATTTGCATGTATCTAAACACCCCCTAGGGGGTCGCCACTTGGCAGCGGCCCGGACTACCTTCGTCCGCAAAATCCAATTGCGTGTGCGGACACATCCATCCATGACACCTGACAATCATCGCTATGCGGATGACAGCAGGAAATTTGGAAATGATGGTGCCCCGGTTGCAAATTCTGGCTCGTGCCCTGCGCGGGGTGGTGGTCGTTGGCCTTGCCGGCGCCATCGCTGGCTGCGCCACGCAACAGCCGCCTAAAATTACCGCTATCGGCGCCCTGCCCCGTGGGCCGGACGCGCGTGTCACCTTGGTTGAAAATGCCGCGGGCGAGCCTTGGTTGGGCCAACACCAGGTCGCGGCCTGTCTGGAAAGCCAGGACATGCATACCGCCGACAAGGCAGGCTATGTCGCGCAATATGCCGTGGCGATCCGCCCGACAAAAAGCACCGTCCTGATCGGGCCTCGGGCCGAGACCCCGCCGCAAGCGGCCAAGCCCAGCAAGACGCCGCATGGCGACCGTATCGTCTATGCGTTGACCGTTGACCGGTTGAGCGATGGGGCCCGTGTCTATGACCTGCGGATCGACGCGGCCTATCGCGCCAAGCGATCAACGCCGGCGAGTCGCGCTGCCGAATTTTGTTCCGGCATGGCGCAAAAGGCGCCCTAGGCCGGGTCGCGCACCATTGGGAACCTTAGCGTAAAGCGCGTGCCACAGCCCAGTTCGCTGGCACAATCGATCCGCCCGCCGTGGCGAAGCACCGTGGCGTGAACGAAGGCCAGACCCAGGCCAACACCGCCCACCCCCTGCGCGCTGCTCGTGAAGCGTTCGAACAAGCGCGCCAGGGGTTCGGGTGCGATGCCAGCGCCATCGTCCGCGATGATCGCTGAGCACGTGTTGTGCGATGCCACCAACGTCGCGCGAATCACCTGCCCAGACGCGCTAAACCGGGTCGCGTTATCGATCAGATTGACAAACATCCGCGCCAACAACGACCGATCGCCCATCACCAGCACTTCCTCGTCGGGCACATCGCAATGGATGGTGACATGGCGCGCCACCGCTTGCGGCCAGAGCGCATCGGCCGCCTCTCGCATCACATCGCCAAGGTCCACCGGTTGCGGCTCAAAACGCAAGGATTGCGCGCGGGCCAATTGCACAAAGCCGTCGGCCAGACCTAGCGTACGCTCGGCATAATTGCGGACACGTTGCGCCACCGGGGCCGCCAGCCTGCCGGTGGTATCGCCGTCCAGCAACGTCAGAATGGAAACCTGCGGCGCGCGCATGTCATGGCTGAGCAATTGCAGGACTTCCTCGCGCTGGCGTTGGGCCAGGACCGCATCGGTGGTTTCGGTGACGCGGATGACCGCGCCGATTACCGCATCGTCGGCGGCACGCTGTGGCTCGCACTGCACTGTAAAGCTGCGCCCATCGGCGGTGGCGGCGTCGACCTGCCATGCGGTTGATCCCCCGCCGCCGATCGGCGCGGTGCCCAACCGCGCCAACAAAGGCTCGATCATCGCGGGGGCAGTGTCCCCGCCCAGCGAGCGCCACAGCGCCACAGCGCCATCATTGGCGATCACCACCTTGCCCGCCGGGTCGATAATAACCACGGCATCGGGCATCTGGGCGATGCGGTCGATCAGAAAGCGGCGCAAATCGCGTTCCCGGTCGATGGCGGAGCGCAGCAGGCCAATCTGCCGTTCGACAAAATCCGCCTGCGCCAAAGTGGGCCGCGCCCGTTCGAGGGGATCATGTTCCGCCTCCAGCTTTTCGAGCTCTGTCGCGATATAGGCGCTCAAACTTGCCAGCCGCCGCCAACTCCACAACGGATAGATGGCGATCAGGCCGAACAGCGCGCTGCCCGGCGCGATCCACATGTGCCCGCCGGCCAGCAACAGCCCCGCCCCGCCCAGCACCGCGCCCAGCAGCGCCACCAGCACCCACAGCGTCCGGCGCGGGCGCAACCGACGCAGCCCCAGCAGCATCGCCATGATCGGCGCCAGCATGAAGGTATAGCGGAACCCGCCTTCGACCGGCGTAATCCCCCGATTCGTCAGCAGCGCATTCAGCACATTGGCCTGAATCTCCAGCCCCGGCATCAGGCTGTGATCGGTACTCACCGGGGTCGCATAGGTGTCGCCGACGCCAGTCGCGGTTACGCCCACCAACACCCATTTGCCGGCCAGCGCCTCTGGCGGCACCTCGCCCCGGATCAGGCTGGCGGCGGATATGGCGGGAAAGCTACCTTGGGGGCCAGCATAGGCGATCATCACCGGATGCTGCGCGCGGAGCAGGGGCGATGCCACAGCGGGCGCGCTTTCGGCGCCGCGCCCGGTATGGCTGAGCCATGTGACGAGGTGCGGCCAATTCCGCCCGCCCGCCGCATAGTCCAAATAGACGCGGCGGATCACCCCATCGGCATCGGGCGACAAATTGACATGCCCCAGCCCCGTCGCCGCGGCACGAAACGGCGGCAGCGGTTCAAGGACGTTGAAATCCGCGCCATCACGCCCCGGCACCACGAATTGCACCGGCAAATAGGTCGGCGGCCCACCACGAATGGCGGTAGCCAGCGCTGCATCGCCCGCGGCATCGCCGGGCTCCGACAACAGAACATCCAGCGCCACGGCCCGGGGGCGCGATTTCGCCACAGCCTGCAACAACCGCGCCTGCGTCGCGCGCGGCCAAGGCCACGGCCCGATTTCGGCCAGACTGCGGTCATCGACGGTGACCAGCAAGATGTCCTGTCGTGGCGTTTGCGGCAATTGCCGCTGGGCGAAATCATAGAGCAGCAGGTCAAAGCGATCGGTAAAACCAGTGGCGACACAGGCCACCACCAATCCGGTGGCCAGCAACAGGACCAGCCACCATTCCACCGCCAATCGATCAGGGCGACGCTTTGCGGCGATCACTTGCCGACGTGGATGCTCTGCGCCGGGGTCCATGTCGCGACGACCTTGCCCTTGACGATCAACATCGAACACACCCGCCACGAATAATCGCCGGGCGGCAGATTGCTGACCGACAGGACATTGGCCGACAGGCCGGCCTCATCGACGAGCGGCGCATCGGCGGCGCCGGTTTTGGCCAGCTGAAAGCGGTATTGCGGCGTACCATCGACCGCGCCATCCCAACGAAAGCGCAAGCGGCGGACACCTGGCGGGCTGGCATCGACCGCGCCCTTGACCAGATTGCGCCGCCGTTCAAACGTATAGGTCTCGGGGCTGCCTTCGAGACCAAAGCGGTCATAGGCCGACACCCGCACGAAATAGCTGTCGCCAGGCAAGGAGGGCAGGGTGAAGTTCGGCTCCGCACCGCTGACCTCGGTGATTTCCTCGAGGAAGCCGGCATCCTTGGCGATTTGCAGATGATAGCGGGTGGCCTCGGCAAACGGCTTGATGGCGAAATGCAACTCCGCCTCCGATTGCACCTTGTCCGGCTGATCCAGTTTGGGCGGCGCCAGCAGCTTGATCACGCCGGTCGGGTGGCCTGCTGCATTGGCCGCGCCAAAGCCGGGCGGCAATTCCAGCCCGCCGGTGTCGGTATGGTCGGCAAATTTGACCTTGCCCTCATCGACCTGCGTTGCCGAAAACGCGCCTGTGGATTCATAGTCCACGCGGAATTCCGTGCCGCGCACTGCCGATACGGCAATGGGGGTGACGACGCGGAAATTGCTGTCCGGATTGGTCATCGGCGTGACCTTGGTGCGCACCCGTCCCGCACCCAACGTGATCTCGCGCTCCAACGCGCCGTTCAGCTTGACCTTGCGCAGCCGGGTGATGCGCAGGCTCGATTGCGACGGCAAGGCCAGCACGCTGCCATCGGCCAGCCGCAGCGCGACAAAGGCATTGCGCCCGGTCTCGATCTCGGCGCCTTCGGCAAAAGTATCGCCGACCTTGGCCGCGCTCGTCTGGGTGCCGATGTGCAGCGTCACCGGCCCGCTGAATGTCTCGACCTTGCCGATGCTTAATTCGTCGCGCAGCAGGGCGCGCGGAATATACAGCACCTTGCCGGTGGAAATCTGTCGCATGTTGGTGATGTGGTTGAGTCGGGCGATCTGTTGCACCGCCGTGGGGCCGGCGAAATAGCCGCGCCACAGTTGGAACAGGGTTTCCCCCCGCTTTACCACATAGGCGACCGGCGCGGGTGTCACCGCTGGCGTGGTGTCGGCGCGGGCGTTTGCCGGGCCAAACAGGGCGATTGTCGCAAGGAACAGGCGGTAACGCTTCATAGGGTTCTGGACACTTCCTCGAGCCTGTAGCCAAATCCATAGACTGAAATCAGCTGATAGCCGCTTTCTGGCCGCAGAGAGAGCTTTGATCGTAATCGGGCGATATGGCTGTCCAAAGTCCGCGTTGGAATATCCGCGCGCAATCCCCAGATCGTCTCCAGCACGTGTTGCCGCGAGATGGCGCGGTCGACATTGCGAAACAACAACAGGGCGAGCTGATATTCCTTGGCGGTGAGCACCAGATCCTCGTCACCCCGGCGCACTGTCCGCAATCTCAGGTCGAACGTAAAGGCGCCGTGATTCTCACAGGAACCTTCCGATTGGGTCGTCTGCGTCCGTCGTCCCAGCGCCCTCACGCGCGCTTGCAGAACCGCAGGCAGAAATGGCTTGGTCACAAAGTCATCGGCGCCGGCGTTCAGGCCTTCGACAATATCCTCTTCCAATCCGCGACTGGTCAACATCAGTACCGGCACTGTCGCACCAATATGATTGCGGATCCATTCCAGCACAGTCAGCCCCGATACGTCGGGCAAATTCCAATCGAGAACGAATATGTCATAATTCACCTGGCGCAGTGCGAGAAGTAACGCATTCGCGCGATCAAAGCAGTCGCATTCATGCCCACCCTGCAGCAGCAATCGCGCCACACTGGCCAGCATAACAGCGTCATCATCAAGGATCGCTATTTTCATTGTCTATCCCGTTAGATCGACGTGGCGCGGTAGTCGAATAGTACCAGTTTGGCCTAGCAGTTATACGTAAGATTTTACAATAGTTGACATGGGAATCTCGCGCCTGCGTGGCATATCGCGACCACACGCTCGATTTGGCAAACGGTCTACAGCCAAGCCGACATCAACGCCGTCGGTGATCATCTGAGGCCTGACGGTCTGGTGCTGAAAGGTGGGAGCGAACCCACCGGCCGGACCTGCCGGATCGCGCAGGCCATTGACCAGCCACGAAAGATTTGAAGGTCTCGATGAACACCCAGCTTGCCCTGCTGAACTGCTCGCCCCGCGGTTGCCCGATTGCCTTGGTCACGGAGCGATAGAGGTGGCGTTCGCCACAAATATGCGCGCGGCGCCCATCAAACGGCAGGAGCAACCGAAGGAAATTGGCATGGCAGATGCGCCATCGGGAAGGCTTCGCGTTCTCGCCCATAAAACAAGGTGCATTTCCCGTGACAACCTATTGCGGTGCAAGGCGATCATGCGCGCATCACGATTGTTTTTTTTCGAAAAAATGGCTCTGGAATTTATCCTAATTTTCGCGGTGTTTTTTGTGTTTTTATTTAACGCTGTTCGCGCCGCGATGCATATTTTTTCGCAATGATCGGCACGGCGCATCCATCGTCCGGCGGCACATCATGCGCGCCGCCGACGGGCAAGGATTGGCCAGCGGACCTCGATCGCTGGCTGGCGCCCTTTACGGCGTCGTTACGCCACAAGACCCGGGGTCGCATGTTTGCCGCCTATGTGGCCGGACTGATCGCGCCGGGCGACCGCAAGAGCATGCAGCCCATGGCGGCGCGGGCAGGCAAGGTCAGCTATGATCAATTGCACCACTTTTTGACCAGCGCCGCGTGGGATGCCGCCGCGCTGGAGGCCGTGCTGTTGGCGCAGGCCATCCGTCTCACAGGCGCTCATGGCTCCGCCTGGCTGGTCATAGCCGACGCGGCCCTGCCCAAAAAAGGGGCGCATTCGGTTGGGGTGGCTCCACAATATGCGGCCGGGTTGGGGCGGCGGGTCAATTGTCAAACGCTGATATCCGTGGGTTTGGCGGTCGGGGTGACAGAGATACAATTGGCGCTGCGCCTTTACCTGCCGGCAAGCTGGACCAGCCAGCCCGAGCGCCTCGACCAAGCCGGCGTACCCGAGAATTTCCGCCCCTATCGCGACAAGGTGGCCATCGCACTGTCCGAAATCGACCGGGTTCGCGCCGCAGGGGTCCGATCGAAAGGTGTCTTGATCGACGCCGGTTTTGGCCTGAGTCTTGGCCTGCGTCGTGGCCTTGACGCGCGGGACATACCTTGGGCGATCTGTATCCCAACCAAACCCGGCGATTGTCCGGAAGATGGCATAACCTTGGCCATGCCGCTATCGCATGGGCCGACATCGCCCGTGTCCGCCGCCGATCCGCACCGCCTGTTGGCGGCGGCCGTGTGGCAAACGATCGGATGGCGCGGCGCTGACCATCGTCGCAAATCGGCCAGATACACGGCGATGCGCGTCATGATGGCCGGACCCAGAGATGAGCCCCCCGCCGAAGTTTGGCTGATCGGCGAACAGCCGACGACGGGAGAGCCGCGCTATTACCTGTCCAACCTACCCGCCCACACATCGTTGAAGCAGTTCGCCACCCTGTTTAAAATTCGGCAGGCCAACGCGGCCGGCCACCAACAGTTGCGGAAGGACCTCGGGCTGGAACATTTCGAGGGGCGGTCTTGGGCCGGCCTGCATCGTCATTGCCTGATGACGATAATCGCAGCCGCTTTTTTACAAGCGCACGATGCAGGGTAGCGAAAAAACGACATTTTTCCCCGCATTGACCCTTGCGGTACATCCCCGGTAAATGTTCAAATTTGCAGGTGGGGCACGGATCGCCCTGTCTTGCATTGCGTTTGGTGATGCCTGACGCCTGAACACCCTGACCGACCCGAAGGGCACGATACAATTTCCCTGCCTCATTCCTTTGCCGACGAACGGCGCTGGCGCAGTCGGGTGATCTCGGCGGTTCTGTCGCTGGCGATCTTTCTGTTGATGGTCGCCGCGTTGATCAGCCTGGGCATCGGACCACAATTGAAGGACCAGCCGGGATCGCGGCTGGTGTCGGTCAATCTGTCGAATTCATCCGAGACGGCAAAGGCCAAAACGCACGTATCGCACCAACCCGTGCAGGTCAGTCACGGCAGCCCGCCGCTATCGCCGCCCAAAACGCTGTCGCAACACACATTGCCCGACCCCACGCCGACCAGCAGCTTTATCCACCTGTCGCATGCCGATTTTGCGGCGGCCGATATCTCGCGCATGGCCAAACACAGCAATGATGATGACAGCAGCGAGGCCAAATCGGCGGCCTATGGCCCGGGCGAAGGGCCTGGCGGCGCACATCTCTACAACGCCCGCTGGTATCGCGAGCCAACCCATGCCGAAATGGGCCCATATTTCCCGCATGGCAGCCCAGCAGGGTCGTGGGCGTTAATCGCTTGCCATACGACCGACCATTATCACGTCGATGATTGTCAGGAACTTGACGAATCGCCACCGGGTTCCGGGCTGGCGCGGGGCCTGCGACAGGCCGCTTGGCAATTCCTGATCCGGCCACCGATGCTCAACGGTGCGCCGATTCCCAACGCCTGGGTCCGCATTCGGTTCGATTTCACCGCCGGCGGCGCTAAATAAGGCCAAACGCGGCGGCGCGACACCGTGTGAGCGTGCCCTCACGGGATTCCTTATCGCGAATGAAGCGGAATTTTCCGCGCCGAGATACCCTCGGCCCGGCGGAAAGGATGATCTGTGGTGCTGCTGGGGAGGATTGAACTCCCGACCTCAGCCTTACCAAGGATGCGCTCTACCACTGAGCTACAGCAGCCAACCCACAGTCATCGCCGCTGGACCAGAGCCGCAGCGGAGGCGCGCTATTGGCCGTCGAAATCCGACTTGTCAAGCGCGCCCCTGCATCTAGAGGGATCTGTATGAATGTTTCTGTGCCAGGCGACCGACAAAGCAAAGATACTCTGCATGATTGACACCCTCAGCCCCCCAGCAGGGCCCCGCCCATGACCCGCGAAGAGCGCCTGGCCGCCAAGCTGCGCGAGAATTTGCACCGACGAAAGGCGCAGTCGCGGGCTGTCCCGCCCGCTGCCGCCGAATATCCGGATGAAACCGCACCGCAATCGGGCGAATCAGACGGCGCCGCCCTTCCCAAAGGCGTCGTGAAAAGCTAGGGCCAAAGGCGTACCGGCAATTTTAGCGGAGAGCGAAAGCCTTGCCTCGTCTCATTCTTGTTCGTCATGGTCAGAGCCAGTGGAACCTCGAAAACCGTTTCACCGGGTGGTGGGATGTAGATCTGACCAAAAAGGGTGAGGCAGAAGCGCGTGCAGCGGGTACCTTGTTGAAGGACAAGGGCCTGTTCCCGACGGTGGCCTTCACCTCTTTCCAGACTCGCGCGATTCGCACGCTGCATTTCGCGTTGGAGGCGATGGGCCGTCTGTGGGTGCCCGAAACCAAGGACTGGCGCTTGAACGAGCGGCATTATGGCGGGTTGACCGGGCTGGACAAGGCCGAAACGGCGGCGCGCCATGGCGATGATCAGGTAAAGGTCTGGCGCCGCAGCTTTGATACGCCGCCGCCCGTGCTCGAATCGGGTAGCGAATTCGACCTGGCACAAGATGCGCGCTATGCTGGCATCGCGATCCCGTCGACGGAAAGCCTGAAAGACACGATCGCCCGCGTGCTGCCCTATTATGAAAGTGCTATCGTCCCGCAATTGAAGGCCGGCGAGACAGTGCTGGTGGCGGCCCATGGCAATTCACTACGCGCGCTGGTCAAGCACCTGTCGGGCATTTCGGACGACGATATTACCGGTCTCGAAATCCCCACTGGCCAGCCGATCGTTTATGAGCTCGATGAAAACCTCGTCGCGCTTGACCGTTATTATTTGTCGGAGCGTTGATATCATGACCCGTCCAGGAGCTCTCGTTTCCATCGTCATGGGTAGCCAGTCCGATTGGCACACCATGAAAAAAGCCGCCGACACGCTGACCGAACTGGGCGTGATGCATGATGTGCGGATCGTTTCGGCGCATCGCACGCCCGACCGCCTGGTCGAATTCGCCAAGACGGCGGCTGATCAGGGCTTCAAGGTGATTATCGCTGGCGCTGGCGGTTCGGCGCATCTGCCGGGCATGGTCGCGTCGATGACGCATCTGCCCGTGCTGGGCGTTCCCATTCAGTCGAAGGCGCTGTCGGGGCAAGATTCGCTGCTGTCGATCGTGCAGATGCCGGCGGGCGTTCCCGTCGGCACTCTGGCGATTGGTGAACCGGGCGCGATCAACGCTGGCCTGCTGGCCGCCAAGATCCTCGCCATTGGGGACCCCGAACTGGCCGCCCGCGTGAAGTCCTATCGCACTGCCCAGACCGATGCGGTCGCAGAACGTCCTGAATAAGGGTCGTCCTCGCATCATGATTCCACGGCAATGATACCTCCGGGCGAAACTATCGGCATTCTGGGCGGCGGCCAGTTGGGGCGAATGATGGCCTTTGCCGCCGCGCGGCTGGGCTATCGGGTGCATATCTATGCGCCCGAGCCCGACTCGATCGCCGCCGAAGTGTGCAGCCGCTTCACCTGCGCCGAGTGGGATGATGCGGCGGCCATGGCGCGCTTTGCCGCCGAATGCGCCGTGGTGACCTATGAGTTTGAAAATGTGCCGGTGGCGCCTTTGGCGGCATTGGGCAACGTGCCGTTGCTCCCCCACCCCCGCGCGCTCGAAACCGCGCAGGACCGTTTGAACGAAAAAGCCTTTGTTCAGCGGCTGGGTGGTACCGCGGCGCCATTCATGGCGGTCGATAGCGCGGCGGACCTCACCCGCGCGATGGCCGAAATCGGTACGCCCGGCATTCTGAAGACCCGCCGCGACGGCTATGATGGCAAGGGCCAGTGGCGGATCATGTCGCCGGCCGATGCCGATGCGCTCGACCTGCCCGCGGTGCCGTTGATTTACGAAGGCTTTGTCCGCTTCTTTGGCGAATTTTCGGTGATTCTGGCGCGCAGTGCCGGTGGCAACGTCCATTTCTGGGATTCGGCCGAAAACGTCCACGAAAACGGCATCCTCGACACCTCCACCGTCCCGGCCAACCCGCGCGTCGCGGCGCAAGTCCCCGCCGCCCGCGCCTTGGCGCAAAAGGTGGCAGAGGCGCTGGACTATGTCGGCGTACTGACGCTGGAATTTTTCGCGACCGACGATGGCCCGGTGTGCAACGAAATGGCGCCCCGTGTGCACAATTCAGGCCACTGGACGATCGAGGGCGCGCTGACCAGCCAGTTCGAGAACCACATTCGCGCCATATGCGGCCTGCCTTTGGGCCTGACCACATTGGCGGTGCGCGGCGCGGTCATGCGCAATCTGATCGGTGATGAAGCGCATGACTGGCCGGCAATTCTGGCCGACCCCGCCAACCACCTGCATCTGTATGGCAAGGCAGCGGCGCGTCCCGGACGCAAGATGGGCCATGTTACCCGACTGACGCTGGGCTGATCCGATGGCCGAAATCGTCCTTGTCGTGGCGGTGACGGCCAATGGCGTGATTGGCGCGGATGGCGGCATGCCGTGGCACATCCCCGCCGACCTCAAACATTTCAAAGCCGCCACCATGGGCAAGCCGATGGTGATGGGCCGCCGGACATTCGAATCGCTGCCCGGCCTGTTGCCAGGCCGGCGGCACATCGTGTTGACCCGCGATCCGGCGTGGACCGCGCCGGGGGCCGAAGTCGCGCATGATCTGGGTGCCGCGCTGGCGATGGCGGGCGAGGCGGCGGAAATCGCGGTGATCGGCGGCGGTGAAATCTTCGCGCTGGCTCTGCCCCGCGCCAACCGCATCGAATGGACCGAAATCCACGCCGATA
>CAIOKP010000174.1 GCA_903858875.1 uncultured Sphingomonadales bacterium
CGCCGCGCTGGCCGGGTTGGTGGCGCAACGTTTTGCGGCGGGCGAGGCGTCGGCCAGCGACCTTGCACAAGCGCAGCAGCGCGCGGACACGACGCGCGCCGGGGTGGCCGGGATCAGGGCGGACATCCGTGCGGCGATCTATCGGCTGGGCCTGCTGACTGGCCGCCCGCCAGAGGCGCTCGTGGCCGAGCTTGATCCGCCCGCGCCGATGCCTGCGCCGCCGCCACTACTGGCGACGGGGATCCGGTCGGATCTGTTGCGCCGCCGGGCCGATGTTCGCATCGCTGATGCTGACCTTGCCGCCGCGACGGCGAATATCGGAGTGGAGACGGCAAACCTCTATCCGCGGTTTTCGCTGGTGGGCGCGTTGGGGCAACAATCGCGCGCGCTGAGCGATTTTTCCGCTGCGTCGAGCACGCGGTTTCAGGCGGGGCCAAGCTTTAGCTGGCCGATCTTCTCGTTTGGCCGCATCCGGGCGCAAATCCATGCCGCCAAGGCCGGGGCCGATGTGGCGGCTGTACAGTATGAAAAGGCGGTGCTGGGCGCGCTGGGCGATAGCGAGACGGCGGTCAACCGGTTGGCGGCGGCCCGCACGGTGCAGGCGGATCGCGCCGCCGCCTCGGCCCGCAGCAGCGCCGCGACTGCGTTTGCCGCAAGGCGCTATCATGCAGGTGAGGAGGATCGCCTCGCCTGGCTGGAGGCGCGTTCGGCGGGATTGGCGGTCGAGCAACAAGCGTTGAGCGCGCAAGCCGACACGCTGCAAGCCTATATCGCGCTGGCCAAGGCGTTGGGCGGAACGTGGGATACGCCCCAGAAATAGGGCGTGGTGGGTGCCGCCTTACGGCTTTGGATCGCCGGATTAAGTGTAAACCGATGTCAGGTGAAATCCGGATATTAGGCTGTGTGGGGTATTGCGGCGCCATCTGTCCCAATGTCACGGAAACCACATGCTCAAGCGGATCGATCCATGCGATGTTATCATGGGCATGTATATCCACAAGCTCGAGGGGAGTTGGCTGAGCCATCCCTTTTGGCGGGCGCGCTTTTTGCTGAACGATGTGGTCAAGTTGGACAAGCTGCGCCGGGCCGCTATTCCCGGCATCATCATTGATACCGCCAAGGGATGTGATGTTGAAGGGGGATCCCTGGCCGATCGAGACGCGCCGGTGCCGCCGCCCGCCCGTCAGCCGAGCAAAGCAAGCCGGCGCAAGGCATGGCAGACCCAACCTGAAAATGCCGGGCCCGCATCGCGTCGGAACGCCACCATGCCCACCGCAGCCACATCTGTGACTCGCGAATTTGGCCGCGCCGCGCGCGTTGCCGATCATGGCGCCAAGGCCGTGTCGAAAGTCTTTTTCGAAATGCGGCTCGGCAAGGCGATCGAAGCGGCGGTTGTCACCCCGTTGATCGACGACATCCTCGCCTCGATCCAGCGCAATCCCCATGCCTTTAACGGGCTGATGCAGTGCAAGCGCGATACCGAATATATCTATCGCCATGCTTTGGCGGTCAGCGCGTTGATGATTTCGCTGGGGCGCGAGATGAAACTGCCGCCGCACCAATTGCGGCTGGCGGGCCTTGCGGGGATGTTGCTGGATTCCGGGGTCAGTCAATTGCCGGTCGATTTGGCTGACTATGGCGGCGATCATCGTCAATTACCGCAAGATATCGGGGCGCAACATGTCCACCTCGGCCACGACTTCATCCTGCATAGCCGGATGGCATCAGAGGTCGCGGTGGCGTGTCTGGAACATCATGAACGGATGGATGGCACCGGTTTCCCCCATCGCAAGCCGGGCGCGGACCTTAGCCTGTTTGGGCGCATGGCGGCGATCTGTGATGCGTATGACACGCTGGCCGATGGGGCAGGGGGGCTGGATCCGGCGGTCGTGCTGGACAAAATGGCGCAGGATGTCGGGGCGTTCGATCCCGAAGTCATGAAAAGTTTTGTCAATGCAATGGGGATCTATCCGATCGGCACGGTGGTCGAATTGCAATCGGGCAGGCTGGCGATGGTGATCGACCAAAGCGCCAGCGACCTTGCGTCGCCCAAGGTGCGAGCGTTCTATTCGCTCGCCCTGGCCAGGCCGGTGACGCCAGAGGTCATCGATCTGGCCCATTGCTATGGTGCGGACAGTATCGCCCGGATCGCCGATGCCGCCGTCAGCGATTTGCCCGATTTCGCCCGGACCAAGGCGCGGATGCTGGCCCTGATCACCAAGGGCTGAGCTATTTTGCGATGATCAACCGCACGCCGGCCTCGCGCACCATGGCGGCCTGATCGGGGGCGATGCCCGGGTCGGTGATCAGGATATCGACCTCGTCCAGCCCGCAGACAATCGCGCCAGAAGACGAAACGAATTTCGAACTGTCGACCAACAGGATGACCTGCTCGGCCTGATCGATCAACCGGCGTTCGGCGGCGACGAGGATGACGTCCTGTTGCATCACCCCCTGTGGTCCGACGGCAGCGGCGCCCATGAACAGCTTTGGCGCATGAAAACGTGGCATCGATTCCTCGCCAGCGGGGGCGAGGATGATGTTCTGTTCGCGAAACACGCTGCCCGATGGCACCAGAATGCGCGTGCCCGGTTGCGGCAGCAGCGCATTGACGATGTGCAGCGAATTGGTCAGCACTTGCAGATCGAGGCCCGCCAGATGGGAACACATTTGCAACGTGGTGGTGCCGCCGTCGATCATCACGCCTTCGCTGGGCTCGCACAGGGTCGCCGCGATACGGCCTATCGCCTGTTTGGGGCCAAGGTTGCGGGTGATCGCTTCATCGAACGGGGTGCCCAGCAATTGCACCCGCGCAGGGGCCACATCGCCGGTTGGCGCATGGATCAGCTTTGCCCCGCCATGCACCCGCAGGATCGCGCCCTTCCCCTCCAGCCGCGACAGGTCGCGCCGGATGGTGGCGGGCGAGGCGTCCAGTAACGCCTCGAGATCGCGATAGGCCACAAAGCCGGTCGGCCCCAGCGCCTCGAGGATCAACGTTTCGCGTTCGGTCGCGTGCATGGATTGTGACAGTCCCCAGATGGTCCGGCGAGGATGCCCCGCCGGGCCGGTCAAACGCTCCTATGCCGTCATTTTCGCGCAAAAGCTATAAGTGGTCATTTGCCCACCGCCAGCATATTGCCGCCGCCGATCACTATCGTGGCAAAAATCAACAGGCCAATGCCGCCCCACACCAGCGCCTTGGTCCGCCGACTGGCACCCAACCATTCGCTGAGCGCAAAGCCCCAGAGTGTCGAGAACAGGATGATGCTGGCCATGTGCAGCGTCCAGCTGGAAAAGCCGTAGCGGCCCATCTGGCTTTCACCCATCGTGTAGAAAAAGAACTGGAAGTACCACAAAGTACCGCCCAGCGCCGCCAGCAGCCAGTTGGTTAGCAAGGGTACGCGCTCGGGATTGGCGGGTTCAGCCGAAGCGCCGAAAAACTGTCCCAAGCTGCGGTTGCGGGCGATCAGAAAGGCGCACCACAGCGCATTGGTGGTCAACCCACCCAGCAGCACGATGCACAGCACCGGAAGTCCTTGGCTGAGCGGATCGGTGCCGGCCTTTAACGTCAGGTCGCGGATCGGTTGCCCGGCATCGAGGCCCCACGCGAAACAGCCCGACATCACGCCCGAAAACGTCGCGATGGCCAAGCCCTTTTTGAGGTTGAATTCGGCGATACCCGTGTGATTATCCGCCGCCAATTCGCGCGATTTGGCCTGACCCGCCTTAGCCACCACCAAAATGCCGATCAGCGTGACGGCAATTCCCGCCAGCGTCAGCTGCCCGCTGGTCGACGCGGCGATCTGGCCGATGGTGCCGTGGAAAATCGGCGGGCCCATCGTGCCGATCACCGTGGTCAGCCCCAGCGCCACCGCCATGCCCAGCGACAGGCCGAGATAGCGCATCGTCAGCCCAAAGGTCAGCCCGCCAAAGCCCCACATCGCGCCCCAGAACCAGCACCACAGCAACGTCGCGCGCGGCGCCGCCGCCAAGACACCCAGCAAGTCATGCGTGCGCAGCGAGGCAAACAGCCAAGGCGCCAGCAGCCAGCTGAACAGTCCGCCTGCCAACCAGAACACTTCCCACGACCACAGTCGGATGCGCTTGTACGGCACATAAAAACTCGCCGAGGCAAAGCCGCCCAGCCAGTGAAACACCACGCCTAATGCCGGATTGGCGGCCATTCAGAATCTCCCGTTTGTTTTCTTATTTATCTATTCAGCAAGGATGCTTCGATCGATCTGGTCAATCCTGGTGCAGCCGGTCAAGGCCATCGCCACCCGCATTTCCGCCGCGATCAGGCCCAGCATCTGGGTCACGCCCGCCTCGCCGCGCGCCGCCAGCGCATAGGACCACGCCCGGCCCAACAACACGCCCTTGGCCCCCAGCGCCAGCAGCCGCACCACATCCAGCCCCGACCGCACGCCACCATCGGCCAGCACGGTCAGCCGGTCACCCACCGCATCGGCAATCGGCGGCAGCGCGCGGGCGGAGGATAGCACGCCGTCCAATTGCCGCCCGCCATGGTTCGACACGACGATGCCATCGGCGCCAAGGTCGGCGGCTTGCCGCGCGTCCTCTGGGTCGAGAATGCCCTTGATGATCAATGGCCCCTGCCATTCGCTGCGGATGAAATCGAGGTCGCGCCAGGTGATCGATGGGTCGAAATTATTGCGCATCCATGCAAAGAAATCCTCGATCCCGGTGTTGCCCTGCAACACGGGCGCGACATTGCCGAGGTGGTGCGGGCGGCCCATGACGCCAACGTCCCACGCCCATTTGGGTCGGACCATCGCTTGCGCCGCGCGCCATGCCGCGCCCTTTACGCCGCCGGTACCGGCAAGGCCGGTGTGATAATCGCGATACCGGCTGCCCGGCACTGGCATGTCGACGGTGAACACCAATGCCGAACATTGCGCCTCGACCGCCTGCGCCAACAGGTCCTTCATAAAGGCGCGGTCGCTGATCATGTAGAGCTGGAACCAGAACGGCTTGCTGGCGGCCGCCGCGACTTCGGGCAGGGGGCAGGCCGAGACGGTGGACAGGGTAAACGGCACACCTGCCTTGTTCGCCGCGCGCACCGCCTGACATTCGCCGCGCCGCGCGTTGAGGCCGGCAAGCCCCACCGGCGCCAGCGCCACCGGCAGGCTTTGCCGCGTGCCAAACAATTCGGTCGACAGGTCGATGTCCGACACATCACGCAGCACCCGCTGGCGTAGCGCGATATTGGCCAGATCCTCGCTATTGCGGCGCAGCGTTACCTCGCCATACGACCCGCCGTCCATATATTCGAACAGGAAGCGCGGCAGGCGGCGGCGGGCCGCTTCACGGAAATCGGCGATCGAGGCGATAATCATGCGGCGCTCCCGTTCACCACGAATGAAACCGCGTCATAAAGGGTGTTGAAAGTATAGTCCGGCGCATCGGGGAA
>CAIOKP010000175.1 GCA_903858875.1 uncultured Sphingomonadales bacterium
CGGCGCCCTCCTTGGCCACCTCTCAACAGGCCGCAAGTGCCGCCGTCGCCGCGTGCCAAGGCACGCCAATCGCGGTCGCGGTCATCGATAGTTCAGGGCTGCCACGATTGGTGCAAGTCAGCGATGGCGCGCTGGCGCTGTTCGGGCAATTCGCGGTGCGCAAGGCGGCCACCGCGCTGCGGTACGGCAAGCCAAGCGCGGTTGTGCGGGACGAAGCCACGACGAACCCCGAACTGGCCGAAAAATTGAAAAACGACCCCGCGTTAATCGGTTTTGGCGGCGGCCTGCCGTTTGCCGGCGGCGCGATTGCGGTTGCGGGCGCCCCCAGCCAGGATACCGACCAACGCTGCGCAGAGGCCGGGCTCGCGCTGCTGGCTATGCCCAAGCCATAAACGGCACAGAAAAGGGCCGGAAAACCCAAAGGTATCCCGGCCCCATCTGACAGCCCCCGATGAAAGGGGCCTCAATCCAGCTCAGCCTTAGAAGCCAGCCGTCACCGACAGCACGACAACAGGCTTGGTCGCGCGATAGGTTTCAGCAGCGGTGGTCACCGGCAACAGGGTCGCATCGTTATGCGACACGTTGGTGCCCACGACCGATGCGTCAAAGGTCAGCGCCTTCCACTTGTAGCCAGCACCGACGGTGTAATCGATGTATTCCTTGGTCCAGTTGAACCCGCCAGCGTTGTGACCGAGGTGGCCATGCAGCGTCAGCGCGGTGGCTGGCACGGCGAAGGTCAGTTCAGCGTACTTGTACATGTTGTACTTCGTGGCGGTGTTGGCAGCCGTGAAATAGGTCTGCTTAGGCGCCCAGTTCAGGCCGCCCTTGACCGACACCGGGCCGATAGCCTTGGTCAACGAACCGTACAGTTCAAAGTAGTTGCCAGCGGTCGCGCCCGGATAGAGGTAGCCATAAACGCCGCCGTCAAAGGTCAGGCCCGACTTGCCCAGTGCGTGGGTGTAGCCGCCGTAGACGTCGATTTCGGTGCCACCGATGTTCACAGCGCTGTTACCGGCGCTGGCGCTCGAGCCCCAGGTCGACAGGTAAAAGCCCGAAGCGTGGCTGATGGTGAACGAAGCCTGCGATGCAGGCTTGTTGTCCGACTGCGAGATGCCACGGAAACGATACTGCGAAACGAGAGCCGCGCTGCCGGTGACGGTGAAATCCGGCGTGGGAGCGGCAGCAGCGGGTGCTGCGTCTTCCGCAAAAGCGGCAGTGCTGGCAAAAACGGTAGCAACCGCAGCGGCGGCGCACAGAAACTTGATCTTCATAAGGAGCCCTTTTCAGTTTTAGAAAATCGGGTGCCTTCCTGCGATCTCCACCTCCGAACCTCGTAATGGGCCAGATAATGTCGATGTCATTTTGCTATCAGCCCGTTCCGCAGCGCACAACACAGAGCGTGACACTTCTGCGACATTGCCGGATAACTGTGCTATTTTGGCAACTCAGCCATACTGCATCGCAACATATCAGTGTTCCGCATCTTTCCAGATCACCGCCTGCGCCACTTTGACACATGCCCCGCCCGCGTCATAGGTCATCGCCGGTGACCCATACAACCGCCACCCTTGCGCCAAAGCTTCGGACACGCGCTCACAAAAGGCGCGGTCATCCTTGCCAGTCAACAGGCGATAGGTCGGGCGATCATCGGGCGGCATGGACATCTTCGCATTCCCTCACAGGATGAATTTGGACAGGTCGGTATTGCGCGCCAAGGCGGCCAGCTTGTCAGTCACATAGGCCTCGTCGATCAGCACCATCTCACCTCGGCGGTCCTCGGCCTCAAAGCTCAATTCTTCAAGCAGCTTTTCCATCACCGTCTGTAACCGCCGTGCGCCGATATTCTCGACGCTCTCGTTCACCTGCGCCGCGATACGGGCGATCGCGCCAATCGCCTCGGGCGTGAAATCGAGCGTCACCTGCTCGGTGTTCAACAGAGCGCAATATTGCTCGACCAGATTGGCGCGCGTTTCGGATAATATCCGTACAAAATCCGCCTCGCTCAGCGCTTGCAATTCCACACGGATCGGCAATCGCCCCTGTAATTCGGGTAGCAAATCGGACGGCTTGGCCAGATGAAATGCGCCCGATGCGATGAACAACACGTGGTCGGTCTTCATCGGCCCATATTTGGTGGCGATCGTTGTGCCCTCGATCAAGGGTAGCAAATCGCGCTGCACGCCTTCACGGCTGACCGACCCGCCGCGGACATCGGATACGGCGATCTTGTCGATCTCGTCGATGAACACGATGCCGTTGCTTTCCGCATTGGCCAGCGCGACGCGGGCAACATCGTCCTGATCCATCCGCTTTTCGGATTCTTCTTCGACCAGTTTATCCCACGCATCGGCGACGCGCATCTTGCGGCGCTTTGGGGCGCCCCGGCCCATGGCCTTGCTCATCATATCGGACAGGTTGATCATGCCGATGCCGCCGCCCATGCCCGGAATGTCCATAGGCGCGGCGGGCGCGTCCTCTACCTCGATTTCGACCTCGACCTCGTTCATGGCGCCTTCGGACAGGCGGGCGCGAAAGCTCTCGCGCGTGGCCTCGCTGGCGCTGCCGCCGACCAGCGCTTTCAACAAGCGTTCCATTGCGGCCTGACTGGCGGCCTCGCGCACGGCCTCGCGCCGCCGCGCCTTTTCCAGCCGGACCGATTCCTCGGCCAGATCGCGGCCTATCTGTTCGACATCGCGCCCGACATAGCCGACCTCGGTGAATTTGGTCGCCTCGACCTTCACAAATGGCGCATCGGCCAAACGGGCCAGACGACGACTGATCTCGGTCTTGCCGCAGCCTGTCGGTCCGATCAGCAAGATGTTTTTGGGGCTGACCTCATCGCGGAGATCAGGCAACAGGCGTTGGCGCCGCCAGCGATTACGCAAAGCCACTGCGACGGCGCGCTTGGCGTCCTGCTGCCCAACGATATGCTCGTCCAGCGCCGCGACGATCGCCTTGGGGGTCAAACTGTCGTTCATGGCATCTCTTCCTGCAGGTCAGCCGATCGTCTCGACGGTGACGCGATCATTGGTGAAGACACAGATGTCGGCCGCCACCGCCATGGCGCGGCGCGCGATCACCTCGGCATCGCTTTCATAATCGGCCAGCGCCCGGCCGGCCGCCAGCGCATAATTACCGCCGGACCCGATCGCGGTGATGGTGGTGTCGTTCTGGCTTTCTGGTTCCAGCACATCGCCGTTGCCGGTCAACACCAACATGGTGTCGGCGTCCGCCACGATCATCAAGGCTTCGAGGTTGCGCAGATATTTGTCTGTGCGCCAATCCTTGGCCAATTCGACCGCCGCACGCAGCAATTGCCCGCCGCCCCGGCTAGAACCCAGCGCTTCCAGCTTGCGCTCCAGCCGCTCGAACAGGGTAAAGGCATCGGCGGTTGCGCCGGCAAATCCCGCAATCACACCACAGGAACCATCGGCCGCCGGAGTGCCGATACGCCGCACTTTGCGCGCGTTGGGCTTCATCACGGTGTTGCCCATCGACACCTGCCCATCCCCAGCAATGACGGTTTTACCGCCCTTTTTTACGCCGATTATGGTTGTGCCATGCCACTGGATCAGCCCGTGGCCAGCTTTGATGCTATCCATACCCGACATATGGGGGGCGTCCGGCAATTATCCAGACCACCGCCCCATCGGCCGATGATTAACTGCCGTTCGGCCCGCCGCCCGGGCTCCGACCGCCGCCGCCCTGACCACCGCCAGCAGCGCCACCGCCGGCGCCAACCGTACCGATATTGCCGAACAGGTCTTCCAGCAACGACCGCTTTTTACCCAAGGTTGGGGTCAGATCGTGATCCGGCGTCAAACGGGCAATCCTTTCGGCGCCCGCCTTATCCACCGCGATGACATTGCCCTTGGCGTCGAAACGCACACGCAATATGGTCTGGTTGACCGCACGCGGGGTGCGAAAGGCCACCTGCCGTGTATCCGTGGCGATGTAATACCATGATGGATCGCCGAACTGGCTAGCCAACGTCGGGCGGCCCAACGTCCGCTCGACCGACATCTTGTTGTCGACGCCCGGCAACACCGAATCGACCAAGGCCTGATCCACCAGGAAACCGCGATGATCGCGGATCGACGTGCAGCCACCGGCCAACAGCACCATTGCCGTCGCCAAGCCCAGTCCGATCCGCTTGCCTGCATTTGCCCGCATCGCGCCATTCGCTCCAAAAAATCCGCCCGGCATGGTAGTCGGCACCGTGAGATCGGCACCGACGCATTGCCAAGCGCGCTGTCATTGCTTACCCGACGATGCCTTAGGGCCCCTTGGCCAACATCGCAACGGTCGTTGCGATCTGGCGATTGCGGGCTACCGATTTAATCGATGCTGAACGAGAGGACCCGCGCAGCGCGCCCATGTCATGACCGTCCCTGTTGAAACAAAGCCCTCGCTGCTCACCCGCGTGTTCGGCCGTCGCGCCGACGATCATGCCGGCGTGCGACCGCTGTGGCACCGCATTGTCGCCATCGCCCGCGAAAAGCCGTGGTATGCCCAAGGTGGCATCGCCGATACGGTCGGCGGGCGATTTGACGCGATCACGCTGGTGCTGTCGCTGGCGATGTTGCGGATGGAGACTGTCGAGGCGTTGAAAGCGCCGTCGGTCCTGCTGACCGAGCTGTTTGTGACCGACATGGACGGCCAATTGCGCGAATCGGGCGTCGGCGACATGGTGGTTGGCAAACATATCGGCCGCTTGATGAGCGTCGTTGGCGGCCGCCTCGGCGCCTATCGCACCGCTTTGGCCGATGCGGATGACACCGCGTTGACCGCCGCCATCGCTCGCAATGTCAACCTGATCGACGGAGCAGACCCGGCGGTGGTCGCCGCGATCGCCCGCCATCTGGCCGAACAATTGGCCACCCTTTCCGATGACGCCGTGCTGGCCGGAGAAATACCGCGATGACCCCGATTGCCCCCGATAGCGAATTCAGCCGGATCATCGACATCCGCCACATCGACGACAGGCCCATCGTGCTGACCGCCACGCCGGAGGAATGCCTCGCGCTGGCCCGCCGATTCGGCATTGTTTCGGTCGGGCCAATGTCTGCTACGCTGACCCTGTTGCGCGATGGCCCGGTCATTCGCGCGAACGGCCGGCTGCAGGCCGCCATCATCCAAAGCTGCGCGATCTCCGCCGACGACCTGCCCGTCACGATTAACGAGCCGCTGACGCTGCGCTTCGTCCCAGCCGTTGGCGACAAAGCGCCCACTGACGACGAAATCGAGCTGACCGAAGAAGATTGCGACGAGATTGAGTTCAGCGGCGAACGCTTCGAACTCGGTGAGGCCGTGGCGCAATCGCTGGCGCTGGCCATAGACCCATTTGCCACCGGGCCAAACGCCGATCTGGTGCGCAAGGCGGTCGGACTGCTGGATGAAAACGCGGCAGGGCCGTTCGCGGCATTGGCAGCGTTAAAGGGCAAGGGGTAGATGCGAGAGGTATACCCCTCGCACCTTGAACCGCTAAAATACTGACCTCAAAACGGGATATCGTCGTCGAGATCCTCGGCGAAACCGCCGCCCGTGCGGCCCCAATCGCCGCCGCCAGCAGCACCGCCGCTGGGCGCGCCGCGACCACCGCCGCTGTACCCGCCACCGGATGCGCCGCCCGAGGCACCGCCGCCCCAATCGCCGCCACCGCTGCGCTGACCACCGCC
>CAIOKP010000176.1 GCA_903858875.1 uncultured Sphingomonadales bacterium
CGTTCGAGCCCTATGCAACCGATGATCGCAGCAGCCCGAACAAGGCGCTGGGTGGGTTCATCCTGATCGACAAGATCACGCATGGCACGGTCGCGGCGGGCATGTTGCATTTTGCCCTGCGCCGTGCGCAAAACGTCCATTGGCAGGCGCTCGACATCAGCCGGGATGCCCATGCGGCGCTTAAAAACCAAAAGCCGGCGGTGCTGTGGTTTACCGGCCTGTCGGGGTCGGGCAAGTCCACCATCGCCAATCTGGTCGAGAAAAAGCTGCACGCGCTGGGCAAGCATACGTTCTTGCTCGATGGCGATAATGTGCGGCACGGGCTGAACAAGGATCTCGGCTTTACCGAGGCCGACCGTATCGAAAACATCCGCCGGGTGGGCGAGGTGGCCAAGCTGATGACGGACGCGGGGCTGATTGTCATCACCGCCTTTATCAGCCCCTTCCGCGCCGAACGCGATCTGGCGCGCAGCCTGATTCCCGACGGCGATTTCCGCGAAGTTTTCATCGACACCCCGCTGGCCGAAGCCGAAAGGCGCGATGTGAAGGGCCTGTATAAAAAGGCCCGCAGCGGGGTGCTCAAGAATTTTACCGGCATCGACAGCCCCTATGAAACCCCGCTAAACCCCGAAATCCGCGTCGATACGACCCGCGTTGCGCCCGAAGATGCGGCGGAATTGATCGTCGAGGCGCTGCTGGGAACCACGTGGATGCCGACGATATGACCGTTGCCAATGATGCTGACCTTGCCGCCGGTCTTGCCGAAGTCGCGGGGCGATTGCTGCTGATCGTGCGCGATACGGGCTATGTGACGGGCAAAGCGCTGGGCAAGGCGGGCGATGCGACCGCCAACCAATTCCTCGTTCATGCGCTATTGCATCAACGGCCCGACGACGGTCTGTTGTCCGAGGAATCCAAGGATACCGAGGAACGCCTGGCCAAATCGCGCGTGTGGATCGTCGATCCGGTCGATGGCACCCGCGAATATGGCGAAGCGCGCGCCGATTGGGCGGTCCATGTGGGGCTGGCCATTGATGGCGTCGCGGTGCTGGGCGCGGTGGCACTGCCCGGAGCGGAAGGTGGCCGGGGCGCGGTCTATCGCAGCGATGCGCCAGTGGCTATGCCGCCCGCGCCAGAGCGGCTGCGGATGGTCGTGTCGCGCACGCGTCCCGCCGCCGAAGCGGTCGCCGTGGCGCAAGTGCTGGGCGCCGAATTGGTCCCGATGGGGTCGGCCGGGGCCAAGGCGATGGCGATCATCCGGGGCGAGGCCGACATCTATCTGCATTCCGGTGGCCAATATGAGTGGGACAGCTGCGCCCCCGTCGCGGTGGCACTGGCGCATGGCCTGCATTGCAGCCGGATCGACGGCAGTCCGCTGGTCTATAACCGGGCGGACACCTATCTGCCCGACCTGCTGATCTGCCGCCCCGAACATGCCGCCCGTGTTCTGGCCGAGGTTGCAGCCTTCGCCAAGGGTTGAAAGTCCCGCTGGAATTGCTTTGCCCTTGGCCCTATCGGCGGTGGCGTGACTGTTTCGACTCTCGACACGCTGCCCGGCTTTCGCCGCCAGATCCGGATTACGCCGGGGGCGGGGCAGGTCGTCGCGGCGGTCACCGATGATTTCCACGAAATGGTCGTGACGCTGGCCCATGATGGGCGGGCGATCACTGGGTTCGACGCGCAAACCTTGCGCGCGCCGTGGGAGGTCTGCCCCGGCGCACAGGTGGTGGCGGCACGGACCTTTGTTGGTCGGACTTTGGCTCGCGCGCTGGCGCCGCCCGAAAAGCCGAGCAATTGCACGCATTTGTATGATCTATCGGTGTTGGGCGCGGGCCATGCGCTGGATGGTGCGCCCCTGGTGTATGATGTGCGTGTCACGGACCCCGTCGATGGGCAGGTGAGTGCCGAGATCCGCCGCAATGGCGTTGCCGTGTGGCAATGGCAGTTGCGCGCCGATGTGCTGGTTGCGCCCGCCGAGGTCGTGGGGTTAGGCCTACGCGATATGCGGCACTGGATTGCCGGTTTGGATCCGGCGGCGGCGGAGGCCGCGCGGATGTTGCAATGGTGCTGCATCATGGCGCGGGCGCGGCGGGTGGCAGTGGTGAACAACCAAAGCGTCGCCCATATGGCGCTCGAATGCTATGCCTTTGGCGGCGAGGCCAAGGCAGAATTGCATCGCCACACCCACAATCGCATTGATTTTGCCGCGCTGGGCCAGGTCCCCGTCGCGCGCAGCGCCGGCATCCCCGATTGACCGACGCGGCCACACGGGCGCGGGCGGTGGTGGAGGAACTGCTCTGCCTGTTGCCCAGCCTTGCGCTGGACGAGGCGCTGGCTGCCGAGGCGCTGGCGGGGGACTTGTTGCGCCCATTGTGGCCGGGGGCACGGTCCGGCGGCGCACCGGGCAGGGTGGATTGCACGCCGGGGGTGGATGCCTTTGCTCTGACGCTGGATCGGCCGGCGGCGGGCAATCGCCTCGATCGCCCCATGCTGGCCGATCTGGCCGAAGGGTTCGAGGCGGCGCGGATCGCGGTGGGGCCGGTGGTCATCTCTGCGCTGGGCGAGGATTTTTGCTTGGGGGCGGACGCGGATGTGCCGACCGGGGTGGTGCGATTGTATGCGGCGCTGGCGGATCGGGTCACTTTGCGGATTACGGGCGGTTGCGCCAATGCCGGGTTGGGTTTGTTGGCGGCCGGGCGCGTGGTGGCGCATTCCGGCGCGTGGTTTGCCGCGCCCGAAGTGGCGGCGGGGCGATTGCCGGGAGCGGGGGCTTGCGGCGCGCTGCTACGCCGGATTGGGGCGGGGCGGGCGCGGCGGGTGTTGATCGCCGGGGAACGTATCTGCGCCGCGCAGGCGCTCGATTGGGGGCTGATCGACGCGCTGGTCCAGGATTAATCCCGTCCGCTGATCCGCTTGGTTATCGCGATCAACCGCTGCGCCTGTTCCAGATGGAGCAGTTCGGCCATCTTGCCCTCGACCCGGATCGCGCCCTTGCCGGCGGCCTCTGGCTGGGCAAAGGCGGCAATGACCTTGTGCGCCCAATCAATGTCGTCGGCAGACGGGGTGAACACCGCGTTGCAGGGCGCGATCTGATCCGGGTGGATCAGCGATTTGCCGTCGAAACCAAACCGCAAGCCCTGTTCCGCCTCTGCGCGAAACACGTCCATGTCGCGAAATTCATTACACACGCCGTCGAGGATCGACAGCCCATGCGCCCGCGCCGCCGCCACCGCAAAGCCAAGCATCGGAGCAAACACCGCGCGATCCGGGGTGGGCCGTGCGCGCATATCCTTGGCCAGATCATTCAGCCCCATTACCCACAGCGCCAACCGCGTCGATTTGGCCAAAGCCGCCATCGCATCCAGCCGCAGCACCGACCCACAGGTCTCGATCATCGTCCACAATTGCAATTCAGTCGGCGCGTTAGACAGCAGTTCGTGATAGCGCAGGATGTCCTGCGGGCTGGACACTTTGGGCACCAGCACGGCGTCGGCGCCGGATCGGGCCATCGCCGCCAGATCGGCCGCACCCCATTCGGTGTCCAGGCCATTGATCCGCACCACCACTTCGCGATGGCCGAAGCCGCCGGTATATAGCGCGCCCAATGCCGCCTCGCGCGCGTTTTCCTTCATTTCGGGGGCAACCGCATCCTCCAGATCGAGGATCACCACATCGGCGGGTAGGTTGCGCGCCTTGACGATCGCCTTGGGGTTGGATGCGGGCAGGAACAGGGCGCTGCGGCGAGGCCGGTCAAGCGATCGGGCGGGCATGGCGATTTTCCCCTCTGGCGGTGGCAGGCGATGTTGCGGGCGATGTGTCGGGCGAGAATGCCTCGCCGGTGCAACGCCTTCCTTGATCGGCGACAACCTCGCGTCAAGCCAAGCCTTTGGTCTGGGGCACGAAAACAGACGGTCAATCGTCGGCGCGGATCAGGTCGGCCCCAGCCAGCGCGCGCAGGTTCAGCACCATCACCATGCGGTCACCAATCGGCGACAGGCCTTCGATAAACCCGGTGATCTCCTCATCCCCCACCGTCGGCGGCGACTGCATCGAACCGCTATCGAGTTGCACCAGATCGGACACCGATTCGACGATCAGTCCGACCGATTTGCCCGCAATATGCACCACGATGATCGCGTGACGCTCGCTCGGCAGCGTCGGTTCCCAACCCAACCGGGTCGCCAGATCGATCACAGGCAGGATCGCGCCGCGCAAATTGGCCATGCCCGCGACATAATGCGGCACGCCGGGCACCCGCGTCACGGGCGACCAAGCGCGAATTTCGCGGATAGAGGTGATGTCGAGGCCGAACAATTGACCGCCGACCTCGAATGTAATCAGTTCGCGCTTCATGCCATCCTTGACCTTATCGAGGTCAGGGGGGTGTCCGAGCGACGGGCGCACAGCGCAACCCCAGATGGGTTCATAACGGCGGCGTCATTCCGCCCCGGCAAAACCGCCATAGCCGCCGCGCAGGAATAGCATCGGATTGCCCTCGCGCCGGATCGCCATGTCCTGTACCCGGCCCAGCACGAACAGGTGATCGCCCGCGTCATGCGTCCAGGCGATGGTGCATTCCAGCGTGACCAATGCGCCTGCCAACAATGGCAAGCCGCGCTCGGACAGGGTGTAGTCGACACCGGCAAATTTTTCGCCCTTGCCCGCCAATCGGCCACACAATGCAACTTGATCCGCGCCCAATATGTTCACAGCGAAATGGCCGGTCGCTTCGATCAACTTCCAACTATGCGATCGCTTATCGGGCAGAAAGCCGACCAGCGGCGGGTCGAGGGATACAGATGTAAACGTGCCGACGACAAGCACCAGCGGCGCACCATCGGCATCGGTCGAGGTGATGGCGGCCACGCCTGTGGGGTAATGGCCCAGCACACGGCGAAACTGCGCCGGATCGATGTGAATGTCGTGCATGCCCGGTCGTGCCCCACCCTGGTTCGTCGGCCTAGCCGTGCCAGACCTTGCGCTATGCTGCAAGTGCGTGGTTGTTTGGAGGCGTCGTAATGGTCGTAGCGGCGATCTCCCCCCTTTACGACGGGTCGAAGATACGGCTAATCGTGGTTTAACCGATCGACTAAAGATTCTGGCGGGGCTGATATTCCGTCCGTTCGTGCCGTCGA
>CAIOKP010000177.1 GCA_903858875.1 uncultured Sphingomonadales bacterium
ATCCCGGCGATTACCGATGGCGCGGCACAGATCGTGGTGCCGGCCTTTGTCTCGATGCTATGTATTTGCATTGTGTTCGTGCCGATGTTCCTGTTGCCGGGGGTGGCGGGCTATCTCTTCGTGCCGATGGCGCTGTCGGTGGTGTTTTCGATGGTGGCGAGCTTTATCCTGTCGCGCACTCTGGTACCGACCATGGCGATGTATTTGCTAAAGCCCCATGCGCCGGGCGTCCTGCATGGCACGGCGACCACCGGTGTGGTGGGGATGCTGGTGCGGTTTCAGCGTGGTTTCGAGACACGCTTTGAAACGGCGCGGGCGGGGTATATCGGCCTGTTGCGGCTGGCGTTGGCCCGGCGTCGGGTGTTTGTGCCGGGCTTTATGGCGGCGGTGCTGGCGTCCTTTGTGCTGGTGCCGTTTTTGGGCAGCAATTTTTTTCCGACGGTCGATTCCGGGCAAATCCTGATGCATGTTCGCGTGCCGATGGGGTCGCGCATCGAGGATACCGCCGCGCGCTTTGATCTGGTCGGGCAAGCGATCCGCCAGATTATCCCCGCGCGCGAATTGGCCAGCGTGGCCGACAACATCGGCTTGCCAGTCAGCGCAATCAACACCGTCTATACCAACAGCGGCACGATCGGGCCGCAGGATGGCGATATCATGATCACACTGGCCGAAGGGCATCGCCCGACCGAGCAGGTGATCAGCCAGTTGCGCCGCGAATTGCCGCGCCGGTTTACCGGCACAAGCTTTGCCTTTTTGCCAGCCGACATCACCAGCCAGATCCTGAATTTCGGCAGCCCGGCGCCGATCGACATTCAGGTGACGGGCCGCAACGGCGCGGCGGCGCGGGCCTTTGCGCAAAAAATTCTGGCCGGTATCGCCAATATTCCCGGCGTTGCCGATGCACGGATTCAGCAACCTGGCCACTCGCCAGAATTGAACGTCGATGTGAACCGTTCGCTGATCGGGCAATATGGCCTGACCGAGCGGGATGTAACCAATAGTCTGGCCAGCTCGCTGGCAGGCACATCGCAAAGCGCGCCGGTGTTTTTCGTCAATCCCGAAAACGGCGTACAATATCCCGTTGTCGCGCAGGCGCCCGAATATATGGTCAGCTCGGTCGGCGATCTGGGCAATGTGCCGGTGTCTGGCGCCGCCAGCACCGCCAGCCAATTGTTGAGCGGCGTGGCTAGCGTCACCCGCGCGAATACCGTGCCGGTGGTGGCACATTACAATATCCAGCCGGTCTATGACGTCTATGCCACACCGCAACGGCGCGATCTGGGCGCGGTGGCGGATGATATCAACACCGTGCTGGGGCGTCTGGCCCCCGATCAGCCCAAGGGCGTGACGGTCACCATGCGCGGCCAATATGCCACGATGACCACCGCCTTTACCGGGCTTGGCTTTGGCCTGTTGGCGGCGATTGTGCTGGTCTACCTGCTGATCGTGGTGAATTTCCAAAGCTGGCTCGATCCGTTGGTGATCATTTCGGCGTTGCCGGCGGCGCTGGCGGGGATTGTGTGGATCCTGTTTGCGTCCGGCACCACGCTGTCGGTCCCGGCCTTGACGGGCGCGATCATGTGTATGGGGATCGCGACGGCCAACTCCATCCTGGTGATCAGTTTTGCCCGCGAGCGGTTGGTCGCGACCGGCGATGCGACGCGCGCCGCGATTGAGGCCGGCATGGTGCGGTTTCGCCCGGTGTTGATGACGGCGCTGGCCATGGTCATCGGGATGGTACCGATGGCGCTGGGTCTGGGCGATGGCGGCGAACAAAACGCCCCGCTGGGCCGTGCGGTCATCGGCGGCCTGATCTTTGCCACGGTGGCGACCCTGTTTTTCGTACCTGTTGTGTTCAGTATCGCTCACCGACGCCTGCGTGCGCCGGTGGCCCCAATGGAACCTGTGCCTGTCCATGTCTGATCAAGATATCCTTGCCGATCTGCCCGATCATCTGCCCGATACGGCCCGGCTAAAGCGTTGGGGGTTGCTGGTCGGTGTTGCCGCCATCGTGGCGGCGGCGGTCGGGATTGGCTGGCGTCATCACGCTATGGAGGATGAAGTGAGCGTCGTCAGCGCGGCTGCCATGCCCGATGTCGCTGTGGTTCACCCGGCGGTTGCGGCGGGCGGTGGCGAACTGGTCCTACCCGGACAGGTGCAGGCGTGGAACAGTGCGGCGATCAATGCGCGGACCAATGGCTATGTCCGGCAATGGCTGGCCGATATTGGCGACCATGTGCATACGGGGCAACCGCTGGCCGTTCTCGACGCGCCCGAGGTGGATCAGCAAATGGCGCAAGCCGAGGCCGATTATCAGACCACCTTGGCTAATCAGCGTCTGTCCGCCACGACCGCGCGCCGCTGGGCGCAATTGTTGAAGCAGGACGCCGTGTCGCAACAGGAAGCCGACGAGAAAAACGGTGATCTGGCGGCCAAGACCGCTGTCGCCAACGCGGCACTGGCCAATGTGAAACGGTTGCGCGCGATGCAGGGCTTTGAGCGGCTCTATGCCCCGTTTGACGGCGTGGTGACCAGCCGTTCGGCGCAGATCGGCGCCTTGGTGGTAACCGGTAATATCGCCGCCCAGCCGTTGTTCACGGTGTCGGATGTCCACCGGATGCGCGTCTATGTGCGCGTGCCGCAGACGTCCTCGGCGATGATGCGCGAGGGTATCACGGCCACATTGCAATTGCCCGAATATCGCGGGCATGATTTTACCGCCGTACTGACCCGGTCGTCGGGCGCGGTCGATTCGCAATCGGGCGCGGTTCTGGTCGAATTACAGGCCGACAATGCCGAACGCCTGTTGAAGCCGGGCGCCTTTGCGCAAGTGCATTTTCACGCCGCGGGCACAGGCGGCGCCTTGGCCTTGCCGGGCAGCGCGATCCTCTATGGCGCCGCGGGCCCAGCGGTCGTGGTGGTTCGGCCCGATGGGGTGGTGGATATCCGCCCGGTGCATATCGTGCTGGACGAGGGCAACACCGTCAAAGTGACCGGTGCGATTGCCCCGGCCGATCTGGTGGTCGACACGCCGCCCGACGCCATTCGCTCCGGCCAAAAGGTCCATGTGACGCAAACGCTGCACCCACAGGCCGCCAAACATGCGGGCTAAACGCAAAGCGGCGATGGCGGCTGCGCTGATCGCGGGGCTGGGGGGCTGTTCGCTGGCGCCGGCCTATCACCCGGCCCAGATTGCGGTGCCCGCGCATTTTGCCGAAACGCCGTCCGGATGGGTGTTGGCCACGCCGCTGGATGCCGCGCCGCGCGGCGCGTGGTGGACTGGCTTTGGCGATCCGGTCCTCGACGATCTGGAAACGCGCGCTGCCGCCGCCAGCCCGACGCTGGCCGCCGCACTGGCGCGCCATGATGCGGCGCGAGCCAGTTTGGGGCAAACGGCGGCGCAAGGGCTGCCCGAAGTGGATGGGGCCGGATCGGCCGCCCGCGATCGGCTGTCGCAAGCGCGACCGATGAGCAATGGGGCCGCGGCGACCTACAATGATTACCGCGTCGGCGCGCAACTGTCCTATGAACTGGACCTGTGGGGCCGTGTGCGCAATTCGGTCGCGGCGGCCCGGGCCGAGGCGGCGGCAAGCGCCAGTGATTTGGCAGCCGCGCGTCTCAGCTTGCAGGCGGAGGTCGCTGATGCCTATGCTCGGCTGCGCGGGCTGGACGCGCAGGAAGACCTGTTGGTCCGCGCGGTCGATGCCTATGCCAAAGCGCTGGAATTGACTGCGCGGCGCCACCGGGGCGGGATTGATTCGGGGATCGACGAAAACCGCGCGCGCACCGTGCTGGGCAATGCCCGCGCGCAGGTGTCCGATGTCGCCAACCAACGCGCCGCCACGCAGCATGAACTGGCCGCGCTGGTGGGCGCCGTGGCCTCTGATTTTCGCGTGACGCCGGCGACGCATACGCTGGCGAGCATGGACAGCCCGCTGGGGACGCCATCGGCACTGGTGCAGCGGAGGCCGGATATCGGCGCCGCCGAACGCCGCATGGCCGAGGCCAATGCGCGGATTGGTGTGGCCCGCGCGGCGCTGTTCCCGACGGTGATGCTGGGGGCAGGCGGCGGGTATGAAACGACCGGTGCGGGCCTGCTGGCCGCGCCCAATGCGTTTTGGGGCATTGGCCCGGCCAGCCTTTCCCTGCCTGTATTCGACGCGGGCAAGCGCGCCGCCGGGGTGCGACTGGCCCGCGCCCAGTATGAGGAGGCAGCTGCCAACTATCGTGGTACTGTGCTGGCCGCGTTTCGCGAGGTCGAGGATGCGCTGGCCGCCGCGCACCACCTCACGACGGAGGCGGCAGACCAGAAATCAGCCGCCGACGCGGCGCAGGCGACAAGCGATCTGGCCTTTACCCGGTATCGCGAAGGGGCCGCGAATTATTTCGAGGTCGTCCAGGCGCAAACCGACGCCCTGAACGCGCAACGGGCGCTGCTGGCGGTGCAAACCCGTCGCGCACAGGTCAGCATTGCGGTGGTGCGGGCGCTGGGCGGGCCGGTGTTGTGATATCGCCCGTTCAGCTTTTCCACCGTTCATAGAGTGCCGCCGATGACATCTGCGTTTTCCTCCCCGCGCTGGTCGAGTTTTGCGCAAAAGGCGCGCGTGGTCACGGCGGGTATTTGCGCTTTGGTTTTGACGGTCGGGATCGCGCGCTTTGCCTATACGCCGCTGCTGCCGGTGATGCGCGATCAGGCTGGGCTGTCGGTG
>CAIOKP010000178.1 GCA_903858875.1 uncultured Sphingomonadales bacterium
AGTTCGACCACGCCGCCCGATGTGGTGCCCAATTCGCGCCAACAGATTTGGTCGACCGTGTCGCCGTCGAGCGTGGTGGTGATAAAGGTCGCCATCGGGTTAGATCAGTTCCACCGAAATGCGCGGGGTGCCCAGCATGTCGCGGACGGCCTCGATCGACATGCGGCTGTAATCGGCGCCGACCAGTTCCATCGCCTGGACGCGGGGTTGCCCGGCGGCGGTGGTGGCGAGGTCGCGATATTGGTCGGCGATTTCAGCCATAGCGGCATAGCGCACGGCACGGGTATAGAGCGTGATCAGGCGCGATTGGCCGCCCATTTGCGCCAGCAGCCATGCGATCTGGTGCGCGGTATAATGCGGGCGGGCATGAAGGCGGCGCGACCACGTATCCCGGTATTCATCGGGTCGGTGGTGCCGGTGGTCGATCAGCGCGGCCAGCTGCGCCGCCGTGACTGTTTCGAGCGAGGTGGCGCCCAGCGCCAACAGGTCCGCCGACCATGCCATCAGGTCTTTCGTAATCGACAGCGAGGCGCCCTCGAGCGCGGCGATCAGGCGCGATTGCGTGACATATTCGGGCACCCGCATCGCATCGCGCGCGGCGGTGCAATCCATATCCGGCCACCAGCCATCGCCCGATAACACCGACCCAACCGGCGAGGCGGGGCTGGGCGGGAGCGAAATCAGCGGGGAGCCGGCCATTGAATTTTCCTATCGAAAGGGTGGGGGGTGAGGATCAGGGTCGCTTTGGCAAGGTGCCTCGTGACCCTTCACCGCCCCCCGGCGCTGTGGGCGCAGATCGTGCCGGGGAGCCCCGTGGGTACGGGGGCCGGAAGGGCGGTCATGTCGTTTCGGCGGTGGGGGCGGGCGTGATCATCAGCGCCTTTTTGGCATGGGCCATGAATTGCCGCGTTGCGCCGTGGGGGATGGTTTCGACCAAGGTCCATTCGCCGCCATCGACCGGTTCCCCCGCATCGAGCGGGAAGCGGTGCACATCGATCGCGGTGGTCGCGGCGTGGATGGTGACAACGGCGGTCATGGGTGTGGCTCCGGATCTTGGGGACTGTCGAGCGCGGTGGTGGTGATCTTTTTGGCTTCGCGTTCCAGTTGTTCGATGGCTTTTTTGACGCCACTCGACCGGTCGAGTTCGAGCGCGCGGGTGAAGGCGTCGAGCGCGACCGCGATCAGGGCGCCTTTGCCACCGGCGGGCGCGCTTTCGGCCTCGGGGTCGAAGGCGTCGACGCGGGCCTTGAAGGCGAGGCCGATGGCCTTTTGCAACTTGGCGCGGACCTGATCGGGCATATCCTCGACCTCGGTCAGATCGGCGAAGGATTGCAGGTCGCCCAGAGTGATCGCGGGGGTAGGCGCAAGGCCCGCCTCCGCCGCCTGTTCCGCGATCAGGCAGCCGGGGGTGCGGGTATAGCGTTCGGGCAGCGCGAGGTGGTGGCGCAAGACATGCGCCGACAGATCCAGCGCCAGCGGCCAATTGCCGATATCAAGCGACCAGACCAGCATGGTGGTGACGATATCGTCCTGCACCGGCTTTGGCGCGGCCATCGCCCCTTTGACCCATGGGATATAGGCCGCGATCATGTCGCGTTTGGTTTCGATTTTCTTTTCAACCGACTGGATATTCGACAGGCGGCGCAGATCCTCGCCCAGTTGCACCAGCATCATGCGGTATTCGGACGCGAGCCCGCCATTGGCGGGCATCGGGGCGGCGATGGGCGCGGGCGACCGGCCAGAGCCGTTATGCAACGTGCCAAGGGCGACGTGGCCACCCTGTTGTGCCGTGACGCGCTGGAAATGAT
>CAIOKP010000179.1 GCA_903858875.1 uncultured Sphingomonadales bacterium
ATGGCCGGCAAGCCGTCGCGCTTTGCGAGCGCCAGGCAGAAACGGTCGCCGAGCGACAGGCCCGCTGACGCGGTTACCGCCCGCAGGCGCCCGGCGATGTGCGCAAGGCCTTCGTCTGCTGCGACGATTTCGACAGGCAGCGGGCGAAGCATGGCATCGACGTCGGCCGCTGGCATCCCTGCATGGATGAAATGGCTCACGACTTCCGCGAGATTGACCGATGACATGCGTGCCTCGGCCAAAACCTCGGCCACCTTGGCGGCGCCCGGTTCGTCGTTGAGCAGTGCCAGCAAAGCTGACGCATCGAGCACGACTTCGCTCATTCGCCGCTATCCGCCTTGCGGTTCGCGATGAAGGCGTCGACGGACGCGCCCGGGTTTCCGCCAGTGTATTTGCGGGCGATCGCTTGAGCATGGGCAATCGACTGCGCGACCGTGCGCAGGATCACCCCGTCCGGCGTTTCTTCGACCAGCAGCGCACCGCCACCCGCCACGCCAAGGCGTTTGCGGATGTCTGCGGGCAGGCTCATCCGACCGTTGGGCGTGATGCTAACCTGGATTGTCATGGCAAGGCTCCCGACGCGCGCCATCGGGCGCAATAGGCGTCCTATGACATATTTCTCAGATTTCGTCACGGATTCGATTTTCTGACAAATTCCAGCCTGACTGTCATCAGTCAGCATTCCTGCGAAAGATCATGATGCGCTATCAACCCACCACCGATACGCTTTCCGTCATTAAGCGCCTTGGCGGCGTCTGGTCGGGCCGGCACGCCATGGTGCGCTGTCCGGCGCACGAGGACCGCACGCCGAGCCTCTCGATCCGGCAGGGTCGAAACTCGATCCTCGTTCATTGCTTTGCCGGTTGTGATGGCGCCGCAGTGATGCGCGGCATTCGGCAGGTGCTGGGGCATACTGTCCCGGATCAGCGCGCAATGCCAGAGCCCGCCAACGATCGCGAGCCGCCTTTCCGGCGCCTCTGGGCTGAGGCGCGGTCGGTTGAAGGCACGCTTGGCGAGCGGTATCTCCGAGATGTGCGCGGGATCAGGTTTGTCCCTGCGGATGTCCGTTTTCATGCTCGCTGCCCGATGGGCCGTGGGAGCGCGGCGCGCTTTCTGCCAGCCTTGCTGGTCGGCGTCTTCGTGCGCGAACGCCTCATCGCCATCCAGCGGCTGTTCCTCGATTCCCAAACCGCCGTCCGCACGCATCGCATGATGCTGGGGAATTCCCGTGGGGGCACCTGGCCGTCCCGCTTTGAGGGCGGGGTCATGAGGATCGCCGAGGGTTTTGAAAGCGCCTGTGCCTATCGGCAATTGACCGGCCTGCAGGCAGGCACCTGCTTTGGCCTGCGCAATTTCGCGCGCTTCGAGCCCGTTCTGGGCGCTGAGGCCTTGCTGCTCCTTCCCGACAACGATGATGAAGGGCAGTTTTTTGCGCGCCGAGCTGTGCAGGAGCGTGGCCATGATGGGTTGCCCATCGCAATCACCGCTTGCCCAACGGGCTACGGCGATTGGGCCGATCTCACACGTCCACATGTCCACATATCCAAGGCCTCATAGGTCCACGCCCGCCCAACCGGCGGCGTCCGGCGGAATCGAACCAGAGGCAAGAGGGAGATGAATGGGTGAACCTGAGAGGAGATCACCAGTCATGTACTCCGTTCCCGCACTGCCAATGCCCGGCGTCCTTGCCGATCCGTCCGCCTTTTTCGCGAG
>CAIOKP010000180.1 GCA_903858875.1 uncultured Sphingomonadales bacterium
GGAGGGAGGCCGATCAGGCCGTTTGCAACAGCGCCGAGAAATCGACGTAGTATTTGTCGGTCAGGATCTGATTGAAGGTCAGCCCCTCGAGCGGCGCGGTGGGCGTGAAATCATAATCCAGCACCAATTGGCCATTGGCCAGATCGACGCCCTGATTGCTGGCCGGATCGTACCAACACGTTGCGCCGATGATGTACCCTTGGGTTTTCAGCTTTTTGAAATAGGCGTTGGCGGTGGTGACGATATCGCGCACCAGACCGACAGTCAGATCGTTGTCGGAAAACTGGAAACAGGCATCGTCGATTGTATCCTGCAATACCTGCGAGGTACGAACCGCGCTTTCAAAGGCCCAGCGCGCGTCGCTGCTAGCCGTGCGGTTGCCCCAAAAGCGCCAGCCATTTCGGCGGATCAGCGTTGTGATCTGGGCATTGTTGAGAAGCGCCGCGTCGGTGCTGTCGCCATCAAGCCCCCACGTGACCGGAGTATCGGTGCCGGTGACGCCGGGGATTTCGACGTTGGAAATCGTCTTGTTCCAACCCATCGTACCGTCGATATAGGCGCGCAGGCCCAGCGCGCGGGCCTCGACATCGGCGCCGCCGACGCCCGTATTGGGCCAGATCGGCATCAATTCGCGCTGGCCGAAATTGGCGCGCATGGTGATGGCGTCGGCCAGATCGGTCGCGGGCATATGGGCATAGGCCATGCCGCGCAGCTTTTGCGCGATGCCGGCCAGCGCCGTTACGACCGCCTCGCTCGACAGACCCGGCGTACCGAGAATACGTGGGCGGCTGCCGGTCAGGGCCTCGGCGGTCAGCAAGGCTTGCAGGCCGGTATATCCGCCGACATTCGCGCCGGTGACCAAGGCGTCCTGGCCTTCGGCATCAATCGCCACGCGGACCACGATAACGGTCGGGCTGCAAATATCGGCAATCGCGGCAAGGGCGGTCGACAGCGTGCCGGTCGTACCGGCCTTTGCCAGTGCCGAGCGGACATCGTTGATCAACACCGGAGTGTTAAGCGGGAAAGCGGTCGCATCGGCATCGGTGGCCGTGCAAACCATGCCAATCACGGCGGTGGCGACGCTGGTGATCGCGGTGGTGGCGGTCGTCAAAAGGTTGGTTTTGATGCCGTGAAAAACGGTGGTGGTCATGGGCGGTTCCGATCAGGCAAGCGGGATGGTCAGGCGGGTCAGGGAATTGGCGGTGGCAGTGGTGGTGGCAATTTGGCCGGTCATCGTCAGGGTAGCGTTGCCGCTGGCGAAATCCCCAGCCCATTGGATTTTCTGGACCGTGATGCGCGGTTCCCAGCGGGCAATCGCCATGGCGCTGGCCATGATGCACAACAGCCGCACCGCCGGATTCATCGGCATGTCAGACAGGTCGAACAGCAGCGATCCATAGTCGCGGCGCATCACGCGCGTGCCAAGCGGCGTCGAGAGGATATCCGAGACCGATTGCTGGATATGATCCTCGTCGGATAGCGGGGCGCCGGTGGTGCGGCTCATGCCGGTGGTGGTCATTGCGGGCCATCCGCCAGGGCCGTGCCGCGCGTGATGCCGCCGTGGTGGTGGCCCTTGCCGCTGATCCCCGCCGCGACCACATCGGCCTGGCCGGTGACGGTTCCGGTGGCCGTAGCGTCGCCATTAATGGTTAGGTCGCCGGTGATGGTGACACCGCCGGGCGCGGTGATGGCCATCGTACCGCCAGCGGGCAGGGCAAAGGCCAGCGCATGGGCGGCGGGATCATAGGACAGCACCGCGCCATCGGAAAAGGTGATATTCTCGACCAGGCTATTGCCCGCCGGGGGATTGGCGTCGGAGGCGATCCCGCGCAGCGCGACCGCCGCACCGATTTCGCCACCGGCGCATAGCACCATGACCTGTTCGCCGATGCTGGGCGGGGACCATGTCCGGGTGGCGCCCGCGCGCGCCTCGAACCAGCGGATCGGGCCGGTCGCGGCGGCATCATCCAGCGTGACGACACAACGCGCCGCGCCCAGATCGACGCTGGCAATCGTGCCAAAGCGGATCAGCTGGTCGGGGTCAGTAGGGGCGTCTTGGGGGCTGCGCATTCCCGGATGAAACACGCCGCGCGCGCGCGAGGCCAGCGGGCGGCGTTGTTGCGCATGGCGTCACAACGCCGCCCGCTGGCCCGAAATGATTAAACGGTGCGGCGGCGGGATTTCTTGGGTGATTTTGCAGGCGTGAAGGGGTGCGGCGCAATAGTATGGGTTTGGATCGCAGCGATAATCAATGGCCAGACATCGGGCGTTTCAGCCGGGTGTGCATGGTAGGGACGCCCAAAATGGTTGCATAGATAGCCATCCATAGCTGGCGTATCCGAACAGGCCACGAAAGGGCCGGAAAGCCCCACATTTTCCAGCTTAATCATGCGACCCGCCATGCCCAGCCCGAGAAATTGGTGGCCGTGCCTGCCCAAATTTGGGCTCCCCCAGCGGCAATGGCGGCATTGCCTGTGCCATTGTTGACGTAGTAGTAGACCCAAGTTCCGCCAGCGGGCAGGCTGTATGATCCGACGTATCCGGCAGGCACACCCAAAGAAATGAATTGCCCGATGCCAGATCCGACAGAGGCTATGGGCATAAAGGACGCGGCCTGACTTGCCGGGATAAAGGCGCTCGGCTCTTTTCCCTGCCATAGATCCGCGTCAATCCCGCTGCCCACGCCATCCTGTTCCAGCAACAGCGGGACCAGTGCCAGCTCGAGCGCCTGGGGCGTGATCGCGATGGTATTATCGATGCCCGCTTTGGCCTCGTCCGCTGTGGCAAAGCGGGTGACACCGACCACGGTGGTGCTGGCCGGTGGATTGGTGAAGCCTGACCCGGCAAAGGTGATCGCGGTGACCGACGCATCGGGAAAGGCAATGTCGGCTGCGAGCAGCCCCATGCTGGCGGCGGTCTTGGTGTAGATGGGGTCTGCCTGGCCATAGAGCGCGAACAAGGTGCCATCGGACAGATAAAGTGCGAATGACAGCAGCGAATAGGCGTCGGTGCTGTCATCCTCCATCGTGACATGGATCGTCGCGGCATCAACAACGGTGCCACCGATAGTCGTCACCCGCTTCAATTCACCCGCCAGTGCGGTCATCGCGGCGGTGGGCGTGATTGCGGTGGCCGACAGGCCGATCGCGGCAATGGTGACGGCGGCGGTGCCGGTATGTGTGGCATTGATCAACGCAGCGCGACCGGCAGTGGTCAAGGTGAGGGAGGCGGACATGGGGGTTCCTTTGGGCGTTAGATGGCGGTCAGGCTGCGACCA
>CAIOKP010000181.1 GCA_903858875.1 uncultured Sphingomonadales bacterium
AGGCAGGGCGTTCGACCACCTCGCCAGCGGCGATGCGGTTGATGAGATGATCGGGCAGGCGGCGAATGATGGGCATATTTACGCTATATCCCGATCCTCGGCCGGGCGGCATGGGGGGCGCGGGGGGATATCCACGATATTCGGCCCCCCCCCATGCCGATTGCGCACCGCAATGGATGCAAAATCATCGCCGCAAGGCCATGGTAGGACGAGCCGGGGCCGATTCGCGGTCATCTGCTGGCGCATTTTGATACAAAGCCAACAAAATTTTGGCCTTTGGGCAAAGCTTGCGTTAAGGAGCGGCGAAACTTCCCCTACCGACCTGCCCGGCCCAAACCGTTCAATCGCGGCAAAGACCGGAAAACCTACGGATTAACCGATGTCGTCATTTTTCTCGCGATTCTTCAAATTCCGGTCTCAGAATATGGCCATCGATTTGGGCACGGCCAATACGCTGGTCTATGTGCAAGATCGCGGTATTGTGTTGAACGAGCCCAGCGTGGTGGCGATTGAGACAATCAACGGCAATAAATCGGTCAAGGCCGTGGGCGACGATGCCAAGATGATGATGGGCAAGACGCCCGACAGCATCGAGGCAATCCGCCCATTGCGCGATGGTGTGATTGCCGACATCGAAATCGCCGAAGAAATGATCAAGCACTTCATCCGCAAGGTGCATGGCAAGCGCAGCCTGTTCCGCTATCCCGAAATCGTGATCTGTGTGCCGTCCGGGTCGACCTCGGTCGAACGCCGCGCCATCCGCGATGCCGCGAGCAATGCGGGCGCCAGCCAAGTCTATCTTATCCTCGAGCCGATGGCCGCCGCAATCGGCGCCAATATGCCGGTGACGGAACCCGTTGGCAGCATGGTCGTCGATATCGGTGGCGGCACAACCGAGGTCGCGGTGCTCTCGCTGCGCGGCCTTGCCTATACGACCAGCGTGCGCGTTGGTGGGGACAAGATGGACGAGGCGATCGTGTCCTACGTCCGCCGTCACCACAACCTGTTGATCGGTGAAGCCACGGCAGAGCGGATCAAGAAGGATTACGGCATCGCCATGATCCCGGCCGATGGTATTGGCGAAATCATCCACATCAAGGGCCGCGATCTGGTCAATGGTGTGCCCAAGGAAATCACCATCACGCAGGCGAACATCGCCGAGGCTCTGTCCGAGCCGATCAGCGCGATCATCGAAGGCGTGCGTATCGCGCTGGAAAACACCGCGCCGGAATTGGCCGCCGATATCGTCGATCAGGGCATTGTGCTGACCGGCGGCGGCGCGTTGATCAAGGGGTTGGACGAGTATCTGCGCGAGGAAACCGGCCTGCCGGTGTCAATCGCCGAGGATCCGTTGTCTTGCGTCGCGCTGGGTACCGGCCGGGCGATGGAAGATCCGATCTATCGCGGCGTGTTGATGACAGCCTGATTTTCCCGAATTTGTGCAGTGACAGATTTCCCGCCGCCTGTGTTCGCAAGGCGGCGGGAAAAGCAAACGAGGAAAGGCGTCGGGTATGGTGCCGCCAGGCAACCGGCGCTCAGGCTATTCGCGCCGGGCGCATAACAATATCTTCTTTGCTTACGTCGCCACAGGGTTGGGCGTGCTGATCGGCGGTGCCTTGCTGCTCGGGTCGATGAGCAACGCCGGCAACTTTGCCGCGTGGCGCGGCTTGGCCAGCGATGTGACCCAGCCAGCAGCGCGCGTCACCGCAAAGGGCCGCACCGCGGCAGGCGGGTTTTGGGCTACCTTGGCTGGCTATGCCACATGGGGCCCGGAAAACGCCCGATTGAAGCGCGAGGTCGGCATTGCGCGCGTGCAATCGGTGCAAGCCGCGGCACTGGCGGATGAAAACCGGCGACTGAAGGCGATGCTGAAGCTTGCCGCGGACACGCCGCGCCCCATCGCCAACGCCTGGATGATGGCCAGTACCAACGCCAGCACCCGGCGCTATGGCACGATTTCGACGGGCATGGCCGATGGCGTTCGCACCGGCATGCCGGTGCGGTCGCCAGAGGGGTTGATCGGGCGCGTGTTGGAAGTCGGGCGCCATTCGGCCCGCGTCTTGATGATCACCGACACCGAAAGCGTCGTCCCCGTGCGCCGCGCCAGCGATGGCCTGCCCGCTTTTGCCACCGGCAAGGGCGACGGCACCGTGCAATTGCGATTGCTGACGCTGGGCATCAACCCGTTGAAGGCGGGTGATGCTTTTGTCGCCTCGGGCTCGGGTGGGATATATTGGCCTGGCACGCCCATCGCGGTGGTATCAGAACTGACCCGCGATGGTGCTATGGCGCGCGTTTTGGGCGACCCATCGGCCAGCGAAATGGTCGTGGTGCAACCAGCCTGGGCGCCGACCGAGGATGCCTCCCTGCCGCCGCCCGCCAGCGAGAGCGAAGTCAAAGCCAAAGGCAAGAAGAAGAGCGGCTGAGACATGGCAAGCCGGATAGCCCGTCGTATCGCAAAGCCGATGGCGCGGCAGATCAGCCGTGCGCCATCGCCGGTGATCGCCTATTCGGTGCCGTGGGTGACGGTGGCATTGGCGTCGATCGTGCCAGGCTGGCCGTTGATTGCGGTGGTGCCAATTATGCCGCCGTTGGGTTTTATGACCTTGCTGGCGTGGCGCCAGTTGCGGCCGGGTCTTTTGCCGGTCTGGGCTGCTGTGCCGCTGGGTATCATCGATGACCTGTTCAATGGACAGCCATTCGGCTGCGCGATCGTATTGTGGTCGGTCACGATGATCGGGCTGGACATCATTGAAGCACGGTTCCCGTGGCGCAATTTCCTGACCGACTGGCTGGTCGCGACAGGGCTGATCGTGGCCTATCTGATTGCTGAATTGCTGATCGCCAATCGCGCCGGCGTGGGCACCGCCTGGACCGTGATATTGCCGCAAATGGCGCTGTCGGTGATTGCCTATCCCATCGTTGGCCGCGTGCTGAGTTGGCTCGACCGTTGGCGTTTGGCGCGATTCCGAGTGATTGACTGATGCCGAAAACCGTCACCTCAGGAATGTTGCGCAACAGCTTTGACCGGCGAAGTGTGGTGGTCGGCACCTTGCAAAGCGGGCTTGGCCTGTTGCTGGCGACGCGTATGGGCTATATCGCGCTGGCCGATAACCAGAAATACAAGATGATGTCGGAGAGCAACCGGGTCAACCTGTCGCTCATCCCGCCGCGTCGGGGCTGGATTTTGGATCGCAACGGGCAACCGGTCGCGTCCAACCGAGCCGATTTCCGCGTTGACCTGATCCCCGAACGTCTGGTCGAAAAAGACAAGACGCTGGCCGAATTGGCCAAGGTTTTGCAACTGACCGACATCGACCTCCAGGATATCCGTGACCGGCTGGAAAAAGCCCGCGGGTTTCAACCGGTCGAAGCCGCAGCGCAGCTCGGCTGGGAAGAATTCGCCGCCGTATCGGTGCGCCAGCCCGATTTGCCCGGCGTTGTCCCGCAACGCGGCTTTTCTCGCTATTATCCGACGGGCCCGTGCGTCGGCCATCTGGTCGGCTATGTCGGTTCGGCCAATGCCAAGGATTATGAAAAAGAGCATAGTCCACTGTTAATCACGCCCGGCTTCAAGATCGGCAAGGATGGTCTCGAAAAGCGCTTTGACGGTGAATTGCGCGGGGTGCCCGGCGCTCGCCGGGCCGAGGTGACCGCCAGTGGGCGGATCGTGCGCGATCTGGAAACGCGTGAGGATATTCCCGGCAAGCCGATCAAGCTGACCATCCACGCCGGGCTGCAGGAATATGCGGCACGGCGGATCGGGCTGGAATCAGGGGCTTGTGTCGTGATCGACACCCACAATGGCGACATCCTCGCTTTTGTGTCGATGCCCAGTTTTGATCCCAACAGCTTTACCGACGGTGTCGGGCGGCTGGAATGGAAGATGCTGTCCGACGACGATCATCTGCCCTTGCGCAACAAGATCCTGCATGGGCTGTACCCTGCCGGATCGACCGTCAAGCCGACCGTCGCGCTGTCGTTTCTCGAAGCAGGGCTGGACCCCAATGAATGGGTCAATTGCAATGGTGGGTTGCAGGTCGGCAACCGTGTGTTCCATTGTTGGCAGCACCATGGTCACGGCCGGGTCGACATGGCCAAGGGCATTTATCAGTCCTGCGATGTCTATTTCTATCACTTCGCGCAAAAGATCGGCATGGAACGGATCGCCGCGATGATGAAGCGCATGGGCTGGGGCCAGACATTCCCCCTGCCCTTTGCCAATCAGTCGTTCGGCACAGTCCCTGATCCCGCGTGGAAGCTGAAGCGATACAAGAAAGAATGGGCTATCTACGACACGGTCAATGCGACGATTGGCCAAGGCTATACGCTGGTCAACCCGCTGCAACAGGCGGTGATGGCCAGTCGTGTCGCCAGCGGCAAATTGTTGATGCCGCGATTGATGGCCGATGATCCGATCGCCCCGATCCAATCGCTGGGCATACCTCAGGCGCATCTCGATCTGGTGCGGGCGGCGATGGCCGAAATGGTCAATGGGCGCGGTACAGGTGGCGCGGCAAGGTTGCCCATCCCGGGCGTCCAGCTGGCGGGCAAGAGCGGCACCGCGCAGGTCGTTGGCCTCAACATCGGCAACGGCAAGGCCGGCGCGTGGAAAAAGCGCGACCACGGCCATTTCGTCTGCTTCGCGCCTTTCGGTAGCCCGCGCTATGCTTGTGCCGTCCTGCTGGAACACAGCGGCGGGTCGAAAGCGGCCATGCCGGTGGCCCGCGACATCATGACCTATCTGTTCGATCAGCAAAAGGCGTGGGATGCCCTGTTGCCTTTGGAGGCAGGCTGGGGCGGTACGCCGCAACAGCGGCAGGCAACGAAATACAAGACCTATGCGGCACAATATGGCGTCCGGGCGCCATCCGTCGATGACAGCGAAGCCGCAATGCAGCGCGCCGACAGCGATGAGACCATCCACGCCGCCCCCCAACCCGTCCAATCCGCCGCCGCCAGCCCCGCGCCAGAGCCGCAAGCCGACGAAGTGCCAACATCCGCGCCGGCGTCCCCCACCGCCACGGCGGGGCATCCGCTATGAATGTGTCGTATATTCCGGCACCGTTGCGCAACCTGCCGTGGCAGGTGTTGGTGCCGCTGACGCTGTTGGTGCTGTTTGGCGCGACGGTGCTGTGGTCGGCCGCAGGGGGCCATTTCGCGCCGTGGGCGTGGAAGCACATCATGAATTTTGTGCTGTTCCTCGGGCTGGCGATCGCGGTGTCGCATGTGCCCGAACACCGGTTTCGTCAGGTCGCCTATCCGTTCTACGGTATTCTTATGGTGTTGCTGGTGTTGGTCGAGGCGGTGGGGCGGATCGGTGGCGGAAGCCAGCGGTGGCTAAACCTCGGCTTTATGACGTTGCAGCCGTCCGAATTGATGAAGCCGGGGATCGTGCTGGTCATGTCGGTGTTTTACGCGACGCTGCCCCCGACATTGATCCGCAGTTGGCGCGCCTTGCTGCCGCCTGTGCTGTTGCTGGGCCTCCCGGCGGCGCTGGTGATCATTCAGCCGGATTTGGGTACCGCATTGGCCATCTGCTTTGGGGCGGTCGTGGTGATCTTCCTGTCGGGCGTGCCTATGTGGTGGTTTATCAGCGGCGGCGCGGCGGCGACCATCCTTGCCCCGCTTGCCTATTTCTTTGCGCTGCATGATTATCAGCGCAAGCGCGTGACGATTTTCCTCGACCCCGAAAGCGATATGCTGGGCGCGGGATATCACATCACCCAATCAAAGATCGCGATCGGGTCGGGCGGCTTTTTTGGCAAGGGTTTGGGCAATGGCACCCAAAGCCATCTCGAATATCTGCCAGAGGCGCATACCGACTTTGCCTTTGCCACCATGGCCGAGGAATGGGGGATGATCGGCGGACTATTCATCTTGTTCGTGTTTTTTATCGTGCTGTTCCGCTGGGGCATGGGCGTATCGCGCCGCGCGCCGGACCGGTTCTCACAATTGCTGGCGGCGGGCATGACCAGTACGATCTTTTTCTATGTCGCGATCAACATGATGATGGTGATGGGTCTGGCCCCGGTGGTCGGCATCCCCCTGCCCTTTGTCAGCCATGGTGGATCGTCGATGATGACGAATATGCTGTGTATCGGCACAATCATGGCGGTCGACCGGTGGTCAAAGCGCCGCGTCGGGCGGATGGCGTGAGGCGCAAAATGCCCGTCGATCGGGCGTTTGGTAAAATAGTTGGCACGAATCACTTGCGGCTGGCCAATCAGCCGCTAAAGGGTGCGCCTCCGGTGAGGGCACCAACCCTCTTCGATGGCATGGACGGACGCATAGCTCAGTTGGTAGAGCAGCTGACTCTTAATCAGCGGGTCCTTGGTTCGAGCCCAAGTGCGTCCACCATACCATCCAACCGTAATCGGTATGGACGCATAGCTCAGTTGGTAGAGCAGCTGACTCTTAATCAGCGGGTCCTTGGTTCGAACCCAAGTGTGTCCACC
>CAIOKP010000182.1 GCA_903858875.1 uncultured Sphingomonadales bacterium
CGGTCCTGGATATCATCGTAAGCCGAGGCGATGCCATCTCGATGCACCATGTCAGCCGAATTGCGCGCGATCTGGTACATATGGCTCGCCATGGCGCGCTCGAAGTCCGCTGAGTATCCCGGTGTTTCGCGTGCCTGCCGGCGGTAGCCGGCTTTTAGTTCTTCAAACAGCGCATCGTAGAGAGACTCCAAAGCCGCACCATAAACCTCATCGTAACGCTCTTTGGCGGCGGCTTTAATGCCGGCTTTGGTCGATGGGCCGCCTTCCTCGGTCATGATCTTTTGGACCAAACCGCCCTGCACCTTGTTCTCCAGCAGCATGAATAGCTTTTGAACAGCGGGGATGTCTAACTTACGCAAAATGTCGGGCGTGCGTATGAAGTCGCCGTGTTCCATGTAAAAGCTATCGGGCGGAAACCTTTGCTCTAGTTCCTTCATGCGCGCAGTCGCTGCGCGATCGACAGACCACGGCCCCTTATCAATCCCGGCGACATCTTGCATCGCTGGCTTTTCCAGGGTTTCAAACCAAACCGGGCGACGCTTACCCTCCGTCGCCTCCTGATTTTTGCCGTAGACGGAAACAAAATGCGTCCCGAACCGCTGCATCGGGAAATAGTATTCCTGTTGATGTTGACGCATCACATCGAGCAGATCAGCAAGTCGCCCTAATTGTTTGGCGTTGCCAGGCTCGTCTTTGGACAATGCCGCTTCGCGGATTGCTTTCGTATCCAGGGCGCCACCCCAGCCGTAGCGTTTGGCAGCGCCGCGCATGAGCATTTCCCATTGCTCATTTCCAAGTTCTGCCGCTGCCTCAAACGCCTCGGTTTCCTGTGGCGTTAGATGGATCGTGTCGCCCACCTTTGACCAGTTGGCGTATTGGTTTGTGACGTTCTTGGCGATGATATTGCCGTCGGCATCACTGGTCAGTATCTCAGGGCCGATACGGGCGATCTCCAGGGCGCCGGCAACGCGCCATTTGGATTTGTCCGACAATTTCGCCAGCGGTTCGGCAATGTCACGTAAGGCGTGCAGGTTGGTAGCTGAATCGGTTTCGCGCGCTTGCCACGTGTTCCAGAGCCGCGCGCTTGGTTCGTCAAGCCGCGCGAGCGTTGCCGGAAAGATCGAATAACGCTCGACCACATTGAGGTTTTTGATGAACCGGGGCGTCGCCAGCCGAGCCGCTTCAAGCTCGGGCGGGAGCGGCGGCTTTTCAGGTGGCGCTGGCGGTCCACCGAACAGCCCGTCGGGCGGCTTCTGGGCCGGCAGGCCGGTCGGTTGCGCCTGGTCAGGAATGGGCAGTTCGTCGCCACGATCAGGAAGGTCCACACCATCGCTAACGAGCCTCGGCGGACGCTCCGGCCCGGCCGAAACCAAATCGGGCGGCCCTTTGGCTGGGTCATAGCCCCCCTTGGGGGGCGGAAACTGATTGGGTTGTATCCGGCGTGGGCGATCGTTGGCGTTTAGCGCGCGTTCGATTTCGTCGCCGATGGGTTCCTCATCGCGTCCATCGCCGCTTTCAAGGAGCCGGCCTTGCGCGGGGCCGGTCTGCCCTCCAGGTGGCAACGGGCCTCTTGCACCATCTGTTTCACTTCCGGGTCCGGGTCCGCTTCGTACTCGCTGATGAATGCCTGCAATTGCGTCTTCGGGGCGAACCGGGGCGGTGGATCGATCAATCGTCCGAGTGTCATAGCCGAGATCCTTGAGTTTGGCCGCGAGTGCATCCCGGATCGGAACAGGAAGGCGCCGGCCGGATTGATATGAGGTGATTCCACGGGCATCCAAGATACGGTTGATTACCTCATTGGAGTGCTGGTTCCAATCGGCCTCAGTGGCGCTCCCGCGCGCCATCAATGGCCCGAAAATACTTTCCGTCACCCGCAACGCTTGTTCGTGGGCATCGCGCAGTATTTTACTGTTTTCATCAAGGCTGCCAGCCGATCGATTAAACCCAACATTCGGCCCTAAAGAAGCCACCGACACCGAGCCGTCATGACCGTAAACAACGACATGACTGACGCCCGGATTGGACAGGAAGGCAATGTCCGATCTTGACTGCGCGGTGCTCCGTGGATGGTTGTGATGCACCGCGACGCTATCGGTTGTATTTGCGACGTTCTCGTGTGCGAAATCCACCTCGTTGTGACGGTGGTTGGTGCCCGCGTGGACAACCTCGCCCGTGGCGTTATCCACCACGGCGATGTGCTCATGCCCTGTCGCATGACCCTGGCTTACAACCCACTTGCCGGCCTCGGCGTGGCCACGTTCTGGCGCTTCGCCGGTCATGTCCGTGAAGTTGGCGCCACCGCCGTCAGGCCAAGCCGTGCGGCGCGGCATCGCGGCAAGCCGCTGCTGTTCGGCTTCGGCATCAGCTTGTTCGATTTCGGCGCGCGCGGCGCGCATGGCACGCAATTCGGGAACTGTAAAAATTGACCCTTTATAGGAATGGAAATCGACAAACGCCCGGCCGGCGCCTTCTTTGACAGGGACGTAGATTTGTTTGCCGCTGACAGCGCGCGCGCGGATCAAGGCAATGTTTGCCTGATGCCAAGCGACGCTCTCAGCGCCGTGGGTCATCGCGGTTGCCCAGGCGGGCGCCTCATCGCGGTAGTCATCCACAAGGGCGTCCAGATCAGCCCGCCCAATGCCAAGGCGCCGCGCTTCCTTGTTGAGAGTGTCGTAAGCCTGTTTGTGGGCGCGATCCTTTTCATTTGAATTGATGTCGGCCTGAGACGCTGCGCGAGTCCGCGCTTCGTTGGCAATCAGCGGGCGCAACGCAATCGCGGCGTCCTTCACTTTGGCGTCGTGGGCCGCTTGGTCGAAGTGTTCGGCCTGATACGTCGTCCGCTCATAGCTGCCGGGCAGTCCCAGATCGCGGGCCAGGGAGTCGATATTTTGGCCGATTGGCCCAAGGTCGATCCAACGGCCGCCCTGGCTCAGTTGGA
>CAIOKP010000183.1 GCA_903858875.1 uncultured Sphingomonadales bacterium
ACCAATCAGGTGATCGCGCAGCCGCCGAATCGGATCGCCCAGTGGCCATTCGCTGGCCTCCTGCGCGCTGCGATAGGCGCTGGGGTCGTCGGAGGTCGAATGTCCTTCGGCGCGGTAGGTGAAATGTTCGATGATTGTCGGGCCGTGGTTGTAGCGGGCGCGCTCCGCCGCCCAGGCGGTCGCGGCGTGGACCGCCAGCGGGTCATTGCCGTCAATGCGCAGGGCGGCGATGCCATAGCCGATGCCGCGCGCCGCAAAGGTCGTCGCCTCGCCGCCGGCAAAACCGGCAAAGCTGCTGATTGCCCATTGGTTGTTGACGATATTGAAGATCACTGGCGCGCGATAGACCGCGGCAAAGGTGCAGGCCGAATGGAAATCGCCCTCCGCCGTCGATCCCTCGCCGCACCATGCCGCAGCGATACGGGTGTCGCCGCGCGCCGCGCTGGCCATCGCCCAGCCGACGGCTTGCGGGTATTGGGTGGTGAGGTTGCCCGAAATCGAGAAGAAGCCCGCGTCCTTGACCGAATACATGATCGGCAATTGCCGCCCTTTCAACCGATCGGCGCGGTTCGAAAAGATCTGGTTCATCATGTCGACCATCGACCAACCGCGCGCGATCAACAGGCCCTGTTGGCGATAGGAGGGGAACAGCATGTCACCCGCATCAAGCGCATGGGCGGCGGCCACCGCGACCGCCTCCTCGCCAAGGCTTTTGATGTAAAAGCTGGTCTTGCCCTGTCGTTGCGCGCGGAACATGCGATCGTCAAACGCGCGGGTGAGCGCCATATCGCGCAACATCGCCCGCAACGTATCGGCGCTGAGCGCGGGCGCCCATGGCCCGACCGCCGCGCCCGAATCATCGAGTACGCGGACGAGGCCATAGGCGAGATCCGTCATGTCAGCGGGCGCGCTGTCGATCGGCGGTTGGCGGGTGATGCCGGCGGGCGGCAGCGCGAGACCTGAAAAATCGGGATTTTCTCCCGGCCGTGCGGGCGGTTCGGGGATATGCAGCCGGAGCGGCGGGCGGTTGGCCATGGGATGTACAGGCAGCGGCAGGGACGGCGGCACAGGCGGCATGGGCAGGTTCCCGCATCGAATCTCGGGTGAGGCTGATGATTGCGCGATGCTGCAATAAAATTACGCGACTGGCAATCCGGTATCATCACCCACCATGATGGATGGCGAGAATTTTATGGTGATTGATATGGGTCAAAGCAGATTTGTGTACCGTTTGGTTCAATTGATGCCGATCAATGTTTCGGTCGAAAATTGTAAGCAAGACGTACAAATGTCGCACTGACCCGTCGCCGTTCAAACGCCATGGGCGCCCAGCAGGGCCGACAAGCAAGGAGAGGTTCCAAGTGACCACACCAACTGAAAGGCCGGAACCCATCCCCGGCACACATCTGTTTGACGGCGAAGCGGCCGCCAAGGGGTTTGAAATCAACGCCATGTGCTATTCGTTCAACGATGCCGCCAATCGGCAGGCGTTTTTGGACGATGAGGACGGTTATTGCGCCAAGTTCAAGCTGACCCCGCCGCAACGCGATGCGGTGGCCAAGCGCGACGTGCTGGGCATGATCGCGGCGGGCGGCAACATCTATTATCTGGCGAAGCTGGCCGGCATTTTTGGCCTGAACGTACAGGATGTCGGATCGATGCAAACCGGCCTGACTGTGCCGGAATTCAAGGCGATGCTGCTGGCTCAGGCCGACCAGATCAAGCAATTGGAGAAGGCAAATGGCTGAGATCGTCGGAGCCTATTTTACCAGCCACGTGCCTGCTATCGGCAATGCCATCCACAAGGGCTTGCAGCAGGACCCATACTGGAAGCCGTTTTTCGATGGCTATCCCCCGGTGCAGCAGTGGCTGGCCAAGACCAAGCCGGACGTCGCGGTGGTGTTCTACAACGACCATGGGCTGAACTTCTTCCTCGACAAGATGCCGACCTTTGCCGTTGGCGCCGCGCCGCAATACGACAATGCGGACGAGGGCTGGGGCCTGCCGCTATTCAAGTCCTTTGAGGGGCATCCGGCGCTGAGTTGGCACATCATCAACAATCTGGTGGAGGATGAATTCGACATCACCACCTGTCAAAAGATGCTGGTCGACCACGCTTTGTCGATCCCGTTCGAACTGGTCTATCCCGATGCCGACGCCTGGCCGATGAAGCTGGTGCCGATTGCGATCAATACGGTGCAACACCCGCTGCCTTCGGCCAAGCGCTGTCTTGCCCTGGGCCGTGCGGTCAACAAGGCATTGCGGAACTGGGCGGGCGATGAGCGCATTGTGGTGATGGGCACAGGCGGCCTGTCGCACCAGTTGGATGGCGAACGCGCCGGGTTTATCAATGCGGCATACGACACGTTCTGCATGGATAATCTGTCGGTCGATCCCGATGCGCTGACCCGCGATTCGGTGCATGAAATGGTGCGCAAATCGGGCACGCAGGGCATTGAGGTCCTGAATTGGATCGCGGCGCGCGGTGCCTTGGGCGAAGGGCCGGCGACCGAATTGCACCGCAATTACCATATTCCGATCTCGAACACGGCCGCCGCGACGATGGTGATGGAACCGGGGGTGCTCGTCCCGGCCTGATTCCTCTCACACATTGGGCCGAACGACCGAGCGGCCTCCTTTCCAATTCCTTTGGGTGTTGGAACGGGGGCCGCTTTCGTTTTTGCGGGCCGCGGTTTGGCGCTTGACCCTTCGGCGATTAACCGTAAGTATTGCATACAAAGGACGCCGCATCGATACGGCGCCGAAGGAGAGGATATGCGCGAATACGCAAAATCGGGCGCAACGCGCGCCTTGTGGGTTGGCGGCCTTGTGGCCAGCACCGCGATCGCCCTGTTGGCCAGTGGCGCAATCGGTGCCGGCAAGCACCGGATTACCGTTGACGAAGCGGCGATTGTCGCCAGCGCCGACAAGGGTGACAACTGGCTGACCTATGGCCGCACCTATGATGAACAACGCTTTTCGCCGCTGACGCAAGTCAATGCCGATACCGTCAGCGAGCTGGGCCTGGCCTGGTACGCCGACCTCGACACCGCGCGCGGGCAGGAATCGACGCCGCTGGCGATTGACGGGATCCTCTATACCTCGACCGCGTGGAGCATGGTGAAGGCATTTGACGCCACCACTGGCAAGATGCTGTGGTCCTATGATCCCAAGGTGCCGCGCGAAACGCTGGTCAAGGCCTGCTGTGATGCGGTCAATCGCGGCGTGGCGGCATGGGGCAACAAGTTGTTCGTCGGGACGCTCGACGGACGGTTGGTCGCGCTTGATCGCGGCACGGGCCATGTCGTATGGGAAACCCGCACAACGCCCGAGGGCAGCGATTACACCATTACCGGCGCCCCGCGCGTGGTGAAGGGCAAGGTGATCATCGGCAATGGCGGGGCGGAATTTTCCGCACGCGGCTTTGTCGCGGCCTATGATGTGGACACTGGCAAGCAGGCGTGGAAATTCTACACTGTCCCCGGCGACCCATCCAAGCCGTTCGAACAGCCCGAACTGGAACGCGCGGCCAAGACTTGGTCGGGCAAGTTTTGGACACTGGGCGGCGGCGGCACCGTGTGGGATGGCATCACCTATGACCCGGTGACCGGCCTGCTGTATTTCGGCACTGGCAATGGTGAGCCGTGGAACGATGAACAGCGCGACCCCGCCAATGGCGACAACCTTTACACCGCCTCGATCGTCGCGGTGAACCCGGAGACCGGCAAATACGTCTGGCATTTTCAGGAAACGCCGGAAGACCGCTGGGACTTTGACTCTGACGCGCAGATCACCATCGCCGATGTCACGATCGAAGGACAAAAGCGCCGGGTGTTGATGCACGCGCCCAAGAACGGCGTGTTCTATATGCTCGACGCCAAGACCGGGGCGTTTATTCAGGGCAAGCCCTATACCACTGTGACATGGACCACCGGGCTCGACCCCAAGACGGGCAAGCCGCAGATCGTGCCCGAGGCGCGCTATGACAAGACCGGCAAGCTGTTCATCGGTATGCCGGGGGCGGCGGGCGCGCATAGCTGGCACCCGATGAGCTACAGCCCGAAGACCGGGTTGCTGTACATCCCGGTGACGCAGGCAGCATTCCCTTATCTGGCAGCGGACAAGGATTGGCAGCCGGAACCGCTGGGCTTCAACACCGGGATGGATGGTGTGAAGACAGCGATGCCGGCGATCCCGGCGGTGCGCGCCGGGGCGATCAAGGCGACGACGGGCGCGCTGGTGGCGTGGGATCCGGTCAAGCAGAAGGCGGCCTGGACCGTGCAGCATGACGCCGCGTGGAATGGCGGCACTTTGGCTACGGCGGGCAACTTGGTGTTTCAGGGCACGGCAAAGGGCACGTTTGAGGCCTATCGCGCCGACACGGGCAAGAAACTGTGGTCGGCGCCGACGCAGACCGGCGTGATTGCCGCGCCGATGACCTTTACCGCTGGCGGCACGCAATATGTTGCGGTGATGGCCGGTTGGGGCGGCGTATGGGGGCTGGCGCCCGGCATCCTGTCGCTCAAGGGCGGCGCGGCGCGCAATGTCAGCCGCTTGCTGGTGTACAAGGTTGGCGGCAAGGGCAAATTGCCCAACGTGCCTTGGGCCAAATTACCGCTCGATCCGCCGGCGAATTTTGCTTCGCCGGAACAGTTGGCGCAAGGTGTTCAGCAATACGTCCGGTTCTGCGCTGCGTGCCACGGCGATGCGGCGGTTGGAAGCGGGGTGAATCCCGATCTGCGCCATTCGATGGCCAATGCCGATCCCAAAGTGTGGCAGGCGATCGTCCATGACGGCGGTTTGGCTGCCAATGGCATGATCGGCTGGTCCAAGGTGATGACACCGGCGCAGATCGAGAGCATCCGGGGCTACGTTGTTTCGCGCGCCAATGAAGACAAGGCGCTCGGCGAAAAGTGAGCCGGGACGAGGGCGGCGTCGGCGGAATGCTGGCATTGCCCTCGAGTTGCCCTCGACTTGCATGCCATCCTTCCATACGATCTGACCCAAGCCGGACCCACCAAATCGCCTGATACTAACGGCAGTCCGCAAAGCGAAAGAGGATTAAAGCCATGAACGAGATGACCACCGTCTCTTATCAGCAGCACGCCTATTCCGAGGGTGCCAAGACCTTGCTGGCGCGCAAGCCCGCGCTGTTCATCAACGGCGAATGGGTGGCATCGAGCCACGGCGAAACCATCGCGGTCGAAGATCCCAGTTCGGGTCAGGTCGTCAGCCATATCGCGGATGCGTCGGTGGCCGATACCGATCGCGCTGTGGCCGCCGCCCGTGCTGCGTTTGACGATGGCCGCTGGTCGGGCCTCGCGCCGATCGCGCGCGAACGGATCATGTTGCGTCTGGCCGATCTGATCGAGGCGCATGGTGACGAACTGGCCGAATTGGAAGCCATCGACGTGGGCAAGCCCAAGTCGATGGCCGGCGTTGTCGACATCCCAGGCGCGGTCAGCCACATCCGCTATATGGCCGGTTGGGCAGCCAAGCTGGGCGGCGAGACGTTGCAGCCCTATACCATGCCAAACAGCGGCATGTTTAGCTATACCATCAAGGAGCCGGTCGGCGTTTGCGCCCAGATCGTGCCGTGGAACTTTCCGTTGCTGATGGCCTGCCTCAAGATCGCACCGGCGCTGGCCGCGGGCTGCACGATCATCCTGAAGCCGGCTGAGCAGACCTCGCTCACCGCGCTGCGTCTGGCCGATCTGATTGCCGAGGCCGGCATTCCGGCTGGCGTCGTCAATGTGCTGACCGGCTATGGCCATATTTCGGGCGACCGTCTGGTCAAGCACCCCGATGTCGACAAGGTCGCCTTCACCGGTTCGACCGAGATCGGCAAGTTGATCAACAAGAATGCCACCGACACGTTGAAGCATGTCACGCTGGAACTGGGCGGCAAGAGCCCCGTTGTGGTCATGCCCGATGTGAATGTGGCGGAGACGGCACCGGGCGCTGCGGGCGCGATCTTCTTCAATTCGGGGCAGGTTTGCGTCGCGGGTTCGCGCCTGTTCGTGCACAAGTCGATCTTTGATGAAGTGATCGAGGGCATCGCAGCAACCGCGCCGTTCTGGGCACCGCGCCCTTCGCTTGACCCCGCTGCCCACATGGGGCCGCTGGTATCCAAGGAACAGTACGACAAGGTCTTGGGCTATATCGAGGCCGGCAAGCGCGATGGCGCCAGCGTGGCGATGGGCGGCGATGCGCCATCGGCCGATGGCTATTACGTCAACCCGACCGTGCTGGTGAATGTGAATCCGCAAATGAGCGTCGTGCGCGAGGAAATCTTTGGCCCCGTCGTCGTCGCGCAGCGGTTCGAGGATCTCGACGAGGTGGCCAAGGCTGCCAATGACACCTGCTTTGGTCTGGCCGCTGGCATCTGGACCAAGGATTTGGGCGCGATGCATAAGCTGGCCTCGAAGATCAAGGCGGGCACCGTGTGGGGCAATTGCCATGCGATGATCGACGTGGCGCTGCCGTTTGGTGGGTACAAGGAATCGGGCATCGGCCGCGAACAGGGTCGCGCCGGGATCGAGGCCTATCTCGAATCCAAGTCGGTGATCATCAAGCTGTAATGACCCGGCCCGGCGGCGCTGCTTGTGGCGCCGCCGGGACTTTTTATTGGGGGAGGGAACGCCCTTGGCCATCGACCTATCGAAGATCAGGGCGATCGACGTCCACGTCCACGCAGAAGTGTCGTGCCACGACCCCGAAGACCCGGTGATGGGCCAGTATTTCGACGCGGCATCGGCCTATTTCAAGGCACCGCGCGCCCGGCCCAAAATGCCCGAAATCGTTGAGATCTATCGCGAACAGCAGATCGCCTTCTGTCTGTTTACCGTCGATTGCGAAGCCGGCGTCGGCGCCAAGCGCGTCTCGAATTACGAGATCGCCGAATTTGCCGCGAAGCATGATGACATCTGCATCCCGTTTGCCAGCATCGACCCGCACAAGGGCAAGCTGGGCGCGCGCGAGGCCCGTGATCTGGTCGAAAACCATGGGGTGCGTGGGTTCAAATTCCATCACATCATGCAAAATATCGCACCCGCCGCGCAGGTTGGATATGCGATCTATGAGGTGATCAACGAATATAAACTACCCGCGATTTTCCATACTGGTCACTCGGGCATGGGCACGGGGATGCGCGGCGGTGGCGGGGTCCATCTGAAATATGGCCAACCGATGTTGGTCGATGATGTGGCGGTTGATTTCCCCGACATGAAGATCATTCTGGCGCATCCGAGTTGGCCGTGGGTGGATGAAAGTCTGTCGATGGCGCTCCACAAAACGAACGTGTTCATCGATTTGTCGGGCTGGAGCCCGAAGTATTTTGCGCCGCAAATCATCCAATACGCCAACACACAGCTGAAATCGAAGATGATGTTTGGCAGCGACTTTCCGCTGATCCATCCGGGCAAATGGCTCGACGCGGCCAAGGCCGTAGGGTTCCGCGAGGAGGTGTTGCCCGGCATCATGAAGGACAATGCGGCCCGTGTGCTGGGGCTGGTTTAACGTCGCGCGACCTTTTGAAAATACAGGCTTGGGAGAGCTATGATGACCTTGAAATATTACCATGCAGAGCCGGTCGCCAATTCGCTCAAATCGATGATCCCGCTGTATGAAAAGCAGTTGGCGTTCGAGAGCATCTATGTCGACCTGCACAAGTTTGAACAGCATCAGCCGTGGTTTACCGCAATCAACCCCGAGGGGCAGGTGCCGGTGCTCGACCATGATGGTGCGATCATCACGCATACGACGGTGATCAACGAATATCTCGAGGATGTGTTCCCCGATATACCGTTACGTCCGCGCAACCCGGTGGCGGCGGCGCGGATGCGCTATTGGAACAAGTTCGTCGACGAACATGTAATGAATTACGTCTCGATGCATGGCTGGCACCGCATGGTCGGTGTTCTGGCGCGCAACATCGAATCGGGCGATTTTGAAAAGCTGCTAGAGAGCATTCCCTTGCCTGACCAGCGCAAGAAGTGGGCAACGGCGCGTTCGGGCTTTTCGGAGGCGGATCTCGCCAATGCGACGAGCAAGATCGAATATGCCGTCGACAAGGTGGAGAAGGCGCTGGGCGAGACGGCATGGATCGCTGGCGACGATTACACGTTGGCCGACATCAATTTCTATTCGCATTGCGGCATGATGGTCGAACGGATGTTCCCCGAAATGGCGATTGCGACGCGTTGCCCCCGGCTTGTCGAATGGCGCGATCGGATGACGGCCCGGCCGGGTGTGAAGGCGGCGCTCGAGATGCCTGATCATACCGCGCCCGGTTTGCGGACATGGACCGGCCACGTTCGCTAAACATTTGCCGCTGATCCGGGGGGAATCTGCTGCACCATCGAGGTGCAGCAAAAGACCTTCGCAAGATGCGAAACTTTGTTTGTGTAACGTACAAAATTTGCTATGCGCTGAGCCAGAAACTCAAAAAATGGAGAGGACCCGCTAATGGCTGCTCAAAACCTCGATCAAGTACTCGACGCCGCCGGCAACCCTGTGGAGATGCTGCGTAATTCGCAAATTGGTGCCTATGTCTATCCCGTCGTGGCGCCGGAATTCCACAACTGGCGTTCGGAACAGTGGGCCTGGCAGCATTCCGCCGTGCTGTTTGACCAGTCGCACCACATGGTTGACCTGTTTATCCGTGGTAAGGACGCGCACAAGCTGCTGTCCGACACGATGATCAACAGCTCGAAGGGCTGGGCGGTCAACAAGGCCAAGCAGTATGTGCCGACCACGCCCTATGGCCATGTGATCGGCGACGGCATCATCTTCTGGCAGGAAGAGCAGGAATTCGTTTATGTTGGCCGCGCACCGGCTGCCAACTGGCTGATGTTCCATGCCGAAACCGGCGGTTATGATGTGCAAATCGTCAAGGATGACCGTTCGCCGTCGCGTCCGATGGGCAAGCCGGTGAAACGCATCAACTGGCGCTTCCAGATTCAGGGCCCCCGCGCTTGGGAAATCATCGAAAAGCTGCACGGCGGTCCGTTGGAACAGCTCAAGTTCTTCAACATGTCGACGATGAACATCGCCGGCAAGACGGTGCGCACGCTGCGCCACGGCATGTCCGGCGCACCAGGCCTCGAAATCTGGGGTCCGTATGAGGAAGGCGACGAAATCCGCGCCGCGATCCTCGAAGCTGGCAAGGAATTCGGCATCGTCCCTTGCGGTAGCCGCGCCTATCCGTCGAACACGCTGGAATCCGGCTGGATCCCATCGCCGCTGCCTCCGATCTATTCGGGCGACAAGCTGAAGGCATATCGCGAATGGCTCGGCGCTGATTCGTATGAAGCCACCGGCGCGATTGGCGGCAGCTTTGTCTCGGAGAACATCGAAGACTATTACCTGAACCCATGGGAATTGGGCTATGGTCCGTTCGTCAAGTTCGACCACGAATTCCACGGTCGCGAAGCTTTGGAAGCTTTGAACCCGGCCGAACAGCGCAAGAAGGTGACGCTGGCCTGGAACGGTGACGACATGGCGAAGATTTATGCGTCGATGTTCGATCCCGATGGTACGCCGTACAAGTTCTTCGACCTGCCGTTGGCCAACTACGCCAGCTCGAACTATGACCGCGTCGTCGATGCCAGCGGCAAGACCGTCGGCCTGTCGATGTTCACCGGCTATTCGTTCAATGAGAAGTCGGCGCTGAGCCTCGCCACCATCGATCCGGAAATCCCGGTCGGCACCGAATTGCGTGTCGTTTGGGGTGAGCCCAACGGTGGCACGCGCAAGACCACGGTTGAACCGCATCAGCAACTGGAAGTGCGCTGCGTGGTTAGCTCGGTGCCATACAGCCGTGTGGCCCGCGAAAACTATGCAGAGGGCTGGCGCACCGCGCGCTAAACCTTTTGTGCAAATAGGGCAGGGGCGTCGGCGGGCGCCCTTGTTGCCAGACCATACGTTGCCGGAACGCTCGTTTCGTTCCGGCGCATCCAAGGCGGCAAGGTGTTGATCATATCGACAGCTTGCCGCCTTTTTTGTTTCGGCTGGTTCCCGCCGGTGTTGCCTGGCATCATCGCGTACGATCGGATTGGGGAGAATTCACATGGCGGATTATGTGCTGGTGCATGGCGCATGGGCGGGCGGCTGGTCCCACGAAGGGCTGGCGGGGGAGCTTCGCGCCGCTGGGCACCGGGCGCTGGTGGTGGCGCTTACCGGGTTGGGCGCACGCAAGGATGAATTGCACGGCGGCATCACCCTGTCTGACCATATCGAGGATGTGTGCGCGCAGGCAGAACAGGCCGGTTTCGACCGCTTTGTGTTGGCCGGGCATTCCTATGGCGGCATGGTAATTACGGGCGTTGCTGCGCGGCTTGGCGCGCGGATTGACGCGATTGCCTATCTCGATGCGTTTCTGCCACAGGATGGCGAATCGCTATGGGACATCACCGGGCCGTTCGAACACAACCACTATATCGAAACGCAAAAGTTCACGCCCGGGCTCGTCGCGCCGATCATTGGCGGCAATTCTCCGCGGGCGACGCGCCATCCGCTGCTGACCTTGATCGAAGCGGTCCGGTTTACGGGCGAGGAGGCGAAAATCGCGCGGCACATCTATGTCTTTGCGACGGGATGGCAGCCGACCCCGTTCCGCAAGTTTGCCGACCGGGCGCAGGCCGACGCCGCATGGGAATATCATGAGGCAGATTGCGGCCATGACGTGATGCAGGGCCAACGGGCGCAGGTGCTGGCCATCCTGCTGGGCGCGGCGGCCTAGGGCAGGCGCCGCGCCCAAATGGGTTTATGCGCCGACAAAGCCCCAGCCGTCGCTCTCGCCATCGTGCTCCTGCGCGATGCCTTCCAGCTGCTCTTCGACCTCGGTGATGGCCTCGCACGTTGGCACCATGGTGCGCGATGCGGTCACTTCCCACACATCGTCCGCGTCTTCGGCGGGCAGCGTGCTGGTTTCGAAACCTGCGACTTCGACGGCCTCTGCGAAGGCTTCGGCCGAGGCCTCGTCTGCAAAGAAGTGGATGAAATCGACCGTTACCGGCTGTGTGAGGTCGTTGCCTTCTGCCGCGATAGAGGCGAGGACTTCGGCATTGTCTTCATATGTGGTAGACATCGGGGTCTCCAGAATGGGGCGCGTGAAACCTGAGGCATCGCCGTGACAGAACGGCGTTGGTGGCCATGTGATAGAGAGGGCCTCTGCCGTCCAGTGCTGTGCCTCGCTCAATCCCCGAAGAAGTTGAGTTCGAACAGCACGCCGTTGGGGTCCATCGTGAAGATCTGTCGTAACCCGATCGCGGGCACGCTGTTGCAATGGTGTTCGAGGCGAGCGGCTGTCAGGCGCGCGCCCATCTCGTCATACCCCTCGCAGGACAGCGCGACATGGTGGATCGATCCGGTCGGGCCGGGCACGATTTCGCGCGGAAATGTCCGGCGACAGGTCAGGCTGTTGACGTGGATGATCGCTTTGCCATCGGCGTCATACATCCATTGCGCGTCTTCCTGCGTCAGCGGCGGCGGTGCATCGCGCCGTTCCAAGCCGAAAATCTCTGCATAAAACTGTGACGTCGCCTCCAGATCGCTGGCGATCACATTGACGTGGTCGAGCCATTTTACCCGCATTGGTCGTCTCCCTTGTTCTTACGTTGCCGACCGTGCGGCGGCGCGGGCTTCCTTATAGCGCTCGCGGCGGAATTTTTCGAACCCTGTGCGTTGTTCAAAGCCGGGATCATTGGGGAAATCGCGAAAATCGCCGAGATATTCCTCGAACAATTCGGCCACTTCGTCGCGGAATTCGGGGTGTGAGAAGATATAGGCGCGATTGTCACGCATCCCGTCGAGCACGCGGGCGGCGATCACATCGGGCTCCATGCCGAATTCGTGAAAGTCGGCCAAGCGCTTGATGTTTTCGTGATCGACGGGTTTGGCATCGCCCATCAATTCGGCCGGGCGGATGTCGTCGCTGGCGTAAATATAGCTCTTTACCAAGCCGGGGCAAAGGATCGACACGCCGATCTTGTGCTTGGCCAAGCTGTAGCGCAGCGATTCGGACATGCCTCGCACGGCGAATTTGGTGGTGTTATAAATACCGGGCGATCCCGCCGCCAGCCAGCCGGCCATCGACGCGGTGTTGACGATATAGCCGCCCTGGCCATGCGCGATCATGCGCGGGACAAAGGTCATCACCCCGTTGATCGGCCCTTGCAAGTTGACGCCCATCACCCAATCCCAGTCCGACCAACTCGAATCCTCGATGGTCTGAAACAGGTTGATCCCGGCATTGTTGAACAACAGTGTGACCGGGCCAAACTTCGCCTCGACCTCGTCAGCGGCACGGGCCATGTCGTCGCGCGACGCGACATCGACCTTGACGCCCATCACCATCTGGTTGTCGAGGCTCTTGAGCGTCTTTTCGATGGCATCCTCGCGGATGTCGGCAATGGCGACCTTGCACCCCTCGGCCAACAGGGCGCGCACGACGCCCAGCCCCACACCATTGGCTCCACCCGTCACAAAGGCGGTACGTCCGGCGAAATCCTGCATCGCACTCTCTCCTGTTGTTTGCGCCCATCGGTTGCGTCGGGGCGGCGGTTTTTTGTTGTGTCGCGCAATCGGTGCTGGACAAGCGGCCCCGAAAGATATGTATCTAACACATACAAAAATGCCTCTGTAAAGAGGCCCGCACGGAGAGGTGCAATATGGCGACGACACTGCAGGGGCCTATCCCCGGCTCCAGCCCCGATATGACCGCCGAATTGGCGCATGAAATCCCCGTGGAGGAGGCCGATGGCCACGATTACGCGATTGCGTCGCCGGATCAGGCTTGGCCTTCGAAACCCGCGGCGTGGTATGCGCTGGCGGTCATCATTTTTGCGACCTTCCTCAACTTTTTCGACTCGGCGACATTTGGTCTGTTGATTGAACAGATCAAGGCCGAGTTCCACCTGACCAACACCGCTATCGGCCTGTTGCAGGGGCCAGTGAATGTCGTGTTCTATATGGTGGTGATGTTGCCGCTGTCGCGCATGGCGGATATTTTTCCGCGCAAATATGTGCTGGCAATCGGCGCATTGTTGATCGCGGTGTTGAACGCGACAGGTGGGTTTACCAGCACGTTCATGGCTCTGGCTTTCACCCGTATGCTGGTGGGTGCGGGCGGGGGGGCGCATGCGCCGGGGTCCTATTCGATGTTGGCCGATTTCTTTCCGCCGGAAAAGCGGCGCTGGCCTTTCGCCCTACTGCAGCTTGGCTTTATCGGCGGCGGTACGATTGGCTTTTTGATCGCTGGGCGGTTGTTGGCGGTGGCGATGGGGATGCCCGAGATGCACCTCGGCGGCATTTCGCTGCATGGCTGGAAATATGTGCTGATGATGCTGGCGGTGCCCGGCGTGGTGGCGTTTGTGCTGCTGTTGTTTGTACAGGAACCGCCGCGCCGGGGCGTGATCGCCTCGGGCAAGCCTTTGCCGGTCAAGACGGTGCTGGCGGAAATCTGGCGTCGCCGGGCGGTTTATGGCCCGCTGTTTCTGGGGCTTGGCTTTTCCGCGGCCCATGCGATGGCTTTGCCAGCATGGATGACCCCTTTCTTCAAACGCACCTATGGCTGGAGCGAGATTGAGATTGCGTCGCGCGCGCCATTGCTGATGCTGGGCGGGCAATTGGCCGGGCTGTTCCTTGGGCCATTGTTGATCAAGGCGCTGGCTAAACATTATCGTGACGCCAATGTGCGGGCGGTGGTGATTTGCATGTCGGCCGCCGCGCCGTTGGGAATTATTGGCCCGATGATGCCGTCGCCGTGGTTGGCACTGGTCTGCTTTACGTGCAGTGGCGCCTTGGGCATCGCATCGGCTGTGCCGCAAAATCTGGTGATGCAGGAAATCACGCCGAACCAGATGCGCGGGCAGGTGACAGGCCTGTATCTGATGATGTTTACGGCGGTGGGCGCGATGGGGCCGTTTCTAATCGGTTTCCTGACGGACCATGTGTTTGGCCATGATGGCGATGTGTGGAAATCGATGGTCCTGCTGGGCCTTCTGCTCAGCCCTGCGGCGGCCTTCATCATGTCGCGGGCGATCAAACCCTATGCCGAAACGCTGAAATTGCTGGACAGCGGCGGACAGGCCTGAGCCGCTCCGCCAAACACTTCGAGGACGAGATATGACCTACCCCGACGTCTATATGATCATCGATGGCGAACGTGTGGGGGTTGGCCATCGCCGCACCCATGCGGTGGTCAACCCGGCGACGGGCGTGGTGATCGGGCAATTGCCATTGGCCGATGCCGCCGATCTCGACAGGGCATTGGCTGTGGCCGACGAGGGGTTCCGCATCTGGCGGCAATCGAGCGCACAACAACGCGCCGCTGTGCTGTCCGGCGCGGCGGCGCTGTTGGTCCAGCGGCAGGAGGAGATTGCCCGCATTGCCTGCGCGGAGGAAGGCAAGACGCTGCCCGAAGCGCGGATCGAAGTGATGATGGCGGCGGGATTGTTCAACTTCTATGCGGGCGAGGTCCAGCGTTTGTATGGCCGCACGCTGGTGCGGCCGACGGGTATGCGCTCGACCGTGACGCATGAGCCGGTCGGGCCAGTGGCGGCGTTCGCCCCATGGAATTTCCCCATCGGGAATCCGGGGCGCAAGCTGGGCGCGCCGGTCGCGGCGGGCTGTTCGGTGATCATGAAGCCGGCCGAGGAAGCGCCAGCCTCGGCGCTCGCGGTACTACAGGCCTTACTTGACGCCGGCCTGCCGAAAGAGGTGGCGCAGATTGTGTTCGGCGTGCCGGATGAGGTGAGCCGGCACTTGCTGGCAAGTCCGATTATCCGCAAGCTGTCGTTCACCGGATCGACCGTGGTCGGCAAACATCTGGTCAAATTGGCAGCGGACAATTGCATCCGCACGACGATGGAGTTGGGCGGGCATGGGCCGGTGCTGGTGTTTGCCGATGCCGAAATCGACCGGGTGCTGGATATTGCGGTCGGCCACAAATATCGCAACGCGGGCCAGGTGTGTGTGTCGCCTACGCGCTTTATCGTCGAGGAAAGCGTATTCGAGCGGTTCCGCGATGGCTTTGCGACGCGCGCGGCGGCGGTCAAGGTCGGCAATGGGGCGGAGGACGGCATCCAGATGGGGCCGATGGCCAACCCGCGCCGCCCCGAAGCCATCGACGCGATGGTGACAGAAGCGGTCGCGGCTGGCGCGCGGCTCGATACTGGTGGCCAGCGGATCGGCAATCAGGGCTATTTTTATGCGCCCACAGTTTTGTCGAGCGTCCCGCTGTCGACCCGCATCATGAACGAAGAGCCGTTCGGCCCGGTCGCGCTGATCAATCCCTATGCTGATGAGGCCGCGATGATCGCCGAGGCGAATCGCTTGCCTTACGGCCTCGCCGCCTATGCCTGGACCACCGACGCTGCCCGCCAAAAGCGCCTGGCGCGCGAGTTGGAGGCCGGCATGGTCGGCATCAATACGGTGGCCATCGGGGGCGCGGATTCGCCGTTCGGCGGCGTCAAATGGTCGGGCCACGGCGCGGAAGACGGGCCAGAGGGCCTGCATGCCTGCCTCGTGACCAAAGCGGTGCATGAGGGCTGAAATAGTCCCGGCGCCCCAGCATAATAAAGGGAGAGGATACATGACCCACGAATTGAAGACCGGCGGCGATCGCGGTTATCTGCGTATCGCCACCGAGGAGGCCTTTGCCACGCGCGAACAGGTCGATGTTTACCTGCGCATGATCCGCGATGGCACGGCGGACAAGGGCATGGTCTCACTCTGGGGCTTTTATGGCACCAGCCCGAGCGAACGCGCGACGCAGATCCTCGATCGACTGCTCGATCTGGGTGAGCGGCGGATTGCCGACATGGATGCGACCGGCATCGATGTGGCGATCCTCGCGCTGACCTCGCCCGGCGTGCAGCCCTATCTCGATGTCGAGGAGGCCAAGGCGATTGCCTCGCGCGCCAATGACCAACTGGCGGCGGCTTGCGCCAAATATCCGACGCGGTTTGTCGGCATGACGACGGTCGCGCCGCAGGACCCCGAATGGTCGGCCAAGGAAATTCTGCGCGGCGCGCGGGAACTGGGCTTCAAAGGGTGCCAGATCAATAGCCATACGCAAGGTGAATACCTCGACGATCCAAAGTTCGACCCAATTTTCCGCGCCTTGGTCGAAGTCGATCAGCCACTGTATATCCACCCCTGCACGTCGCCCGACAGCATGATCGGGCCGATGCTCGAGGCTGGCCTTGATGGTGCGGTGTTCGGCTTTGGGGTGGAAACGGGGATGCATTTGCTGCGCCTGATCACCATCGGCATCTTTGACAAATATCCGACGTTGCAGATCATGGTCGGCCATATGGGCGAGGCCTTGCCCTATTGGCTTTATCGCCTCGATTACATGCATCAGGCGGGCGTGCGGTCGCAGCGGTACGACCGGATGAAGCCGCTGAAGAAGACCATTGCCGAATATATGAAGTCCAACGTGCTGGTCACCAACAGCGGCGTGGCGTGGGAACCGGCGGTCAAGTTCGCGCAGGAAGTGCTGGGCGAGGACCGGGTGATGTATGCCATGGACTATCCCTATCAGTACGAGGCGAAAGAGGTGCAGGACATGGACGCGATGGCGATGTCCGATGCCACCAAGCTGAAGTTCTTTCAAACCAACGCCGAGCGCTGGTTCAAACTGTAATCGGGGGGGAGCGCGACGATGACGACCTATGCAATTGCCGGCGCCAGTGGCCAGTTGGGCCGCAAAGTGCTCGATGCCTTGCTGACGCAGGTGGACGCGGCGGACATCGTCGCGCTGGCGCGCGATCCGGCCAAATTGGCGGACTATGCCGTGCGCGGCGTGGGCGTGCGGGTGGCGGATTATGATCGGCCCGAAACATTGGCTCCGGCATTGGCTGGGGTTGACCGGCTGTTGCTGATTTCCGGCAATGCGGTTGGCGCGCGGGTACCGCAACATGCCGCCGTTGTGGCCGCGGCGCAGGCGGCGGGGGTGGGCTTCATCGCCTATACCTCGATCCTGCATGCCGATACGTCGCCGATTGGCCTTGCTGGCGAACATCGTGAGACCGAGGCGCTGATCCGCGCCAGTGGTCTTGGCTACGCGCTGTTGCGCAATGGCTGGTACATGGAAAATTACACCGGCAATCTGGCCCCTGCGTTGCAGTTCGGGGTGATTTCCGGCGCCGCGGGCGAGGGGCGGATTGCGGCGGCCACCCGCGCCGATCTGGCAGCGGGCGCGGCGGCGGTGTTGATCGCCGGGTCGCTGGGTGTGCACGAACTGGCGGGCGATGTGGCGTTCACCATGGCTGATCTTGCTGCCGAAGTGGCGCGCCAGTCGGGCCAGCCGGTCGCCTATGTCGACAAGTCCGAGGCCGATTATACCGCGCAACTGGCGGGCGTCGGCTTGCCGGCGCCGATCGCGGCGATGGTTGCAGACAGCTCGTTTCAGACCAGCAAGGGCGCGTTGTTTGACGATAGTCACACGCTGTCGCGCCTGATCGGGCGGCCAACGACGACGCCGGCCGAGGTCATCCGGGTATCGCTCGCCGGCTGAGCGCGTCGGGTCGTCCACAGGTGGGGCTTGCGAAAACTGCATGTGGGCGGCAGAGGGGGCAGTGAAAGTCCGGTTGTACGGGGCGGGCAACCGTCTGCCTCGTGCGCCGGCGACGAGCAGGGGGATAGCGCAAGGCATGGCGCGTAGTGCAGGACGGCCCAAGGAATCGCTGGCGATCACCACCCCGCCGGGTGAGGGTGCCGAAGACATTGGTGAAATCCGCGATATCGTCGGTTTTCACCTGCGTCTGGCGCATGGCGCTGTCTATCGCCATTTCACCGAGAGTTTTGCCGAGCTGAACCTGACGCAAAAGCAGGTGTCGGTGCTGTGGCTAGTCGATGACCACCCCGGCATTGCCCAGACCGGCCTTGCGCAGCGGATGCGGATGGACCGGGCCACGACCATGGCCATCGTCAACCGGCTGGAGGCGCGCGGGCTGCTGGAACGCGGCAAGTCGGAGACCGATGGGCGCAAGCAGACGCTCAACCTGACCGGCGAAGGGCAGGAGATGCTGGCGACCGCCAAGGCGGCGATTGTTGCGCATGAGGAATGGCTAAAGGCGCGCTATACCCAGCGTGAGGTGGCGCTGTTGATCGAGTTGCTCACCCGCCTGCACGAGTGACGCCGCGCGGGGGCCGCAATAGCCCCCGCGCTGCCCCATCAATCCTGCATCGCCGCGAAATCGGCCAGACGTGCGGTGCCGGCCAACGCCTGATGCGCCGCCAAAGCTGCGCGCGGCGCAATGTCGGACAGCGCAAACCGTCCCGCCGCCGCCAAGCGCCGCGCCAACGGATCAGCCGCCGCCGCATCCGCCGCGATCAGCCGCGCCGCAATCCAGCCCGAAGCGACAATCCCGGCCAGCGCGAGGAACGCCGTTGCGCCTGCCTCGACATCGCGTTGTTCCGCCGCGATCAGGGCATTGCCGGTGGCCTCCAGCGTGTCGAGCGCGGTGGTCAGCCCGCCCGCATCGTCAATCGCTGCCGCCGCCGTGCGGGCCTCCTCCAGAAACGCCACGAACCCGGCGGCCCCCGGACTGCGCAACCGGCGCAACGTCAGGTCCAGCGCCTGCATTCCCGTCGTGCCCTCGAACACGGTCAATACGCGGGCATCGCGCAGGCCCTGCTCCACCGGCCATTCGCGCGTGTACCCGGCGCCGCCCAGCACCTGTATCGCGTCGGACGCCACGCCAAAGCCGACCTCGCCGCCCAGCGTCTTGATGATCGGCAAGAGCCAGCCCGACAGCGCCTCGCTGCGGGCCTTGGTTGCGGCATCATCCGTGGTGCGGGCGATGTCGGCATGATTGGCGGTGGCAAAGATCAACCCGCGCAATGTTTCGACCCGCGCCGATAGCGACAGCAATTGCAATTGCACATCGAGATGTTCGGCAATCGCCACAGGTTGCGGCCCGTTGCCGCCCTGACGCCGGTCGGCGGCATAGGCATGGGCGATCTCGGCCGCGCGGCTGGCAACGGCCAGCCCCATCACGCCGGTTGCCAGCCGCATATTGGTGATCATCACGAACAATTGCGGCAAACCGCGCCCGATCTCGCCGAGCAAATAGCCGTGCGCGCCTTCAAAACCCATCACGCAGGTGGGCGACGCGTGCAGCCCGAGCTTTTCTTCCAGCCGGCGAATGGTGATGGCGTTGCGGGCGCCCCCCTCGACGCTGGGGACGAGGAACAGGCTGATTGCGTCAGGTTTGCCCTCGCCTGGCGTTTTGGCCAACAGGAAGTGGGCGATGGTCGGCGTGATGTCCTGATCGCCAAAGCTGATCCAGCATTTCTCGCCAGTGATCGTCCAACGGCCATCGTCGGCGCGTTCCGCACGGGTGCGCAGGCGACGGACGTCGGACCCCGCGTCCGGCTCGGAAATGCAGATGGTCGCGCCTGTCGTGCCATCAATGAGGCCGGGCAGCCACGCATCGCGCAAATCCGGATCGCCAAATGTGTGCAGCAGGCGGGCGCCAGCGCGGCTCGGCACCGGCATCATGCCGAAGGCGGGGCAGGCGCGGTCCATCATTTCCTGCACCGCATTGGCCAGCGCGGTCGGCAGGCCCATGCCGCCAATATCGGGCGCCGCGTCTAGCATCAGCCAGCCACCCTCGCGAAACTCCTCCCACGCCGGTTTGTGTTCTGCCACAGTGATCACCCGGCCATCGACCAGCCGGCAGCCGGCCGCATCGGCGGCGGCGTTCAACGGCAACAGGCGGTCCTGGGCAAAGCGGCCAGCGGAGTTCAACACCTCGGCGATCAGTTCATCACTCGCCTCGGCAAAGTATGGGCTGCTTGCGCGCACCGTTTCCCAGCCGGGGCTGAGCGCAAGATGACGGGCAATAGTCGCGATGATCGTCGCTGTGATAGTCATGGGGGGGCTCTCCCTGCTTGGCCCTTGTTTATATTGCCGGTGTTACGGATCGGCGTGAATGTTATGATAGATAGCTTTTTCCGCAGGCTGGGCCAACCGGAAATCAGTGTTCGTGCCGTGCAATATCTCATTTTGCCGGGAACAAACCGCCGCTTGCCCCTTGCCATCGTGGCCAAGTGGTTTCACCAAACAGGCCATGAACGATCCACTGGCCTCTCTTCCCGGCTATGTGCTGCGCCGGGCGTCCGCCGCAGCGCTGGCCGGGCTTAATCGGCGGCTGACCCCGCTGGGGTTGCGGCACGTCGATGCCAGCCTGCTGTTGGTCGTCCACGCCCGTCCGGGAATCACCCAGAGCGAAGCCGGGCGGCAGCTCGATATTCAACGGGCGAACATGGTGCCGATCGTCGCACGGCTCGAGGCGCGGGGGCTGCTTGATCGGCGCCGCGCCGATGGCCGGTCGCAAGGGCTGTACCTGTCGGAGGAGGGCGAGGTGGTTTGCGCCGGGGTGCGCGATGCGGTGGACACGCACGAACGGCTGCTGTTCGAGGCGTTGCCGATCAAGTTGCGCGGCCACGCGCTCGATGTGCTGACCGCGCTGTGGCAGGCGGCCGAGGCGGTCGACGGCTGAGCCAGCCTTTGGCCCTACCCCTTGGCGATCACCCATTCGGCCAGCGCCGCCATGCAATCGCGGCCCATCAGGTCGGACCGTTCCGCGCTCCACCCCTGTTCGGCGCAGGGCAGGTCATCATTGTCCTTGAACGGCATTTCCAGCGTCATCGCCACCGCGCCATAGCGTTCGGCGATCTGGTTGGTGGCCATGGCGAGGTTGCCCGTACCTGGCCGCGCCACGGGATAACCGCGCCGCGTCTGGAAATCGGGCGTGCGCCGCGCCAGCGTCGCGACATAGCGGGCATAGCCCTCGGCCTGTTCGGGCTTTAACGAGGGTATGCCTTCAAACCCGGCGAGAAACACGGCGGGGATCGCCTCGTCGCCATGCACATCCATGCAGAAATCGACGCCGGTTTCGTCCATCGCGTTGCGGATGGCCAGCACTTCGGGGCTGCGTGCCGAGGTCGGCTCGTGCCATTCGCGGTTGAGGTTGACCCCCACCGCATTGGTCCGCAGATGGCCGCGCGCCGACCCGTCGGGATTGGCGTTGGGCACGATGTGGAACTGGCACTTTTGCCGCAGCAGCCGGCCATGCGGATTGGCCGGATCGGTCAGCACGTCGATCGCCCCTTCCATCCACCATTCGGCCATGCTTTCGCCAGGGTGCTGGCGGGCCTGCAACCACACCTGTAGCGGGCCATCGCCCAGCGTCAGGCAATCGATCGGTTGGCCATCGATGCTATGGCCGAGGCAGCGGTAGGTCACGTCCGGCTGACAGGCGGTTTCCGCGATCAGGCCGTGGTGGCGCTCCATCGAATAGGGCGCGAAATAGGCAAACCAGCAGATGTCGCTTTCCGGTGTGTGGGTGATGGTCAGCGTACCATTGTCGGCGCTGGCATCCCATGTGGTGTCGGCGCGGCCCCAATAATCACGGTCCTGCGACACGGCGGCGCGATAGGCGGGCCAGCCATCGGGATAGGCGGACGCGTTCAACCCGGTGATCTTTAACACCAGTTCGCGGCACGCCGCGCCGGTGACGCGAAAGTGGAACCATTGAAAGAAATCGCTCTGATGATCGCGGCGGATCGCCAGTTTTGCCTCGGCCCCGTGGATCGAGAGCACCTCGATATTGCCCGAATCACAGCGCGCGTCGATGTGGATGTTAAAGTCGGTCATGGGACAATCGTCTCACCTGAATTGCCGGGGAAATCGGAGAAAAGGGCGCTGGCCAGCCGTGGCGCGGCCAAGGGCGTTTGGGCCTGCGGCGAAGTGGCGGCCGCCGTCAGGCTGGCCCGGCCTTCCCACAATACCTTGCCCGTGGCGCGGTCGCGGATGACGACAGCCAGATCGATGGCGACCGGCGCGCCGCGGGATAGCGGCAGGGCAATGCCGACGCCAGCGGCCGAGCCATGGGTGCCCCCAGCGGCGGAAAAGCCGAACCGGGGAGCGATGGTGACGGGTTGCTCAATCGCGCTGCGCTCGACGCGGATTTGCGCGATCTGGTCGGCGGCATCGGCGCGCAGTATGCCATAGCCGAGCCGGGTCAATTCGCGCTCGACAGCGATTTCGTGGCCTTGCAGCACCGGGGATTGCGGGTTCATGCTCGGCCCTGCGACAACGGCAATCGTGCCATGCCCCAGCGCGGCGGTGTCGGGCAGGTGATAGCGTGCCACCTCGACCCGCCCCGCCGGCGCCATACATCCGGCCAGTGTCACCAACGCTGCCGCCATCACGACCCTACGCAATATATTGTCTCTCGCCTGCATCGCCGCTTGGTGGCCCGCCGGGCGCAGCGATGCAAGTGCCGAGTGGGCCGCCGCCTATTCGTCAGCGGTGATCGGGACTGTTGCTTGGGAAATGATCGAACAGCGCGGCGGCGAGGCGGGTGGCAATCGCCGTGTCGGTCCAGTGCGCGTCGCCTTCGCGCGACGCGAGGCGGGCGCGCGCCTCGTACAGGCTGGCGCCGGACGCCCGGTCGCGGATGCGGATTTCGATGCCGGTGGAGATCAGCGCGGCGCGCGGCTTGGTCGCGTCATATTGCAATTCTACCGCCATCATCGACCCGCGATTCGACACGCCAGCCTCCATCGCGCCGGAAATCGGGCTGCGCTTGGCTTCTTCGGGCACCAGCATGTCGCGGGTGATGGTCACCTCCACGATCTGACCACCGGTCGCATCGGGGGTCACCGTGTCATAGCCGCCCTTGGCCAGTTGATCGATTACGGCGGCCTCAAAGGTTGCCTGTTCGCGGCCCTCGGCGGTGGATCCGGCGGCGGATTTTACTGTGACATGGCCATGGCCGAGCGCCGCCAGCGCGCCATCGGCGACAAAGCGTTCGGCATCGACGCGGCCTTCGCGGTCGTCACGCGGCGCGGCGGCGCGGCTGGAATTGCCGGCCCCGCCCCAGCCGCCGCCGTACCCGCGCCCACCCCAGCGCGCTTGCGCCAGCGCAGCGGTCGGCGCAAGCGCGCTGGCGAGCGTTATGGCGAGCAACAGGTGAGTGAACGATGGGCGGTTCATAAATATAAGGACTCCTTGGGCAAATAGTCATGCCGCCCGTGGGCTTGGGCTAGCCGGGCCCGCCTTGCGCCAGGATGAACCGGCGACGCATCGGCTGGGGAAAACACGCAGGATCGGCGACGGTTTTAACCCCTTGGTCGCATCCACGTGATATGGGCTTTGCCCATGACCCAGAAACTCCCCGTGCTCGTCACCGGTGGCGCCGGCTATATCGGCAGCCACGCTGTTCTCGCCTTGAAAGATGCCGGTTGGCCGGTGGCCGTGGTTGATAATCTGACCACCGGCTTCCGGTTTGCACTGCCCGACGATGTGCCGCTGTACGAAGGCGATATCGAGGATGGCGCGTTGATCGCCCGCATCATCGCCGAACAGGGCATCGGTGCGATCATGCATTTCGCCGGGTCGATCATCGTGCCCGAATCGGTCGAAAACCCGCTGAAGTATTATCACAACAACACCGCCAAGAGCCGCGCGCTGATCGCGGCGGCAGTGGCAGGCGGCGTGAAGCACTTTATTTTCAGCTCGACCGCCGCGACCTATGGCATCCCCGAAGTATCGCCGGTGACCGAGGACAGCCCGCAGCGCCCGATCAACCCCTATGGCATGTCCAAGCTGATGACCGAGATTATGCTGGCCGATGTCGCCGCGGCGCATCCGATCAACTATTGCGCGCTGCGCTATTTCAACGTGGCGGGCGCCGATCCGCAGGCGCGGACCGGGCAGTCGACGGCGGGCGCAACCCATCTGATCAAGGTTGCGGTCGAGGCGGCGCTGGGCAAGCGGGAGAGCGTGGGCGTGTTTGGCACCGATTATGCCACGCCCGATGGCACCGGGGTGCGTGATTATATCCATGTGGCCGACTTGGCCGCCGCGCATGTGTTGGCGCTGGAAGGGTTGATTGAACAGCCGGGCCGGTGCCTGACAATGAATGCGGGCTATGGCCGGGGGTTTTCGGTGCTGGAGGTGCTGGATGCGGTCGATCGTGTGACGAATCAGCAGATTCGGCGCAAGATCGAGGGGCGGCGCGCGGGTGACCCCGATTCGCTGATTTCGGACAACCGACGGATCAAGGCGACTGTGCCATGGGTGCCGAAATATGCTGATCTTGACGTTATTGTTGCCCACGCCTTGGCTTGGGAGCGTAAATTGACGGAGATTCGCGGGGCTTGATCATGGTGAGGGGTGGCGAGGCTTGACTTTCCCCCCCACCCCCCTTAACCGCCCGGCTTCAATTTCGGGTGTTCAGAAGCGTGGCGCAGCATCGCACCGCTTCACCGTCAAACGCCTTGCCCAAACGTTTTGCAAAGAGACGATCCATGAAGATTCGCAACAGCCTGAAGTCGCTGAAGGACCGCCACCGGGATAACCGCGTGATTCGTCGTCGTGGTCGGACCTATGTCATCAACAAGACCAATCGCCGCTTCAAAGCTCGCCAGGGCTAATGATTCGGTGATTCGCAGCTGCCGCTGGTCGGCGCTGCGTGTTTGAACGCACCACGGCCCACTTTCCCGCCCGCACCTCTGGCCTGTCGCCAGAGGCCGGAACGGGAAGGTGGGCCGGTGGCGTTTGTGTTCCGAATTCTTTCGGCGCGAATCATCATTATCAGGGGTAGCCCGTGTCCGATACCGTTCAGCCGCATGTCGTTGTCTTCGATATTGGCCGGGTGCTGGTGCAATGGCGAATCGCCGCTTTGTACGAACAACTGATCCCCGATGCGGCGCGGCGGGACTGGTTCCTGACGCATGTCGTGACCGAGGCGTGGCATGGCCAGCATGATGCGGGCAAGCCGTTTGCCGAGATGATCGCTGAACTTTGCGCTGAATTCCCGGCGGAGCGGGCGTTGATCGAGGCCTATGCGCCGCGCTGGCTTGAATGCGTGCCGGGGCCGATTGCGGGCACGCATGAGATCGTGCGGGCGCTCGATGTGCGGGGCGTGCCGCTCTATTCGATCACCAATTTCGGGGTCGATGCCTGGGCGATGTTCCGTCCGACCTTTCCGGTGCTCGACCATTTCCGTGACATCGTGGTGTCGGGGCATGAACGGCTGATCAAGCCGGAGGCGCCGATCTTTGAACTGGCGGTGCGGCGGTTTGGCCATGCGCCGGGCGAGATGTTGTTCATCGACGATAATGCCGACAATATCGCGGCGGCCGATGCGTTGGGCTGGCATACGCACCATTTCGTTGATGGGGCGGCGGCCTTGGCTGCCGATTTGCGGGCGCGCGGTTTGCTCGATTGAGCGCAAGCGGGCTAGTCAGCGTAGGCCGGGCTGCGCCATGATACGTCCATGTTGATCCGATTCGCTGTCACCGTTTGCGCTGTCATCGCGGCTGCCGCCACACCGGCCCAAGCCGCGCCAGCGCGTAGACCGCATCCTGTCGTAAAGCCCGCACCGCTGCCCGAACCGCCGCTGCAGGATACCGAACGGGTGGCGATTGTCACCGAACTTGGCACCATGACGCTGGACCTCGATGGTAAACACGCGCCAATCAGCACTGCCAATTTCCTGCGCTATGTTGATGGCAAGCGTTTCGATGGCGTCAGTTTTTATCGCGCCATGCACCTTAAATGGGGGGATCAGCCCAATGGCTTGATTCAGGCCGGCGTGCGCAGTGATCCCAAGCGGGTGTTGCCGGCGATCGCGCATGAGCCGACCAATGTGACCGGCGTGCTGCACAAGGCCGGGGCGATTTCGCTGGCGCGTTTGGCGCCGGGGACGGCGACCGGGGATTTCTCGATCCTGCTGTCCGACATCGAAGGGCTGGATGCCGATCCCAAGGCGACCGACCCCGAGGCGCAGGCCGGTTATGCCGCATTTGGCCATATCGTCGAGGGTATGGAGGTCGTCCGCCGCATCTGGGATCAGCCGATTGACGATGCTGCCGGCGAGGGCGTGATGAAGGGCCAGATGTTGGCCAAGCCGGTCAAGATCCTGGCCGTGCGGCGCGTGGCTTTGCCGCCCCCGCCAGCCCAGCCTTAATCCTCAACGTCGCAGGCGACCCCGTCGTCCGTCGCGCGGCCAAATGTGCGTTGCCAGTCGCGGACCCAGCGGTCGCGCTTCAGCCGCCGGATCCGGCCATGACAATAGGCGCAGTAGCCAATGTAGTCGCCCGTCGCCAATTTCTTGACCTGGCGCCGGTTGGGGCGATGCGGCAGTATCAGGCAGCGGATCAGGCCGAGCATAGCGATCACCTTTCCAAAATCGCGAGGTCTGTGGGTCATTTGCCGATTTCGGAGGTAACTGCAATCTTTACGCGCGGGGCGGTTGGCGGCGATAGGACAGCGCCTCGGCGACGTGGGTGCGGGTGACGCCATCCGCGCCGGCCAAATCGGCGATGGTGCGCGCGACGCGGCGGATGCGGGTATAGCCGCGCGCTGATAGCGACATCGCCTCTGCCGCGCGGATCAGCAATTGGTGGGCCGCGTCGTCGGGCATCGCGAAAGTGTCGAGCGCGTCGCCGGCCAGATCGGCGTTGGTGCGCATCGCGGTGCCGGCCAAACGCGCGGTCTGGATGGCGCGGGCGGTGGCGACGCGGGCGGCGACCTGCGCTGATCCTTCGCGCGGGGCCGGTAGCGCGAGGTCGAGCGCGCTGACCGCGTCGACATCGACGTGCAGGTCGATCCGGTCGAGCAAGGGCCCCGACACCTTGCCCTGATAATCGGCGGCGCAACGCGGCGCCCGGCTGCACGCCAGCGCCGCGTCGCCCAGATGCCCGCAGCGGCACGGGTTCATCGCCGCGATCAACTGGACGCGGGCGGGGAAGGTGACATGGGCATTGGCGCGGGCGACGGTGACCTCGCCGGTTTCGAGAGGTTGGCGCAGCGAATCGAGGACGGCGCGCTGAAATTCGGGCAATTCGTCGAGGAACAGGATGCCGAGATGGGCCATGCTGACCTCGCCCGGGCGGACGCGCAGGCCGCCGCCGGTCATCGCGGCCATGCTGGCGGAATGGTGGGGGCTGCGGAACGGGCGGGCGCGGCTGATGCGGCCGCCGTCGAGTGTGCCCGCGACCGATGCGATCATCGAGACTTCGAGCGCTTCGGCGGCGGTGAGGTCTGGCAGGATGCCGGGCAGGCACGAGG
>CAIOKP010000184.1 GCA_903858875.1 uncultured Sphingomonadales bacterium
GATCGGCGGGTTCATCACGCGGCACAAGGCGATCATGCAGCCGGTGGATCGGTCCTCGATCCTGCTCGTGGTCTATGCGGCCTTTAGCGCGGCGGTGGTCGGCGGTCTGTGGCACCGCGTCGGTTGGGGCGAGATGGCCGGCTTGATCGGCAATAGCACGGCGATGTTGGCGCTGGTGCTGGGGGTAAATATGCTGGCGGCGCGGGTGATCGGCTTGTCGCGCGCGGATGCGGTGGTGCTGTTGTTCTGCGGTTCGAAAAAGAGCCTCGTTTCGGGCGTGCCGATGGCGGGCGCGCTGTTTGCGCCAGCGGCGGTGGGCCAGATCGTGCTGCCGCTGATGGTGTTTCATCAATTGCAATTGTTCGTTTGTGCCGCGCTGGCCGGGCGGTTCGCGAGGGCGGCAGAGGCAGTGCCCGCGCCGACCCCGGATTTACCCCGCACGGCGCAGGACGCGGCCAGCATTGCGGCCAGCCGGGGGCTGGCCATTCCCGACGCCTGTATGCCCGGCGTGGTGGCCAATCTCGGCTTGCTGGCCCGCCATGCGCGGATTTTTCGCGGGATGCCGCCGGAAGATGCCGCGTGAGGGCCGCCCGCGACATTGCCGCCGACGTGCTGGCCGGGCGGACGACGGCGATCGCGGTCGTCGAGGCGTGCCTCGCCCGGTTGGCGGCGGAACCCTTTGTGGCGGTCACCCGCGTGCTCGGCGCCCGCGCGCGGCAGGATGCGGCGCGCATCGATGCGATGGTCGCACGGGGGGAAGATCCTGGGCCGCTGGCGGGGGTGCCTTATGGGGTGAAGGACTTGTTTGATGTGGCGGGGCTGCCCACCACGGCGGGATCGGGGGTCTATGCCGACGCGGCGCCGGCGGCGGCCGATGCGGTGGCGATCACGCGCTTGGCGGCGGCGGGTGCGGTGCTGGTGGCGACGCTCAACATGGATGAGTTCGCCTATGGTTTTGCCACGATCAACGCGCGGCATGGCACAACGCGCAATCCGCATGATCCAGCGCGGCTGGCCGGCGGATCGTCGGGGGGATCGGCGGCGGTCGTGGCGGCGGGCTTGATGCCGTTTTCACTGGGGTCTGACACCAATGGCTCGATCCGGGTGCCTGCCAGCCTGACCGGCGTGTATGGGCTGAAGCCGACGCACGACGATCTGCCGATGGGCGGCGTCTTTCCTTTTGCCGAGAGTTTTGACGATATCGGTCCGTTTGCCCGGTCGCCGGGCGATTTGCGCTGTGTATGGGAAGTGGTCTCGGGGCGGGCGGCGCCATCATCGGGTGCGCCGCGTTTGGCGCGACTGGGCGGTCGGTTTCGCCAGAACGCTGATGTGTCGCAATTGGCCGCGATCGACGCTATCGCGCCCGATGCGGCCTTGGTCGAATTGCCCGACATCGCCCGGGCGCGGTCTGCGGCGTTCCTGATCACCGCCTATGAGGGCGGGCGATTGCACCGCAGCGCGCTTCACCGCGATGCACTGGCCTATGACCCTGCCACACGCGACCGGTTGATCGCGGGCGCGCTATTGCCCGACGCGCTCTATGCCGATGCGCAGGCCTATCGCACGCAATGCCGTGGCGACATCGCACGATTGTTTGCTGATCATGACATTCTGCTGGCACCGGCCACGCCGTGTGCCGCGCCATTGATTGCCGATCCACGTATCGAGATCGACGGCGCGCTATCGCCCGCCCGCGCGGATCTGGGCATCCATACCCAGCCGATCAGCTTTCTCGGCCTGCCGTCCTTGGCGGTGCCATTGCGGCGTCCGGGGCGCTTGCCACTGGGGTTGCAATTGATCGGCCGACCGGGCAGCGAACCCCTGTTGTTCGCCTATGCCGAAACGCTGGAAGCCCAAGGCATTACCAGA
>CAIOKP010000185.1 GCA_903858875.1 uncultured Sphingomonadales bacterium
CGGCAGGCCGGGCAATTGGGCGCTGCGCTGGCGCTAGCCTAGGCGTTCTGGCCCGTTGCACCATGACATTTCCCAACCATTGCGAACGATACGTTGCATTTCCCGCACTTGCGTAGGGCAAAACCTTTGCTAAGAGGCCGGGTGTGAGACCCATCGGCGCTTGGCCCATATCGGACCGGGCAGCCATCCTGCGGCCTCTATTGGACCACCCCGGGGAAAGTTAAAGCACATGGCCAAGATCAAGGTTGCCAACCCTATCGTCGAAATCGACGGCGATGAAATGACCCGCATCATCTGGCAGTGGATCCGCGAACGGCTGGTCCTGCCCTATCTCGACATTGATCTGAAGTATTACGATCTGTCGGTTGAAAATCGCGACGCCACCAATGACCAGATCACCGTCGATTCGGCCAATGCGATCAAGCAATATGGCGTCGGCGTAAAGTGCGCGACTATCACCCCGGACGAGGCCCGCGTCGAAGAATTCCACCTCAAGGAAATGTGGAAGTCGCCCAATGGCACTATTCGCAACATCCTTGGCGGCGTGGTGTTCCGCGAACCCATCGTGATTTCGAACGTGCCGCGCCTGGTACCCGGCTGGACCGACCCGATCGTCGTTGGCCGCCACGCCTTTGGTGATCAGTACAAGGCGACTGATTTCGTCGTCCCAGGCCCGGGCAAGCTGCGCCTGATCTGGGAAGGCGACAATGGCGAGACGATCGACCGCGAAGTGTTTAACTATCCGTCGCCCGGCGTCGCGATGGCGATGTACAATCTTGACGATTCGATCCGCGATTTCGCGCGCGCCTCGTTCAACTATGGCCTGACGCTTGGCTGGCCGGTGTATCTGTCAACCAAGAACACCATCCTGAAGGCCTATGACGGCCGCTTCAAGGACCTGTTCGCCGAAGTCTTCGCTACCGAAGGTTTTGCCGAAAAATTTGCCGAAGCCAAGATCATCTACGAACACCGCCTGATCGACGACATGGTCGCCAGCGCGCTGAAGTGGTCGGGCAAGTTCGTCTGGGCCTGCAAGAACTATGACGGCGACGTACAATCGGACATCGTGGCACAAGGGTTCGGCTCGCTGGGTCTGATGACGTCGGTGCTGATGTCGCCCGATGGCAAGACCATCGAAGCCGAAGCCGCTCACGGTACCGTGACCCGCCACTATCGCCAGCACCAGCAGGGCAAGGCGACCAGCACCAATCCGATCGCCTCGATCTTCGCATGGACGCGCGGGTTGATGTATCGCGGCCGGTTCGACAACACGCCGGACGTGGTGAAGTTTGCCGAAACGCTGGAACGCGTCTGCATCGAAACCGTCGAAAGCGGCAAGATGACCAAGGATCTCGCGCTGTTGATCGGCCCCAGCCAGGGCTGGTCGACGACCGAGCAGTTCTTTGAGGCGATCGTGCAGAACCTCGAAGCTGAAATGGCCAAGTGGGCATAATGCCTGCCGCGCCTGCGGTATGAATACGAAGGGGGCTCGGGAAACCGGGCCCTTTTTGTTGGCTGGCTTCACCGCTCATTCACCCCAACCGCCCCACCAATCGGCCGCGATCCACCGGGGGGAGGCGATATGCAACACACACGATGCGCCATCATTGCCGTGACATTACTGGCCGCCGCGCCGGTTGCGGCCCAACCATCGACGCCTGCGCCAACCGCAGCGACAGAGGGCGAGGATATTCTCGTCGTCGGCATGGGATCGAATGGTTATCATCTGTCGCCCGACCAATTGCGCGGCGCGGTGCGCGACTTTGAGGATTATCGGGCGACTTACGCCCCCGCGGCCCGTCTAATCTGGCGATTTCGCCCCGATGGCAGCGGCGCAGGCGTCGCGTTAGCACTGAAAAGCACGGCGGAGACGTTGCCCGTCGCCATCGCGACCGATGGTACCTTCACCCTGCCGCATGACAAGCTGCTGACTGGGCAATATCGGCTGGTCACAACCGCGGCCAAGGGCGCGATTCGCATTCAACCATGGGCGATATCGCCAGGCGGGACCCATACGCAATTTCGTTTTGGCGATGCACGCCTGACTTGCCGCGTGATGTGGGGCTTTCTCGCCCCCGGATATTCGCTGGTCCAGCGCGGACTGTTCAACATGGTCGGCGGCTGCGCCTCGTCACGCATCGGCATCTATTTCAACGCTGACAAGCCAATCGCGGCGGTCGCCATCGACAAATGGCCTCGCTCTCCCGAAGTCACATCCGATGGCAAGGCATGGCACATACCGCTGTATGACACCCGAATCGGCAATGATGATCTCGTGCGAATCACCTATCGCCCCTAATTCTCAACTGACCGCACGGCCTGTATCGAGAGAAGGTGCGGAGGGCTCTATCAACCGCCCTTCTGCTCGATATCGGCACGCTTGCGCGCGATGAACTTCAATTCGTTGGCCGCGATCGCGCTGGCCGGGTCATCAACCAGACTGGCACGATAGGCCTTCTCGCCAGCGGCAAGATCCCCCCGGTCGACCAACACAAAGCCAATCCCGCGCAATGCCGCCGCACGATAGTGACGGTTTTCCTCGCGGTTGGCTGGCGCATCGGCAATGGTGACGGCGCGTGTATAGGTGGCCAAGGCCAGATCCGGCTGACGATTGGCGCGATAGGCATAGGCCAGTTCGACAAAATAGCGGGGATAGTCGGGCGACAGCCGGGTCAATTCGACCAGCGCGTCAATAGCATCCGCCTTGCGCCCAACCTCTGTCAGCGCAAAGGCGCGGATAAACAGAGCGTCACACAGGTCACCATCCAACACGCGGGCGCCACGCGCCACACGATCATTGTGCGCGCAATAAAGGCGGCTCTTTCCGGCCTTGCCCTCTATCGACAGGCGCGCTGCGGCGGGATCAAGCAATGCCAGCGCATCGGCCGCCCGGCCAGCGCGCATCATGTCCATCGCGACAGTAGCAGGTGACGGCAGAGCGGCGAGCGATCCGGCGCCGGGCGTTTCCGCCTGCACCGCAGAGGCCATAGCCAAGGGCGTCGCCATCTCGCCAGCAGCAGCCGGCATTGCCGACCCCATACCACCGAGCGCGACGCACCCCGCCACAACCCCCATCACTCGCCGCCCAAACCGCAGCATCGCTCTCTCCGAATGTGCATTTATCTGCTTGTCGCCATGCATATCCGAATCGCCGCACTTGCGAAAGCGAAAAATGCAATGGCTGTTGCAGTTTACGCAACTGATGGCATTTTTTTGCTGCCATGCGGAAATATGCCGCCGTCGCATCCCACCGTGACATCCGCGGCCCCATGCCCTAATCTAGCCCAATGGCCGAAGCCGCATTCTCCCCCTCCTCCTCACTCGGCGATGCGCTGGTGATCCTTGGCGCGGCGGGGATCGTCATCCCGGTTTTTGCGCGATTTCGCATCACGCCGGTCATCGGTTTCATTCTGGTCGGATTGGCCGTCGGCCCATACGGCCTTGGCCGCGATGTGTTTGATCATCCCTGGTTGGCCTATATCACTCTGTCCGACCCGGAAACGTTGAAGCCCTTTGCCGAATTTGGCATCGTTCTGCTGTTGTTTTCGGTCGGCTTGGAATTGTCGTTCGACCGATTATGGGCAATGCGGCGACAAGTCTTCGGCCTCGGCGCACTGGAATTGATCGCCTCGGCGTTGTTTCTTGGCTTTGTCCTAGCGTTACTGGGCGAAGGCGCCGGGGGTGCGGTAGGGCTTGGCCTCGCGTTGGCGATGTCGTCGACCGCGCTGGTACTGCCGATCGCCGGGTCGCATACGCCGCTCGGCCGCGCGGCACTAGCCATGCTGCTATTTGAAGATCTGGCGCTTGTACCGATCATCTTTCTGCTGGGCGCGTTAGCCCCGGAGGCGGCCGGCGGCGGTTGGCAGGAATTGGCGCATACGCTGTGGTATGGGCTCATGGTCGTGCTGCTCTTGCTGGTCGGCGGGCGCTATCTTTTGCCACCGCTATTCGCCCAAGCGGCCCGTACCAAAAGCCCCGAACTGTTCCTCTCCGCCAGCCTGCTGGTGGTAATCGTCGCCGCCTTGGCCACGGCGGGGGTCGGCCTGTCGCCCATCGTTGGCGCGCTGATCGCCGGGCTGTTGATTGCCGAAACTGAATATCATGGCGAGATCGAGCATATTCTCGCGCCCTTCAAGGGCCTCGCGCTCGGCGTGTTCCTCATCACCATCGGGATGAGTATCGACCTTGCGATGGTCGCGCGCCACTGGCTGGCGATCCTCGTCGCCACGGTGGGCGTCGTGGTGGTCAAGGCCGCCGTAACGGCGGTGCTGTTGCGCTTGATGGGCGCACGCGCCGGGATGGCGACCGAGGCCGGCATCCTGATGGCCAGTCCGTCCGAATCGACATTGATCGTGCTGACTGCCGCGGCCAGCGCGGCGCTGATCCAACCAGGCACCGCGCAATTCTGGCAAATCGTCACCGCGCTCGGCCTGACGGTAACGCCGTTGCTGGCGTGGGCCGGGCGCCGATTGGCCCGCCGGGTCGATGCCGCGGGCCAAGCCGCCCCAATCGACGACAGCGACGACGCGCGCGCGATCATCATTGGTTTCGGCCGCGTCGGGCGATTGGTGGCGGACATGATGGCGACCCATCACAAGCGCTATATCGGCATCGACGCCGATCCAGACCTCATCTCTGATGCGGGGCGCAGCGGTTATACGGCAGTATTCGGAGACGCCGCATCGGCGCAAATGCTGGCGCGATTGGGCATCGACCGGGCCAGCATGGTGGTCCTGACTATGGACGAGCCGCGCGCGGTACAAAAATTGGTCAAGAAATTACGCGGCCAATATCCCGATCTGCCGATTCTCGCCCGCGCCCGCGACAGCATCCACGCCGCAGCCCTCTATCGCGCCGGAGCGAGCCACGCGATCCCCGAAACATTGGAGGCAACGCTGCAATTGTCCGAGGCAGCGCTGGTCGAATGGGGCGTGCCGATGGGCTTTGTCATCGCTTCGATCCACGAAAAGCGCGACGAATTCCGCGAGCGGATCATGGAAGACGGCGGCCTGGATGAAAAGCCCAAGCTGAAGAGTTCCAGCCTGCGCGAGCGGATTGGCTAGGCTGCTATTCAGGCGGTGATCGAAGCCCTTACCGGACAGCACCTAGCCAGACATAGGCGCCGAATTAACCAGACCAGCCCAAAGCGTACGCAGCCCGATATTGCGTTGCGAGAATGCCTGTGATCTTTGGAAAACGCGTTGCGTTGGGGCCGATCCTACCGCTCGACATGCCGGAATTTTTCCGCTGGCTCGACGATGCGGAACTGGCCCGCCTCAATGAGCCGTATTACCCGAAAAACTGGCACCGACAGGAGGCATTTTGGACCAACGCCGATGGCGACAAATCACGGATTTTCTTCGCGATCCGCGCCCAGGGCGACGCTTTAGCCATCGGATATGTCCAAATTACCAACATCGATGCCGTCCACCGGTCGGCCGATATCGGAATCTGTATCGGCGATGCCACGCAACGGCGACAAGGCCGAGGCCGCGAGGCGTTGGAACTGGCCATCGCCTATTGCTGGAACACGCTGAACCTCTCGCGCGTCGCGCTGTCGGTATTCGCCACGAATCAGCCCGCCATCGCCCTATACACCGCGCTGGGATTTGCGTCGGAAGGCGTGCTTCGCCGGGCAAAATACATCAATGGCCAATGGGTCGACGTCGTGCTGATGGCGCTATTACGCGCCATCAGCCAGCAATAATCGCCCGCACGGCAGCCATGGCTTCGGCCGCTTTCGCCGCATCCGGCCCGCCGCCCTGCGCCATATCGGCCCGGCCACCACCGCCCTTGCCGCCAAGCGCCTCGACACCGGCCCGCACCAGATCGACCGCGCTGAACCGCGCGGTCAAATCCTCCGTCACCGCCGCCGCGATAGCCGCGCGCCCGTCGTTCACCGCAACGATCGCGGCGATGCCCGAACCGATGCGCTGCTTGGCCTGATCCAACAGCCCGCGCAGTTCCTTGGCATCCAGCCCGTCGATCACCTGCCCCGAAAAGGTCACGCCATTGACCGTTTCATCCGCGACCTGCGCACCACCGGCGCTACCGCCCAGGGCCAACGCTTTCTTGGCCTCCGCCAACTCGCGCTCCAGCTTTTTACGCTCGTCGAGCAAGGCCAACACGCGCATTTCCACCTCATCGGGCGTCGTACGCAGCGCCGCGGCCGCCGCCTTCAACTGATCCTCTCGCGTGACAAACCATTGTCGCGCGCCCTCTCCAGTCAGCGCCTCGATCCGGCGGACACCCGACGATACCGCGCTTTCACCGACGATCCGGAACACGCCGATATCGCCCAACGCCCGCACATGCGTGCCGCCGCACAGCTCAACCGAATAGGCATGCCCGCCATCCGCCTTGCGGCCCATCGCCAGCACGCGGACTTCCTCGCCATACTTTTCGCCGAACAACGCCATGGCACCAGCCTCGATCGCATCGTCCGGGCTCATCAACCTGGTCGTCACATCCTCATTGGCCCGAATTTCGGCGTTTACCTGTGCCTCGATCACGGCAATATCGTCAGCCGTCAGGCCGGTCTGATGCGAAAAGTCGAAGCGCAACCGCTCCGGCGCAACCATTGAGCCCTTTTGCGTCACATGCGCGCCAAGCCGCTGACGCAACGCGGCGTGCAACAGATGCGTCGCCGAATGATTTGCGCGAATTGCATCGCGACGGACAGTATCGATGGCCAAAGCCACCGCGTTGCCGACACGAACCGTCCCTGCCGCAACCTTGCCCTGATGCGCATGCAAACGCCCCAGCGGCTTGGTCGTATCCGTCACGGTGATCATCAGACCATCCGCGCCAGAAATCGCCCCGGCATCGCCCATCTGCCCGCCGCTTTCGGCGTAAAATGGCGTCTGGTTGGTCAGGATAATGACGTCATCACCAGCGGTGGCCGTGTCGACTTCCTTGCCATCCTTCACGATGGCAACAACCTGCGCCTCGCCCGTCGTGCTGGTATAACCGGTGAATTCAGTCGCTCCAACGCGCTCGGCAATGTCGAACCACACCTCGCCGGCAGCGGCCTCCCCGCTGCCTTTCCAAGCGGCACGTGCGGCGGCCTTTTGGTGGGCCATTGCGGTATCAAAGCCTGTCTTGTCGACGCTTATGCCGCGTGAACGTAGCGCGTCCTCGGTCAAATCATAGGGGAAACCGAAGGTATCATAGAGTTTGAAAGCGGTCTCACCGGGCAATTCGCCGCCCTCACCCATGCCGTCGGTCGCCTCATCAAGCAGCTTGAGCCCGTTATGCAGTGTCTGACGAAAACGGGCTTCCTCGCGTTCCAGCACTTCCTCGATCAACGCCTGCGCACGGCCGAGCTCTGGGAAAGCCTGCCCCATCTCGGTCACCAGCGCGGGGACAAGACGGTGCATCAAGGGATCCTTTGCCCCCAACAAATGCGCATGCCGCATAGCGCGACGCATGATGCGGCGCAGCACATACCCGCGCCCCTCGTTGGACGGCAGCACGCCGTCGGCCAACAGAAAACTGGTCGAGCGCAAATGGTCGGCAATCACCCGGTGACTGGCCCGGTTATCCCCCTCGGCACGCACGCCTGTCAGGCTCTCGCTTGCCGCAATCAACGCCTTGAACGTGTCGATATCGTAATTGTCATGCTCGCCCTGCATCACGGCGGCGATGCGTTCCAAGCCCATACCAGTGTCGATGCTGGGGCGCGGCAAGGCAAGGCGCGTCCCATTGGCCTGCTGCTCAAACTGCATGAACACCAGATTCCAGATCTCGATGAAGCGGTCGCCATCTTCATCCGGCGATCCCGGAGGCCCACCCCAGATATGGTCGCCGTGATCAAAAAAGATCTCGGAACAGGGGCCACACGGCCCCGTATCCCCCATCGACCAAAAATTGTCGTTCGTCGGGATGCGGATGATGCGATCGTCGGATAGTCCCGCAATCTTCTTCCACAAGTCAAAGGCCTCGTCATCGGTGTGATACACCGTGACCAGCAGCTTATCCTTTGGCAGCCCCCATTCCCGCGTCAACAGCGTCCACGCATGGGTGATCGCCTGCTCCTTGAAATAATCGCCAAAGGAAAAATTCCCCAGCATTTCGAAGAACGTATGGTGCCGCGCCGTGTAGCCCACATTGTCGAGATCGTTATGCTTACCACCGGCGCGCACACATTTTTGGCTCGACGTTGCGCGTGGGACGCTGCGCGTCTCCAACCCTGTAAAGACGTTCTTGAACGGGACCATGCCCGCATTGGTGAACATCAACGTCGGGTCATTGTACGGCACCAGAGGTGCCGATGGCACCACCTCGTGCCCATTCGAGCCGAAGTATTCAAGGAAGGAGCGGCGAATATCGTTGGTCGAGATCATGGGTTTTGCCGATAAGCCACCACGCGCTGCCCGACAAGCAGGAAGGCGCCATCAGAGCCACCGAATCACGAAAGAATTCGCACAAATCGGTCGAAAACTGACGTCTACCCGATCATTCCCATACCCAAACCATCACAAACCTTGGCTGGATGGCCCCGCGAAAAACACAAATCTCAAAAAGGTGGGCCAGTCGCAGTCAGAACGCTGGCCCACCATCACCTGTTACTCGTCGTCGCTCGCCTCTGGGCCTGCCATCATCTCGACTGCCAAACCTTCCCGCTGAGCGCGGATCGCCGCTTCCAACCGATCGCGAATTTCGGGGTGTTCGCGCAAGAACGTCTTGGAGTTTTCGCGTCCCTGCCCGATCCGGATCGAATCATAGCTGAACCAAGCACCCGATTTTTCGACAATGCCCGCCTTGACGCCAAGGTCGAGGATTTCGCCAACCTTGGAAATGCCCTCGCCATACATGATGTCGAACTCGACCTGCTTGAACGGCGGGGCGACCTTGTTCTTCACCACCTTCACGCGGGTCGCATTGCCGACGATATCGTCGCGATCCTTGATCTGACCGGTACGGCGAATGTCCAGACGAACGCTGGCATAAAACTTCAAGGCGTTTCCGCCCGTCGTCGTCTCTGGGTTGCCGTACATCACGCCGATTTTCATGCGCACCTGGTTGATGAAAATCACGATGCAGTTCGAACGGCTGATCGAACCAGTCAACTTGCGCAGCGCCTGGCTCATCAAACGGGCCTGCAAGCCAACGTGACTATCGCCCATCTCGCCCTCGATTTCGGCGCGCGGCACCAGCGCGGCGACCGAATCGATCACCAGCACGTCAATCGCATTCGACCGCACCAGCGTATCAACGATCTCCAGCGCCTGCTCACCCGTATCCGGCTGCGACACGATCAACTCGTCGATATTGACGCCCAGTTTCTTGGCATAGACGGGATCCAGCGCATGCTCGGCGTCAACGAACGCTGCCGTGCCACCGATCTTCTGCGCTTCGGCGATCACGTGCAATGCCAGCGTCGTTTTGCCCGAGCTTTCCGGACCGTAAATTTCCACGACGCGCCCCTTGGGCAAGCCGCCAATTCCGAGCGCGATGTCGAGCCCCAGCGAGCCTGTGGAAATCGCCTCCACCTGCATCGTTTCCTTGGAGCCCAGCTTCATCGCTGACCCCTTGCCAAAGGCGCGATCAATCTGCGCCAGTGCTGCTTCCAGCGCCTTTTGCCGGTCCATGCTGTCCTTGTCCTTGCTATCAATCAGCTTGAGTTGAGCCGCCATGTTCCCGTCCTTTGCTAAGGCGCTGACGCCAAACGTCAACATGGCATTATGTATCGGATTTGTTCCAAGAGAACAAGGGTGGAACAAAGATAATTCCAACAGCCCCCATTACCCCCGTATGGCTGCTCCAATCGCCAGCACTTCAGCCACTTTTCCGGCAATCTGGGCTACGGAAAAAGGCTTAGGGATGAAGTGCATGTCTTCGATATCGATCTCGCGTCGCAACTGTTCTTCGGCATATCCCGACATGAACAGCACCGGCAATCCCGGCACAATGCCGCGAATCGCACGCGCCATCGCCGGGCCATCCATCGCCGGCATCACCACATCGGACACCACCATGTCGAACATCGCCGCACCCGAGTCGCGCCGCGCCTGCACCTGTTCCAGACCTTCTTCGCCATCGCTGGCGCAAGTCACCGAATAGCCCGCCCGCGTCAGCGAACGTTCGGCGACGACCCGCACCGCATCTTCGTCCTCGACCAACAGAATGTCGCCGCCGCCGGCCCAAGCAGCCGCCTCTTCGCGCAACCGCACCGGGGCACCCTCACCTGGCGCACCGTGGTGGACGGGCAAATAGATGGTGAACCGCGCCCCGCCACCGATCCCAGCTTGCGCCGGAACGTTATCGGCAAAGATGAAGCCACCCGATTGCTTGACGATGCCATAGACCGTCGCCAACCCGAGCCCAGTGCCCTTGCCCTGCTCCTTGGTAGTGAAAAATGGCTCCCAGATCTTGCCGAGAATGTCGGGCGGAATGCCGCCGCCGGTGTCCTGCACGATCAGCGCGGTATAGTCGGCGATAGGCAAGATCTCGGACCGCATCGCCCGCACATCGCTCGAAGCGACGCGCCGCGTCGCCAGCATTAGCCGCCCGCCGCCATCGCCACCGTGGCGCTGGGTCGCGTCCTGCATCGCGTCGCGGGCGTTGACGATCAGGTTGACGATCACCTGTTCCAGCTGGGTCGGATCGGCGCGTACCGGGCCAAGATCACGGTCGTGGCTGACCACCAACTGGATTTTTTCGCCGATCAACCGGCGCAACATCTGGGTGATTTCGGACACGATATCGGGCAATTGCAAAACCTGCGGCCGCAACGTCTGCTGGCGCGAAAAGGCCAGCAATTGGCGGGTCAGACTGGCCGCGCGGTTCGAACTCGCGCGGATTTGCTGGATATCGTCATAGTCACTGTCGCCGGGCGTATGGCGCAGCAACATCAGGTCACACGTGCCGATCACCGCGGTCAGGACATTGTTGAAATCATGCGCAACGCCGCCAGCCAACTGGCCAACCGCTTGCATCTTGGTGGCCTGCGCGACCTGCCGCTTCAACCGCGTCTCTTCGGTCGAATCAGTCAGCCCGAGCAAAACCGCCGCCTCGCCCAATCCCCGCACCCCTGCCAGCGACAGCGACACCGGCTCCTCCGGCTGGGCCGACAGGCGAACCGCGACATCCCCGCTGGTGGCTGGGCCCTGGCCAAACCGGCGCACTGCATCGGACAGCGCCGCCTTGTCCTCTTTCACCACCAGATCGGTGGGATAGGTCGGCGGCCCATCGCCCTCGCGGCCCGCCGCGCGCATAAACGCGGCATTGGCAAACAGCACACGGCCATCGCGATCGGTCATCGCCAAACCCAACGGCAATTGCGCCAGCAAAGCTTCGAGATGCGGCACAGCGGCGCTCGATTCGGCTCCGCCACCGACGCCAACACCCTGATCGACCAACAGCATCAATGACGGGCTGGCCTGCGGGTCGGCCACATCATGGCCATCGGGATCGGCAAGCGGCAGGTAGAACAACGTTAACGGCACAGTATGACGGGCATCACGCGCCCAATACAGGCGGTCCTGATCGTCTTGCGAAAACAGGCTGACGAATTCGCTGCCAACCAGGCTGGTCGATGTTTCGCCATTCGCGCGCTGCGCAAATCCAGTGTTGGCCACGATGATCCGGCCGTCAGTATTGACCACCGCTGCCGCAAAGCCGGCCTGCGTCAACACGCGTCCGACCTTGCCGCCCAGATGACGGCACAATTCGCCAACCGGATCAGGCGCCAACAGCGGAAAAAACCGCCAGATCAGAAAATCCTCCGCCCGCCCGGCGCGCGCGATCTCAACCCGCCAGCGCTTGACCGCATCGCCCACTGGCATCTCGACCAGGTCAGCGGCCCCCTTGCCATCGCGCCACGCCGCACGCACCGCCCGCGCCAACCGCTCGAGCGAGGCATCGCTCAACGGCAGCCCTGGCGGGGCCGCAGTCTCAAACGCCGTTTCATACGTCGTATTGGTGCAAACCAAACGCCCCGCCCGGTCCACAATGGCAATCGCCGTTGCCAATGGCCCGTGCGCCTGCTCGATCGCGGCGACCGTCACGGACCAATCGGGCTCGACAATATCCGATGCCGTTTCCCGCGCCGGCCGGGCGGACAATATCGCGGCCAACCCGCCCAGCGCCACAACGCCCGCGGCAAAGCCCACCGTCACCAACGTCTGACGCGTGACCAACCAGACCAGCACGACACTCACCAGCACCGCCGCGCCAACCCACAGGCGCGCGCGGGCCAAGGGCATGGTGGTCATCGCGTCTGTTTGCCCGCCAACTGCCATGTGGTTCAGCCCTTCGCCGAAGAGAGCGCAGCCGCAATGCGCGCCAATCGCCCCCGCCGCTTGCGCAGGACGATCAACCGCCACACAAAACTGGCCACCGCATAGCCCAGCGCCGATACGCAGGCCGCCAACACGAATAGGCCAAACATCAACGCCGGCGCCGCGCTCGAAAACAGCCAGCCCGCCCATTGGCGCAGCGTCGCATCATGCTGCAACAACGCCTGAAACTTCGCCATATCCGGATTGAGACCAAGGCTCTTGGAAATGAACAACGCGGCCGGGAACATCAGCACCCAAGTCGCAGGATTGCTGGTCCAAGTTGTCACAATCGCCACCGGCACATTTGCGCGCACCACCACCGCCGACAAAGCCGCGATGGGCGAATGGGCAAATGGCACCGCAATACCGGTAAACAGACCCAGGGCCACGCCCCGCGGCACGCTACGCCGGTTAAACCGCCATAGGTCGGCACGCAGCACGAGATGCGCGAACGGCCGGATCATGCGGTTCTTTTCCAAACCTTCGCGCGTTGGCAATCGCGTGCGTGCCCAGTTCGACAGCGACACGAGCGGTGAGCTCACTTGTAATCCCTCATGATCCGCGCCTGATCACGCTTCCATTCACGATCCTTGGTGGTCGCGCGCTTGTCGGCATTGTTCTTGCCCTTGGCCAGCGCCAGCTCGACCTTGGCCCGGCCACGCGGGGTGAAAAAGATCGACAAAGGGACTAGCGTCATCCCCTTGCGCTCGACCGCACCTGTCAATTTGGCGATCTCGCGCTCATGCAGCAGCAATTTGCGCGGGCGCTTCGGCTCGTGGTTATAGCGATTGCCGTGGCTGAATTCCGGCACGTTAGCGTTGACCAGCCACACTTCGCCATCCTTCACCTCGGCATAGGACTCGGCAATCGAACCTTGGCCGGACCGCAAGGATTTCACCTCGGTCCCGGTCAGGCATATCCCGGCCTCGTACACAACGTCGATGAAATATTCATACCGGGCGCGCCGGTTCTCGGCGACGGTCTTAAATTTGTCGAATTCTACAGGAGTCGGACGGGCCATGATGTTCCGGCATGTAGGGGCGCAAGGCCGCTAGCGAAAGAGGCAAGCCGTCAGGTTTTCACGCCAATCCGCAGTTCTGTGCTGGAAAAACGACGTATCGACAGCCGGGCACGGAAGACATCCGCCCCACCACTCGTTCTACCGAGCAGCAGGGGCAGACGGACTGGAGAATTTACCGCAACGAAACGACGTTGTCCGACTGGCGCGGATCGCGACGGGTGCCATTGTAATGGCTGGACATTGGCTCATCGCGCACGTCGATGTCTATGCCCGTGCCAAACCCGTTGAACCGGGTCCGCATCGCCGCGCCATAAGCGCCCAGCATACCGATCTCGATATAATCGCCCGGTTGAATATCGGCCGGCAGACGGAACGGGCCCTCCATGAAGTCGGCATCGTCGCAAGTCGGGCCATAGAAGGAAAATTCCTCCATGGCTTCACCACGACCCGCCTCGAGGCACTTCACCGGAAAACGCCAATCGACATGCGCCGCATCATAGAGCGCGCCATAGGCCCCCTCGTTGATGAACAATTCGGTGCCGCGCCGCTTTTCAACCTGCACGATCATCGAATTATATTCCGCCGACAGCGCCCGGCCGGGTTCGCACCACAATTCGGACGAATAGGACACCGGCAATGATTCCGCAGCGCGGTGGATCACCGCAAAGTAATCTTCCATCGGCGCCGGCTCCATACCGGGATAGATCGAGGGGAAGCCACCGCCAACATCGATGATGTCGACCGTCACCGCCGCCTGCACAATCGCCGCGCGGACGCGTTCCAGCGCCTGCACATAGGCAAACGGCGTCATCGCCTGCGACCCAACATGGAAACAAATGCCAAGGCAATCAGCGACCTGACGCGTGGCTTGCAACAGCGGCGCGGCATCGACGAGATCGACGCCGAACTTCGACGCGAGGCTGAGCTCCGAATATTCCGACGACACACGCAATCGCACGCACAGCGACAGATCCGCCGCGGGTTCACCATCGCGACCACGGGTGGCCTCGACGATCTTGGTCAGTTCCTCGTGACTATCGAGGCTGAACGTCCGCACACCATGAATGTGATAGGCCTCGTGGATCGCGGCAACCGGCTTGACCGGGTGCATAAAACACAAGGTCGGGTCCGAACCCAGTGCCTCGCGCACCAATCGCACTTCGGCGATGGAGGCCGTATCGAAATGGGTAATGCCATTGTCCCAAAGTACCGCCAGCAAATCAGCCGACGGATTGGCCTTTACCGCATACAGCGATTTGCCCGGAAAATTCGTGGCAAAGAAACGCGCAGCGCGCCCAGCAGCCTGCGGGCGATTGAGGATAACGGGTTCGTTGGGCGCGATTGCGCGAACTACAGCCGGTGCGTCAAGGTAAATGGACAAATCAAGGGACCCCCAAACGGAACGTTGAACAAGGCCGCCTTGCGGTTTGGAAGTCCCCATGGGGCGGCGAGGGGGTGCATATAAGGCGATACCTGAGCGTTTCAAGGGAAAAACGCGCCTCGCCGCCGCCCGATGGTGCAAAAATTGGGGGTAAAATTGGTGCCTCAGCCCTATGACGGGATTGTGACAGAATGGCGACGCTATCCCAACCGGTCGCGGAAGGTTTCCCAGCCGAATCGCTGCACACATTCGAGCGAATCATAGCGCGAATCCCACAGCCAGATCGACGGCAATGGCACCCCGTTGAACGTGGTGGTTTTCACCATCGAATAATGCGCCTGATCGAGGAAGGCGAAACGCTGGCCGGGTTCTGCCGACACCGGCAGTCGGTAATCGCCGATCACATCGCCAGCCAGGCATGATGGCCCACCAAGGCGCACCACCTCGCCCGTCTCGCGCTCGCCCAACATGGCGGGGCGATAGGGCGCCTCGATCACGTCCGGCATGTGGCATGTGGCCGAAATATCGGTGATCGCAACCGGCATGCCGTTGGTGTGGGCATCCAAAATCGTACCGATCAAGATACCGGCATCCAGCGCCACCGCCTCGCCTGGCTCCAAATAGATCTCGCACCCCGTCTCGGCCTTCACCGCGCGCAGGAACGCGACCAGATCGTCGCGCTGGTAATCGGCGCGGGTGATGTGATGCCCGCCGCCAAAGTTCAGCCATGTGATCGGCCCACCATTCGCCGCCAGATACGGCGCGATGGCTGGCTTCAACGCCGCCCAAGTACGCTCCAACGGCGCAAAATCCTGTTCGCACAGCGTGTGAAAATGGAGGCCCGTCACGCCCGCCAGATGTTCCGCCCGCAATTGATCGACCGGGAAACCCAACCGCGATCCCACGGCGCAGGGGTCATATTTCGCCACCTCCCCCTCGGGATGCAAGGGGTTGAGGCGCAGACCGAGGTCGAAGCCTCCCCCTTGCGACGCCAAAACATCGCGAAACCGCGCGATTTGCATCGGTGAATTGAAGATCACATGGTCGGATATCCTGCAGATTTCCGGCAAATCCTCCGCCTTATACCCCGCGCAATAGGTTGCGACCTCGCCCTTGTAATAGGCTTTCGCCAGTCGCGCTTCCCACAGACCGCTGGTGCACACCCCGTCGAGATATTCCCCGATGATCGGCGCCACCCGCCACATCGAAAACGCCTTCATCGCGGCAAGCAGCTTGATCCCCGCCCGGTCGCGCACATCGGCCAACACGGCAAGGTTCGCACGCAGCCGCGCCTCGTCCACGACAAACGCCGGGCTGTCGACGCGCGACAGGTCAAAATGGGCAAAGGCCCCCGGATCACCGGCGCGGGTTTCCATGTCCTATTTCCTCTTCACGTGGCAGCGCCGGTAAGCGCC
>CAIOKP010000186.1 GCA_903858875.1 uncultured Sphingomonadales bacterium
CGCCGGGAGCGCCCTGTACCGGGCGATTGGCCATGATCGGCCCGACCCAGATCGCGGTGGCGCCCAGCCCTTGAATATAATCGAGCCTGCGGATCACCCCTGCAAGGTCGCCGCCATGGTAGAACCCCTTGTCGGTCGGATCAAACCCGGTTTGCAGCTTGCCGCCGGACAGGCCGCCACGGTCATTGCCGGGGTCGGCATTATCGAAGCGGTCGGGCAGCAGGAAATAGATCACCTCGTCCTGCGGCAGCCGGGCGCGCAACGCAGACAGTGCAGCCCCCACCGGGGCGGGCCCAGCGATCGCGCCTTGCGATGCAGCCAACGCCAAGCCCAGGCCAGCCAGCGCCAAGCGCAGAGGCCAGGCCGCCGTTTTCTTATTTGCTCGCGGCAACGTTCTCTCTCCTTGGCGGCCTTGTGCCACCATCCGGGGCGATTGGGTCAAGAATACGTATACCAAAAAGGTGCAAAAAAGACCGCACAGACGGGCTTGCAGAGTCCAAATTGAACACATTATTTCAATATGTTATAGACAATTTCACCCGCAGAAAATATGGTGTATTTTCCAATATAAGCTCGCCTAATGGCGTGCTTTGCTCCATTAGGTGACGATGAAAACTTCTCAACAGATACAGGTCGCCCTGATTGGCCGCGAACGGCAGCCTGTCATCATTGTCGACAATTTTGTGCCCGCGCCCGACACACTCGTCGGGCTCGCTGCGGGATCGAAATTCGCCGCGATGGGGGCCTATTATCCCGGCCTTCGCGCTCCGGTGCCAACGGAATGTGTGACGGCATATATCGCCCCCTTGGCAGAGCTGATTTCTGTAACATTCGGCGTATCGGCCAATCCCGAATTGATCGAGGCGATGTTCTCGCTGGTAACCACCCCGCCTGCCGCGCTACGCCCCATCCAGCGAATGCCCCACTTTGACGGGTGCGAGCCGGAACGATTGGCTCTTTTGCATTACCTCGGCGGTTGCAAGGGCAGCGGCACCGCCTTTTATCGCCACCGCAGCACCGGTTTTGAAACGATTAGCCCGACGCGCCTTGAACCTTATGATGCGGCGCTGCATCGTGATGTCGCTGCCCACGGGATGCCTGATCCCGCCTACATAGCAGGCGACACGCCGATTTTTGAACAAACCGCGCATTTCGAGGCACAATTCAACAGGGCGCTGATCTACCGTGGCAATGTGTTGCACTGCGCCGACATTTCGCCCGAGACGCCGCTTTCGGATGACCCGCTGACCGGTCGGTTGACGGTCAACACATTCCTGATGGGAACGACCTAACCCGCCGCGCCACCCACGCTCGCCCGGCAATGGCTGGCAATGAAGGCGGCGTGATCCGGCATCCCGGCAACTTGTCGCTGGGCGGCATTGGCCAACAGATCGAGGAACTCCCGACATTCCGCATCGGTGGGTTGGTCGGCCAACGGGTGATAGCCTGCCGGCCTCACACCTTGACCGATCAACACCTGAAGCCAGCCCACTTCGGCAAACAATTCCTCATTGAACCGGGTGATCCGGCCATTGGCCTCAAACAGCGAGAGCTTTGCCGCCAAACTGTCCGGCACCGCCATGTCTGCACAGGCCCGCCAGAACGGTTCGCTGCGCCGGTTGGCTTTGTAATGCAGGATCAGGAAATCGCGGATACCCTCGTATTCGAACGCCGTCAGGGCATTAAAGGCATCAACATCGGCGCTGCGGATATCACCCTTTGGCAAGAATTTGAGCAACCGTTCGACGCCCGCCTGAACGAGATGGATGCTGGTCGATTCCAGCGGTTCCATAAACCCCGCCGCCAGCCCCAACGCTACGACATTACGATTCCAGAACTTGCGCCGCCGCCCGGTGGTAAAGCGCAAATGGCGTGGATCGGTCAGAACCGCGCCGTCGAGATTGGCCAACAGGATATCGGCCGCTACCGTATCATCCATGAAGTCACTGCAATAGACATGGCCGTTGCCGATGCGGCTCTGCAACGGAATACGCCATTGCCAACCCGCCACACGCGCGGTGGATCGCGTGTACGGCGTCAGGGTCGGGGCCGATGCACATTGCACCGCAATCGCCCGGTCACATGGCAACCAGTGGCGCCAATCCTCATAGCCCGTGCCCAGCGCGCCCTCGATCAACAGCCCGACAAAGCCCGAACAATCGACAAACAAATCGCCGCCCACGGTTTCGCCGCTGGCCAGCGTCAGTCGCTCCACCGCGCCATTTTCGGCATGAAGCGCCACATCGACGATCCGCCCCTCGACCCGTTGCACACCGCGCCCCTCGGCATATTGCCGCAGAAATTGTGCATAGCGCCCAGCGTCGAAGTGAAACGCGTGACCAAGACCGCCCAGCGGGGCGTTACCTTGCGGCATCCCGCGCTGAAATTTACCGGCATAGGCAGCGACGGCATTCAGCGAATAGGCATCCAGCGGCCGCGCTTCGGGCATAGCTTGCCCACGTAGCCAATAGTGGTGGAACGGCACCAGCCCCAATGGCCGCCCAATCTCGCCAAACGCATGGATATAGCGGGAATCCTGCGTACCCCAGCCGACGAATTCGATGCCCAGCTTATAGGTGCCATTGCAAAAACTGAGAAATGCATCCTCGTCGATACCCAGCGCGCGATGCAGGATCTGCAATTGCGGGATAGTCGCCTCGCCGACCCCAACCGTCCCGATATCGTCGGATTCGACCAACGTAATATGCCAATTGCGGCCAAGATACCGCGACAACACCGCCGCCGTCACCCATCCAGCAGTGCCACCGCCCACGATCGTGATGTTTTGCGAAGGGGTCATGTCACCATCCTAGCCATTGCGTCACCAAAGAAAAGGGCGGCGTGTTCGATTGCCCGAACACGCCGCCCCATTACGTTACTCGTTTTGATCGGTATCGGTTGATCAGAACTTGTAGGAAGCACCCAGCGAGTAGAC
>CAIOKP010000187.1 GCA_903858875.1 uncultured Sphingomonadales bacterium
GCAAGCCTGTTCTCGACGAGGAAATCGGCAATGCGATCCGGCTGACGGCCGGCGGCAAGGTCGTCAATCAGCGCCTTTTGGGCTGATGGGGGGAACCATGGATTTTATCTCGATTTTGTCGATTTTCGTGATGGCCTGTTTTGTGGGCTATTACGTGGTCTGGTCGGTGACGCCGGCCCTGCACACGCCCTTGATGGCGGTGACCAATGCGATCTCCTCGGTGATCGTCGTGGGCGCGCTGATCGCGTCGGCGGCCAGCGGTAATGCCGTGTCGAAGTGGCTGGGGCTGGGGGCTGTGGTATTGGCCTCGGTCAACATCTTTGGCGGCTTTGCGGTGACGGCGCGCATGCTGGCGATGTATAAGAAGAAGGAGAAGAAGTGATGGAACACATCGCAACTCCTTCGTGGGCGATGTTCGCCTATCTCGTCTCGGGCGTGCTGTTCATTCTGGCTTTGCGCGGGCTGTCGAGCCCCGCGACCAGCCGCGCGGGCAACCGCTATGGCATGGTGGGGATGACGATTGCCGTCGTCACGACGTTGATCACGCATGAAATCGCTGGGTTAGCGGAAATCGTCGCCGCGCTGGCGATTGGCGGCGGCATCGGCTGGTTCACGGCGCGCAAGATCGCCATGACCGATATGCCGCAACTGGTCGCGGCGTTTCACAGCCTTGTCGGCATGGCGGCGGTGCTGGTGGGCTGGGCGGCCTATCTCAATCCGCAGGCTTTCGGGATTGAGGGCGTGCTCGCGGTAGCTGGCACTGAACGGACGTTTGATCTGCCCAATGCAGTCGGCGCCTCTGTTCAAGTCACGCATTACATCTTTGGCCAATCCTGCATCGAAATGGGCCTCGGCATCGCCATTGGTGCGATCACCTTTTCCGGCTCGGTCATTGCCTTCCTGAAACTGGCGGGCAAAATGTCGGGTGCGCCGATCATGTTGCCGGGGCGCCATGTGATCAACCTTGGCACGATCATCGCGATCCTCGGACTGGTCGGCTATTTTACGCAGAATCAGAGCCTGTGGGTGATCGGCCTCATCACCGCGCTGGCGTTCATCATCGGTTTTCTGCTGATCATCCCGATCGGTGGCGCGGATATGCCGGTCGTGGTGTCGATGCTGAACAGCTATTCGGGCTGGGCGGCGGCGGCGATGGGCTTTACGCTGCATAATACGGCGATGATCATCACCGGCGCGCTGGTGGGCAGCTCGGGCGCGATCCTATCGTACATCATGTGCAAGGCGATGAACCGCAGCTTCCTCAGCGTGATCGCGGGCGGTTTTGGCGCTGCCCCCGAAGCCACCAGCGGCGCGGCCAAGGAACAGCGCCCATGGAAGCGCGGTAGCGCCGAAGATGCGGCGTTCCTGCTCAAGGAAGCCGAAAGCGTCATCATCATCCCCGGTTACGGCATGGCGGTGGCACAGGCGCAGCACGTGTTGCGCGAAATGGGCGACTTGCTGAAGAAGGAAGGCGTCAGCGTCAAATATGCCATCCACCCGGTGGCGGGGCGTATGCCGGGGCACATGAATGTGCTGCTGGCCGAGGCCAACGTGCCCTATGACGATGTGTTCGAGTTAGAGGACATCAACGGCGAATTCGCCCAGGCTGACGTGGCCTTCATCATCGGCGCCAACGACGTGGTCAATCCGGCGGCCAAGACCGACAAATCCAGCCCCATCTATGGCATGCCGGTGTTCGACGTCGACAAGGCCAAGACCGTCATGTTCATCAAACGCAGCATGGGCGGGGTCGGTTATTCAGGTGTTGATAATGATGTGTTTTATATGGACCAGACGATGATGCTGCTGGCCGATGCCAAGAAGATGGTGGAAGACATCAACAAGGCTTTGGCGCATTAACGCATCGCTCTGATTCAAAGGACTTCCATGCGCCGTATTCTGCCAGTTCTCGCCCTTGCCCTTGCCCTGTCGGGCTGCGTTCACGATATCGCGCGCGGTCAGGTAAAATCGGCCCTGGTCGGCGCGGGACTGTCAGAGCCGGTGTCGCAGTGCATGTCGGACCACATGGTCGACAAGCTGTCGATCCCGCAATTGCGCAAGTTGCAGGCCTTGCAGGGGCCAAAGCGCTCGCTGTTCGACTATGTGCGCGCCGTGCAAAAGATCAACGATCCCGAGGTGATCCGCGTCACCGTCGCGGCCGCTGGCCTGTGCATGAGCGGGTGGGAACGCTGATCCGTTCGCGGGGGTGGCATTGGCGGGCAGGCTCGGCTAACCGCCGTATCGTGCCCGCCGATACAAGAGTGTAACCCCTGTGCCCCTATCCCCGCTTGCCTGTGATCCCGCCCAATCGCGCGGGCGCGAATTTCCTATCGAGGGCGCCTTGGCGCGGGGGCCGCGTAGCCCCTATCAGCGCGACCGCGACCGGATCATTCATTCGATCGCATTTCGCCGCCTGCGGTCAAAGACGCAGGTGTTTATCGCCCCCGATGGCGATCATTACCGCGTCCGCCTGACCCACAGTTTGGAGGTCGCGCAGATTGGCCGGGTGATCGCGCGCCAGTTGGGCCTGGACGAGGATCTGACCGAGGCGCTGTGTCTGGCACATGACATTGGCCACCCGCCATTCGGCCATTCGGGCGAGGATGCGCTGGCCGATGCCTTGGCCGGGCAGGGGGGCTGGGACCATAATGCGCATACATTGCGCGTGTTGATGCGGCTCGAAAGCCCCTATTGCGAGCATGACGGGCTGAACCTGACATGGGAAACGCTCGAAGGCCTGGCCAAGCATAATGGGCCGGTGACGCAGCCGGCCTGGGCGCTGGCCGAATTGGATGCGGCCTATGCGCTCAACCTTGACGAATGGTCTTGCATGGAGGCGCAGGTCGCGGCGTTGGCCGACGACATCGCCTATGACAACCACGACATTGACGATGGCCTGCGCGCCGGGTTCCTCGAACTCGACGATTTGTTGACCCAGCCGTTCGTTGCCGATCAATGGCGGGCGGTCGAACGCCGCTTTCCCGGTGCGCCGCGCGATCGGCAATTGCGCGAATTGGTGCGCAGCCAGATCGGCATTATGGTCAATGACGTCATCGCCGAAACACGCGATCGGACGCATGGCATGGTCAGCATCGCCGATGTGCGCGCTGCGGGACGGGCCTCGGCGGCCTTCTCGCCGTCGCTGGCCGAGGCGGAGCGCAGCCTCAAGCGGTTCATGTATGACCGGCTGTATTACCACCCCGAACAATTGGCCACGGCGGCCAAGGCGCGCGAGGTGACTGACGGCTTGGTCGCGGCCTATCGTGCCGATCCAGGCCGAATGGGGCCGGGCTGGTCCGACGCCTTGCCAGAGCAGGAACCGGCGCGCAGTCGCCACATCGCGGATTTTATCGCAGGCATGACCGACCGTTTTGCCATCGCGCAATTTGCCGCGCTATACGGCAGCGCGCCCAATGGGTTGAGCAACGTCTGAGGCCTCATCCGGGTACAAATTCTGCCAGCCATTTGACTTTTGCGCTGCAACATAGGATCTTTGCACAGTCGCTGATCAGTGCGGGAGAGTCCCGGTGATTCGAAAGGATCATTGGGCGCCGAAGGAGCAACCGCCCCGGAATCTCTCAGGCACCCGGACCGTGTTGATCGATAGCGATACTCTGGAAAGAGTCCCCACCCAGATGGGATGGGGGCCGCCGAAGGGGTAAACCCGCTGGTTTTGACCAGCGGGCTAAGCTCTCAGGTTTCCGTGACAGAGGGGGCACCGTGTGGTGCACCTCTGTGTGGAAAGTTGATTTGTGAGCGACACATACAATCATAAAGATGATTCGGACGAGGCGCAGGCCTTGGAAATCCTGACTTTGCCGCTCGATGCCTGGCATCGCGCGCGCGGCGGCCGGATGGTCGAATTCGCCGGATATTGGATGCCGGTGCAATATGACGGCATCATGGCCGAACATCAGTGGACGCGGACCCACGCCGGTCTTTTCGACGTCAGCCACATGGGGCAGCTTATTGTTTCGTGCGAGGGTGACGACCAAAAGGCCGCCGAAGTCGCGCTGGAGGCCTTGCTGCCTGCCGATCTGGCGGCGCTCAAGCTGGGTCGGTTGCGCTATTCGCTGTTGCTCAACGCGGATGGCGGGATTCTCGATGATCTGATGATCACGCGTTGGCCGCATGGTTTCTTCGTGGTGGTGAATGGCGCCACGAAGTGGGACGATATGGCCCATTTGCGCGAAAACCTCCCAGATGAGATCACGCTCACTCTCC
>CAIOKP010000188.1 GCA_903858875.1 uncultured Sphingomonadales bacterium
CCGCGTTCAACTGCGCCGCCAGCGTGTCGTCATTGGTGAACAACCCGGCATATTCATGCGCCAGCGATGCGATGATCGCGCCAGTCAAGGTGGCCAGGTCGATCACCAGCTTTGGCGCGAATTCCTTTTGCACGAATGTCAGCGCGTCGCACAGCACAAGGCGGCCCTCGGCATCGGTGTTGATGACTTCGATGGTCTGACCCGACATGCTGGTGACAACATCGCCCGGACGCTGGGCATTCCCGTCGGGCATGTTTTCAACCAGGCCGCAGATGCCCACGACATTGGCCTTCGCGCCGCGCCGCGCCAGCGTCAGCATCGTGCCCGCCACCGCGCCTGCGCCACCCATGTCCCACTTCATGTCTTCCATGCCGCCGGGCTGCTTCAGGCTGATGCCGCCGGTGTCGAATGTCACGCCCTTGCCCACAAAGGCCACCGGGGCGTCGCCCGCCGTGCCGCCGTTCCAGCGCAACACCAACAGCCGCGCCGGGCGCACCGACCCCTGCGACACGCCCAGCAGCGCGCCCATGCCCAGCGCCTTCATCTCGACCTCGTCCAGCACGCGGATGTCGATGCCGGTCCCAGCATAACGCTGACGGCACCGCTCCACGAAGCTTTCCGGATACAGCACATTGGCCGGATCGGTGACCAATTCACGGGTAAATTCGACACCCTCGGCAATCGCGGCGGCCTGCGCCCATGCGGCCTGGGTGCCATCGGGCGCACCAACGACAGTGATTTCCTCCAGCGAGGCCTTTTCATCGTCCTTGAGCGTGGTGCGATACGAATCCTGCTTCCAACTGCGCAACCGGGCGCCCAACAGCGCCGCAACCACCTCATCCGCCGCCAGATTGGCGCCGGTCAGGTCGAGCGTCAACACGCCCTCGCCCGCGGTGCGATATTTGGCCGCCAGCGCCGCGCCGGCCTGTTCCAGCGCCGCGATACGATCCTTGTCCTCCGCCTTGCCCGCGCCGACCAGCGCCAGCCGTTGCACCCCGTCGCCCGCCGCCACAAAGCCTTCGAACACTTGGGCTGTCTTACCGGCAAAGCGCGAGGCCTTGGCGCCCGCTACCAATACCTGCGGCAATCCGGCGCCCCAGGCATCGGCATCGACGATATGGGCGACCAGTCCGGTGCTGGTCGATGAGGCGGTGGGGGCAAAGGTGATACGCATGGTCTCTCCCGATGGGATGAAGTGCAAAAATTACAGGGCCGCGCGGCGTATAGATGCCGTAATCGCGACCGACGTGCATTGCAGTTAGGCATCCACTTTGCGATAGGCAACCCATGCTCCTTGTCAGGCGGCCTGTTCCGCACCTTTCCGTATCGAGTCGTCCGCGCCGGGTTTCCCGCGCCACGGGACTGTTTTGCGCGCCAGCGCTGGTTATTGCGCTGTGGGTACAGGCTGGTCCTGCCTATGCCGCGACGGCTTTTGCCGATTCCGGCATGGGCATGGGCATGGGCATGGGACGTGGGCCGCTGGGCGATGAAATCGCGACGGGCGCGGGAATGACGCCCAATGCGACGGCGCCATTGACCGCGCAAGCCGACGGATCGACTGCTAATCCCCCGCCACGCCAGGTCTACAACAACGACCAGATCGATTTTGCCGCCGACGAGGTCGAATATCAGGACGATACCGATATCGTCACCGCCAAGGGCAATGTCTTTTTACGCCACGGCGAACAAACCGTGCGCGCCAGCACCGTCACCTGGAACCGCAAATCCGGCCAGATCATCGCGCAGGGCAATCTGCGCGTCGTCGATGCCAATGGCAACGAGTTGATCACCGAACAGATGGAGTTGACCGACGATCTGGCGATCGGCCTGACGCACAACATGCTGATGTTGCTGCGCGAGGGCGGGCGGTTGGCGGCCAATGAGGGGCGGCGCGATGCCGATGGCACATTTGTGCTGACCCATGCCGCCTATACAGGGTGCGACGTGGTGGACAGCAAGGGCTGCCCCAAAAGCCCGAGTTGGCGGATTACCGCGCGCCGGGTCATCTATGATCCGGCCACCAGGCTGGTCTATTTCAAGGGCGCAAGGCTTGCGCTGTTCGGCGCGTCGATCATCCCGCTGCCTTCGCTGAAACTGGCGACCGATGGGCGCGCCTTGCCCGGATTTCTGGTGCCCGATTTTCAAATGTCCGCCTCGAACGGCTTCGAAATCGCCAGCACCTATTACGCTCGGCTGGCCGAAAACCGCGACCTCGCGTTGACTGGCTATGCCTTTACGCTGGCCCAGCCGATGGCAAAGGTGCGGTACCGCGACCTGACTGATATCGGCGCCTATCAGGTCACTGGATATATCACCCGCAGCGCGGCGACCACCGTTTCGGGCGGCACCGCGTTGCAACAATGGCGCGGCTATTTCGACACCAACGGCAAATTCCAGCTCTCGCCTGAATGGAGCGTCGATTTTTCCGGCCGCTTGGCCAGCGATCGCACCTTCCTGCGGCGCTATTATATCAATGGCGACGATGTGCTGCGTTCGACCGTCAATGTCGATCATGTTGACGCCAATAGCTATCTGTCCATCTCCGGCTGGGCGTTCCAGACGATGCGCACGAATGAAGCGCAAGGGCTGGTGCCGGTGGCCTTGCCGATGATCGACTATCGCCGGCGGATTGACGAGGATGTGCTGGGCGGCAAGATCGAATTACAGGCCAACACGCTGGCCATCAGCCGCAGCGCGGGCGAAGACACGCAACGCGCTTTTGCCAGCGCGCAATGGAACCTGCGCCGGATGACCGACATGGGTCAGATCGTCACGGTGACCGCGCTGGCCCGCGGCGACATCTATCATTCCAGCGGAAATGCGCTGACCACCACCGCGATCTATCAGGGCGATCCCGGCTGGCAGGGCCGCGGCGTCGCGCTGGGGGCGATCGACATCACCTGGCCATTGATCGGCCCCGCGTTGGGCGGCATCCAGGTGCTGACACCGCATTTCCAGATGGTGACAACGCCCTCGGTCCGGAACATGGCGGTGCCGAATGAGGACGCCCGCGCGATCGAGTTGGAAGACACCAACCTGTTCGCGCTAAACCGCTTCCCCGGCTATGACCGGGTAGAGGACGGCACTCGATTCACCTATGGCCTGGATTGGCAGGTTGAACGGCCCAGGTGGCGGATCAATGCCAATGTCGGCGAATCGTACCGACTGACCAGCCAACCGACGCTGTTGCCCGATGGGACCGGCCTGTCGGATCGGATGTCAGATATCGTCGGCCGGACGGAAATCCGTTACCGCGATTTCTTCAAGATCACCCACCGCTATCGGCTCGATCACGACAGCTTTGCGTTCCGCCGCAATGAAATCGACGCGACCGTCGGCACTGATCGCACCTATTTCGAGGTCGGCTATGCGCGCCTCAACCGGCATATTAGCGCCGCCCTCGAAGATTTGCAGGACAGCAATGAATTGCGCGCAGCCGGGCGAATCGCCTTTGCGCGCTATTGGTCGGCGTTCGGGTCTGGCGTGTTCGACCTTTCGAACACCGATCTGCTGGCCACCACCACAACGCCCGCCACTACGGCAACCAACGCGTTTCAGCCGCTGCGCACGCGGTTGGGCGTGTCGTTTCAGTCGGATTGTTTCCAATTCGACATGACGTGGCGGCGCGATTACGTGACAATTGGCGACGCCGTTCGGGGCAGCAGCTTTGAATTGCGGTTCTCACTCAAGAATCTGGGCGGCCGCTAGGCACGACCTGTGGCGGGGATGGCCCCGCCGCGACGGTTGGCAGGCGGGACCAAACCGGCTATCGCCGGGCGACGAATGGGGTTTGACGCGTTTTGGGATGATGCGGCGAGGCTAACCTTGGGTTCAGCCGCCGTCGCGCAGGACAAACGCAGATAACCGGCAGCCTTTCACAAAAGGGCCGATAATGACAGGAACGACTGCAAGGTGATGGTTGTGAAAAGCAAAGCTGGTACCCCGCGCAATTCACGGCGGCGGGCGCTGATGGCCCCGGCAATGCTGGCGCTGGGTGTTTGCCTGGCGGTGGTTGCCCAAACGGGAGCCAACGCGCAAGGTCGCAATGTCGGCGCTGACACCGCAGCCGCGTCGCAAGCCAATCCCTTCGGCATCGGCGATACGGTTACGATGTTGGGCAAGGATGATCCCAACCATCGCCGCGCCACCGCCGTCGTCAATGGCGACATCATCACCGGCACCGACGTCAACGAACGCCTGGCGTTGATCGTGTCGGCCAATGGCGGCAAGATTTCGGCCGATGAAACCGAACGGCTGCGCGCACAAGTGCTGCGCAATCTGATCGACGAAACTTTGCAGATTCAGGAGGCCAAGACCGCCGAAATCACGCTCGACGAGCATGAAGTCGATGGCACCTATGCCCGCGTCGCCACCGATAATTTCCATCAGGAGCCCAAGGCGCTCGACGCGTATCTGGCCAAGATCGGGTCCTCGCCCGCATCGCTCAAACGCCAGATTCGCGGTGAAATGGCATGGAGCCGGGTGCTGCGCCGCAATGTGCAGCCCTTCGTCAATGTCAGCCAGCAGGAAGTCAAGGAAGTGCTCGAACGGCTGAAGGCCGCCAAGGGCACCGAGGAATATCGCGTCGGCGAAATCTATCTGTCGGCCTCGCCCGAGAGCCGGCCGACCGTGGCCGAAAACGCCAAGCGGATCATGGAACAATTGCGCCAGGGTGGCAGCTTTGCCGCCTATGCCCGCCAATATTCCGAAGCGTCGACCAAGGCGGTTGGCGGCGATCTGGGCTGGATCCGGTTGGCGCAATTGCCGACCGAACTGGCCACCGCGGCCCACGACATGCAATCGGGGCAGTTGGTCGGCCCGATCGAGCTGCGCGGCGGTTTCTCGATCCTGTACATGATCGACAAGCGCCAAGTGCTGACCGCCGATCCGCGTGACGCCTTGCTGGCGCTCAAGCAGATCTCGCTAAGCCTGCCCGCGAGCATTTCCGAGGCAGACGCCAACAAGCGGATCGACGAGTTTGCAAGGGCGATCAAGGCATCCAAGGGTTGCGGCGGCGTCGATGCCGCAGCCGCCAAGTTTGGCGCGCAAGTGGTCGCCAACGACCAGATCCGCGCCCGCGACCTGCCAGCGCAATTGCAACAATCACTGCTGGCCTTGGCGCAGGGCGAATCGACCCCGCCCTTTGGCTCGGTGGCCGAAGGCGTGCGGATGCTGATGCTGTGCGGCCGCGACGATCCAAAGGCGGCCAGCGGCCCGAGCTTTGACGAATTGATGTCGCAGATGGAAGACGACCGCGTCAACAAGCGCGCGCAAATGTACCTGCGCGATCTGCGTCGTGACGCGATTATCGAGTATAATTGATTTGGCCATTCCGCCACTTGCCGTCTCCTTGGGCGACCCCGCCGGGGTGGGGCCTGAATTGATCGCGGCCGCATGGTTTGGGCGTAAAGTCCACACCATGCCCGCCTTTTGCGTGATCGGCGGCGCTGGGCTGCTGGCCGAGGCAGCCCGGGTGCGCGGGTTTGACGTTCCGGTGGTTCGCGTTGGCTCACTGGCCGAAGCGGCGGCGGTGTTTGATCGTGGCTTGCCGGTGCTGGGCGATTTGGATGGGGCCTATCACCCCGGCCTGCCCGATGCCGATGGCGCTCGTCTCGCGCTGGCCAGCCTGACCGAGGCGGCACGGCTGACTGTCACCCACGAAGCCGCGGCCATCGTCACCGCCCCGATCGCCAAATCCCGCCTTGCCGAGGTCGGCTTTCGCCACCCTGGCCAAACCGAATTCGTGGCCGAGGCCGCAGGTATCGCGCCCCAGGATGCGGTGATGATGCTGGCCGGGCCATCGTTGCGCACCGTGCCGATCACTGTCCATGTCGCGCTGTCACAAGTGCCTGGCCTGTTGTCGATCGACGTGATCGTGCGGCGGGCGACCATCGTTGCGGCGGCGCTGACGCGGGATTTCGGGCTTGCCCATCCGCGCCTCGCCATCGCCGCGCTCAACCCGCACGCCAGCGAGGAAGGCCGCATGGGCGATGAAGAAGCGCGGATTATTGCGCCCGCCATCGCCGCGCTACAGGCCGCGGGGATCGACGCCACGGGCCCGCACCCCGCCGACGCCCTGTTCGCGCCGCGCAGCCGCGCCGGTTTCGACGTTGCGCTATGCATGTATCACGACCAAGCGCTGATCCCGCTCAAGGCGCTGGAATTTGATTCGGGCGTAAATATCACGCTCGGCCTGCCGATTGTCCGCACCTCGCCCGATCATGGCACCGCGTTTGGCATCGCTGGCAAGGGAGCCGCCGATGTCGGCGCGACCATCGCGGCGATCCGCATGGCGGGCGATTGCGCGCTGCACCGGGCGGGCGGGCAATGACCCTGCCCCCGCTGCCCCAGCCCTATTTGCCGCCGCTGCGTGAGGTGATCAACGCGCATGGCCTGTTTGCGACCAAGGCGCTGGGCCAGAATTTTCTGTTCGACGAACAATTGCTAGCGCGCATTGCGGCGATTCCGGGCGCGTTGCGTGGTCAGAATGTGCTGGAAGTTGGCCCCGGCCCCGGCGGCCTGACCCGGGCGCTGCTCCGCGCCGGGGCGAATGTCACCGCGATCGAGATGGACCCGCGCTGCATGGCGCCGCTCGCAGAATTGGCCGACGCGTTTCCCGGCCAATTGACCGTTATTCAAGGCGACGCGCTGAAAATCCCGGCGGACAGCCTGTTTGCTGGCGAACCCTATGCCATCCTCGCCAATCTGCCGTATAATGTCGGCACGATGCTGTTCACCAACTGGCTGTCGGGCGAAAGCTGGCCGCCGCGCTGGACCAGCCTGACGCTGATGTTCCAGCAGGAAGTGGCCGAGCGCATCGTCGCCGGGACCGACACCGATGGCTATGGCCGGTTGGCCGTGCTGGCCCAATGGCGCGCAACACCCAAAATCGCCATGCGCGTCCACCGCAGCGCCTTTACCCCGCCGCCAAAAGTGATGAGCGCGATGGTGCATGTCACCCCCGCCGCCATGCCCGAAGGCGTATCGGCGCGGATGCTTGAACGCGTGACCGAGGCTGCCTTTGGCCAGCGTCGCAAGATGTTGCGTCAAAGTTTGAAGGGCCTGCCCGGCGCATTGGCAGCGCTAGAAACGCTGGGGATTGATGCCGCGCGTCGCGCCGAAACGCTGTCTGTGGCGGAATTTGTCGCCATTGCGCAGGTCTTGACCCCGGCCTGACACCACCACAATATGCGCCCCAAAAAAACGCCTGCGATCCAAAACCGGGCCGCAGGCGTTTTTAGATCATCAGCCAACCGGCATTAACGCTTCTGCCTTTTGGGCCGCCTTCTTCTTGCGCCGCCACGCGTGGAGCAGTGGCTCGGTATAGCCGCTCGGCTGCTCCACCCCGTTGAACACCAGATCGCACGCGGCGAGGAACGCCATGCTGTCGTCCCAACGTCCGGCCATCGGCTCGTACAGCGGGTCGCCGGCATTCTGCGCATCGACCTTGGCGGCCATCCGTTTCAACGCGTCCATCACCTGATCGCGGGTGGCGATGCCATGCAGCAGCCAGTTGGCCAGATGCTGGCTCGAAATCCGCAAGGTCGCGCGGTCCTCCATCAG
>CAIOKP010000189.1 GCA_903858875.1 uncultured Sphingomonadales bacterium
CCGGGGCCGTTGTCGCGCACTTCAAGCCAGACGCCATCGGCGCGGGCCTGCACGCATAAGGCCACTGCACCGTTGCGTCGGGTAAACTTGATGGCATTTTCAACCAGATTGCCGATCGCCTCGAACAACAGGGTTTCATCCCCGTCGATCGTATGGCCATAGGCACCGTGCAGCGCCAATTCGATGCCACGCTCCTCGGCCAGCGGTTCATAGAGTTCGCCCGCAGCAGTCAGCAAAGTCATCGGATCAAGCCGCCCAAAGCCCGCCCGACGCCCCGATGCTTCCAGTTCCGATATCCGCAACAGCGCGTTGAACCGCGTCAACACCGCGTCCAGTTCGACGATCGCATCGGCAACAATCGGCGTCACTGCAAAATCGGAAGAGGGCCGCAAACCGGCTTGCTGATCGTGCAATGCTTGCAAACGATAGCGCAAATGCGACAATGGTGTGCGCAGATCATGGGCAATCGCATCTGTCGCGCCCTTCACCTGCTCCATCAACCGTTCGATTTCCTCGACCATGCCGTTGATGGTGGTGGCGACCAGGTCGAGTTCGTCCTGCCGGCCGGACACCGGCATCCGCAATTCCAGTTCGCCCGCCGAAATACGCAGCGCCATCGTCTTCAACCGCTGGATTCGGCGCAGCGGGCCAAGGCTCAGCAAAACCGCGGACAGCACCGCCAGCACGATCACCGCCAGTCCGGAGCCGGCCGTGATCATCAGCACCCGGTGGCGCAAATCAATCGTCGGGGTAATATCGCGCCCCACCGCAAGCCGCTCACCATCGGGCATCGCCTTGACCAAAACCCGCAACGGCACCGGCGCAGGCCCATGGGCCGCCGTTTCAAACGCGCGATCGACCGGGGTCGCCCCGCGCAGCACTAAATTACCGGCACGGACCTGCCCATCGCGGCCAATCAGCGCATAATAGTTAAGCCCACTCGCGCTGCTGGCCAAGGCATCGTTGACCGCTTCGGCGCGCGCGGCTGGCACTTCGGCCATCAACCGTTGCGCCTCGTTGACCAGCACCGCATCGCTGCGCAGGTTCTGTTCGTTCTCGGTCAGCACAAAGGTCAGCCCGAGCAGCAATACCGACGCGACCAGAAACACCAGCCCCAGCATCACGGTCAGCCGAAAGGTCGTGGTATGCCGCAAATCGGAAAGCTGCATCGCCGGTGTGCCGGTGGTCATACGCCCCCGACCAGATCGAGACGATAGCCCTCGCCCTTGATCGTCTGGATCGGCGAGGGATGGCCCGGCCGTTCCAGCTTGCGGCGCAACTTGCCGATGTGGACGTTGATCAGATTGTCACTGGGCTCAAAGAAATAGCCCCATACCTGTTCGAAGATCATTCGGCGACCGATGATCTGCCCCGGGTGCCGCGCGAGAAACTCGAGCAGGCGAAACTCCTTTTGAAGCAAGGACACCGGTTCACCGTCGAACCACACCTTGCGCTTCATCAGGTCAATTTCCAGCCCGCCGACCCGCAGCATCCCTTCGGCCGGATATTCCCGGCTACGGCGCAACAACACCTCGACCCGCATCGCCATTTCATCCGGGGCGAACGGCTTGACCATATAATCGTCGCCCCCGGCGCGCAGCCCGGCGATGCGATCATCAACTTCGCACATCGAACTGATCATCAACACCGGCGTCAGGATCTGTTCCGCGCGCAACCGCGACACCAGCGCCAACCCGTCCATATCAGGCAACATACGGTCAAGCGTAATGATATCGTACCGCCCCTGCGTCGCACAGGTCAACGCCTCGCGGCCGGTCGAGACGTGATGGGCGTCATGCCCATCGTGCCGCAACCGGCCAAGGATCACCTCGGCCGCCTGCGGATCGTCCTCTACCACCAGAACTTGCACCATGCGCGTCACCTAAACGTCACACTCGCCAAAGCCAAGCGCGCTCAACGCCGGCTCCAATCGCGCGTGACGGACAGGCCGGTCACATGCCCGCCGGCCAGCGGTACTTTGACGTTCCATACGACGGCATCCGTATAGTCCCAAGGCGTCTCGACATCGCGATAGCGGCAGGTCATCTCGCCGGACTGCGGCGCGGCGCAATGGGCACCAGCGGCGCGCAAAACGGCCGACGCCTGTTCAGCCGCCATGCCATTGGGGACAGCCGCCCGCAATTGCGCGGTGGCATCGGCCAAAAAGCGGGCTGGCGTGTGGTGGGCGGTCCACATCGGATCGGTTGACCACAACAACGGGTCGCGCGGCATCGAAAATTCGAAATCGGCGAAATGCAGACCGTGGGTTGGGTGGTCATCATACAGATCCTCCTGCGCATGCAGGGGGCTGGCCGCGAGCGCGAGAGCCAGAAGGGTGGCAGAAACGGTAAGGCGAGCAATCATGGTGGCAACTCCTTTGACCCTCGAAATCTAGAAGTTTTCGTGAATTCTCAAGTGAAAATTACTTTAAGGTCCGCCATTGCGACCCATTTTTGATATGAAAATAATTTCACTTGACGATGAAATACGATGTATTCGCCATGTGAAATTTAATTCACTTATCATCAATGAATATTAGCCGAATTTGTAACAAATTTGTCATTCGATTTTACTACTCGGGGGCGGCCTAAGAGCCTTCCATGAGGGAAATACTAATGAAATATGCCAGCATTTTGCTGGCGGCAACCGCCGCCAGTGGTTTCTACGCGCCTGCCGCCTTTGCAGATGCCGGGGCGCCCGTGAAGCACCACGCCAAGCGTCATCCGATTGCGCACCACGCACCCGTGGCCAGCAATGACTCGCTGCTCAATCAGCAGGTTGCCGAATTGCGCGCCGAAGTGAATGCGCTCCACGCGCAACTCGACACCACGCATCAGGCCCAGACCGCGACCCAGGCACAGGTTGCCCAGACCCAGTCGCAAGTCGGCATGCTGAACCAGCAAGTCGCCGAAACGCCCAAGGTGGCCAAGGCCGCCGCCAAGCAGGAAATCACCGTTGCGCTCGATAAGGAGCACAATCAGGGTTACAGCAGCTACAAGGGCATCCGCCTGACGCCCGGCGGTTTTCTCGAATTGGCCGGCGTCTATCGCCAGCACTATCAGGGCAATGACATCGCCACCAGCTATGCCATTCCCTTCCCTAACAACCACCCATCTTATGTGAGCGAAGGCCGTTTCTCGGCTCGCCAGAGCCGCGTTTCGATGCTGGCACAGGGCAATGTGAACAAGAGCACCGTGCTGACCATGTACGGTGAATTCGACTTCCTTGGCGGCGCTCAAACCGCCAATGCCAACGAAAGCAACAGCTTCAACCCGCGCGTGCGTCACCTGTACGGCGCCATCGACTGGAACCACGATGCCGGCGGCATCCACTTCCTGGCTGGTCAAACCTGGTCACTGGTCACGATGAACACCAAGGGCATCACGCCCCGCAACGAACTGACCCCACCCCAGATCGAAGCGCAGTACATCCCCGGCTTCGTCTGGGCACGTCAGCCGCAGGTGCGGTTGACCGTCGATACGGCCGATCACAAGCTGTGGGCGGCGATCTCGGCTGAAAACCCGGCGACGACCGTGGTTGGCACCGTGCCGGCGATCGTCACCAACACTGCCCCTGCCGGCTCGGGCTATGACAGCGCCAACACGCTGTCGCTCAACGGCACGCCCGATTTCGTCGCCAAGGTGGCGTATGAAGGCAATGTCGCAGGCCGCACACTCCACGTCGAAGGTTTCGCCCTGTCGCGTACCTTTACCGCACACGTCAACGGTGGTGGCAACGTCAACAAGTCGGGCTACGGCTTCGGCGCAGGCGTCGTGTTCCAGGCTGTTCCCAACGTGCTCGACCTGCAGGCGTCCGTACTGGGCGGCAAGGGCATTGGCCGTTACGGTTCGGCGCAGTTGTCGGACATCACATTTGCTGCCGATGGTACGATCCAGCCGGTGCGTGAACTGCTGATGCTGGGCGGCGGCACGCTGCATGTGAACAAGATGCTCGATGTCTATGTCTTTGCCGGTCAAGAGCAGGAATATGCCGACGACCTTGGCGGCGGTTATGGCGTCGGCCTGACCACAGCCAACAACTCGGGCTGCTTTACCGAAGGCGGCACGTGCTCGGGCAATACCCGCCGTATTCGTCAACTGACCGGTGGCTTCTGGCAGAAGATCTACAACGGCTCCTTTGGCCGGGCGCAGGTCGGTATGCAGTACAGCTATACCGAGCGCGAGTTGTTCGCTGGTGTTGGCGGTATGCCGCAGGCCAACCAGAGCATCGGTCTCATCAGCTTCCGCTACTATCCGTTCGCAGGATAAATGATGATGATCCCGCCGCGTATCACGAGTGCCTGCCTCGCCACCGGCGGGATCAAGCGGCCGTGGCGCGACCGGGATTTTCACTTCGAGCTGGCCCCCATACTCCCTGGTGGGGGTCAGCTCGATACCGACCGCATGGTGCGGATCGACAATTACGGCGAAGCGGCTGAATTAGTGCTTGGCGGCATGGGCCTGCGGATGGCCGATGCCCAAGGTGGTCGGAACAAGTGGGTACTGCCCTCGGCCTTGCGCATCAGCAATGAACCATGGGACCGCCTCGATGAGCTATGGAGCCAGACACTGCCGCCCCCACCCGTCACGCGCGATGCGGTAAACCGGGAACTGGCCGTCTTTCTGGGGCGCTACGCCGATCTGTACGAGATGATCGCCGGCCCAAAGGCCGCCGTAACCTATATTACGTCGCACAATCGTAAATCCGCGGTCGACCTGTCGGAATTCAATCTTACCCGGCTGGTCGAAGCGGCCTATGACAGCGCCTTTCGCACGGGCAGCGACATTCCGATCCATGCCGATCAAGTGCTGGATTGCGAACGCGTACTGTGCCTCATGCAGGCGGTGGCGCCACGATCCAATGATGGCACCCCCGCCGGACAGCTGCCCGCCCTGCGGCAAACGCTGCTCTGCGCTGTGTTGCGCTGGCGGCTGGCCAACCATGACGTGTCGCGCCTGGATCTGGAAGCGACCGTCCCCGCCAATCTCGCGATGCTGGCCAAGATGTCCTATCAGGGCGCCCGCAATGCTTTGGCCAGCAGCGGCATCAGCACCCTGCGCGGCCGGTTGGACAGCGTCGCGATTTCCACATGGCTGCAACATCG
>CAIOKP010000190.1 GCA_903858875.1 uncultured Sphingomonadales bacterium
CATGCGTCCATTGCGCGGGTATCGTCAGCGTTTCATCCAGTGTCGCGCGAAACAACCGCGCACCCAGATCGAACTGCCAACGCCGCGCAAACGGCATGGCAAAATCGCCAAACCCGGCGGTTTCCTGCGACAATCGGTGCAGCGTGTCGATATTTACCATATCGCCGCTATCACCAGCCAAATCGCGCAACCGGTCAAGCCGCGTGCGAAAATACGACAGGCCAACCAGCCAATGACTGCCCCCCAGCCGCCCGCTCAACCGCGCTTCATTGTCCCACATCCACGTGCGATCATGCTCGGTGAACAACGCAGGGTCGGCCAGCCCAAAATCATCGGCGCCCAGCGTGGCATCATACGCCTGATCTGATGTCTGATGGGTTATGCCGGAGGCCAAGGTCAATTGCGCCGCGCCCACCGGACCGTTGATCCGCATCGCCAGATGGTCGATGGCACGATGGCTCGGCTCGGGCAATTGATCGGGGCGGGCCAATTGCCCGGGGGCATAAACATAGCCGCTGTCCTGCGTCGCGCCCGATTGGTGCAGCGCCGACACATCGATCCGCCAATCCGCGCCGACCTTTGCCCCCACCGCGACGCGTCCGCCGGTGGACTGCGCCGCATTGGTATCGCGGCGCAAGCCCGTGTCGATCCACCCGGCCGATCGATCAGCATAGCCGACCACCCGGACACCCAATTGGCCAACGATCAACGGCATATTCGCGACGACCGAGGCCGCACCGCCTATGTCGCCCGATGCGGTGCTTTCGATCGAGACTATCTCGTGCAGCGATGTGATCGCAAGGTCAGCCGGACGAGTGACGATGTGATAGATCCCAGCCAGCGTCCCGGCGCCATACAGCGTCCCCTGTGGCCCTTGCAGCACCTCGATCCGGTCGACATCAACCAGTCGCACATCAGGGTCCGCCCCGGCATAGGTGATACGCGCCTCGTCAAGCACCACCGCCACGGTCGCGGGCGTCGCCCCATTGAACGCGCTGTCGGCCACGCCTTGCAAGAACAGCCGCCGTTGGCCATCGGCGGCCCCGCTCAGTGTCACGCCGGGGCTCAGCGCGGCGATGGCAGCGGTGCCGCGCATGGCTGGGCGATCGCCCCCATCGGGCACGACAATGACTTGCGCCGCCATCGCCAGATCGGCCAACGATTGCGGACGCTTTGTCGCGGTGACCACGATGGTGCGGGGATCGACCACCGCAACGGGCGCCATTGGCGTCATTGCTGCCTGTGGTGCGCGCTCTACCCGCCACCCATTCGGGCCGACCGGCCGCGCGACCCAGTCGGTGCCCAGCAGCCAACGGCGGAGTGCTTCGGCAGGAGGCAAACGTCCATGTACCGCCCGCCCCCGCATATCAGGCCAAGGCCCATCCATGCCAATGGCCACATTCAGACGCAGCGCCAATTGCTCCGCCCCCTGCGCCAAGGGTAGCGGGGGAATATCAACACGTTCAGCCGTTACAGCGGCACGCGCCTGCCCCTCAGCGCTGCCCAGCAGGCAGCAGCCGATCACCATCACCGTCCGGGCGTAGCGCCAATCCCATAAGCTGGGCCAGATCGCGGGCCGGGGCATGTCCATGGTCGATCAACAATGTCCCGGAAAAACGGCGGGTCGCCAAGGCAGCGTCCATTCGCACCTGTTGTGGCCCATAGCGGGTGAGGTCGGCCACCACCAGCCCCAGCGGCGCATCGCGATAGGTCAGGTGACCCGATTGCCAATCCCCCACCGCGCCAGGCACCGCCGCAGCGACACTCAGGCGTGCCGGCCCGGCCTCGTACAGCAGTGCCCTGCCTGCGACCAGCATCACCGGCTGGGCCAGCGATGCGCCGGTGACCGCGACCTCGCCTTCGGTCACGGTCAGGCGGGCGGTGTCGGGGGCCGCGCGAATTTCAAACCGCGTGCCGATATCGCTGATTTTCAGCCCGGCAGCGGTAATCACCATTTCGCGCCCCGGCCGGTGCGGCACATCGAACACCGCATCGCCGCGCAACACCATCGCGGTGCCATCACGCTCCAACCGGCTGTGCGGGGCGAGCGCGATGTGGGTGCCATCGGCCAGCGCGATCTGTTCGACCGAGGCCTGTGTTTCGTGGATATCAATGGCAGGCGCGTGCGGCGCACCCAGCCATGCCGCCACGGCCAGCGACGCGGCAAGCACCCCGCTTGTCCCCCACGCCCAAAAGCGGTGCGATGGCTGAGACACCGTAGCCAGTGCCCCGCGATGATCCGCCATCAATGCATCGCTCAGCGCCACAGCGTCATAGGCATCGGCATGATCGCGGTCGGCCTCCAGCCACCGGGTGAAGGCATCCCAATCGACCGATCCGGCCTGCACCTGCGCCTGCCAATCCAGCGCGGCTTGTTCCGTGGCGAGATTATCGTTCATCCTTGCACCCAACCAAAGGTTCCCCCGAACCCGGCCTTTCCAAATCATCTGACGCCGCCGCGCCGCCAACACCGCAGTTGGCCAAGGCCCGGCGCAGGTGTTTCATCGCCACCGCCATGTGTTTTTCAACACCGCTGCGGCTGATCTGCATGGTCGCAGCCACCTCGGCATGGCTCAAACCGTCGATTCGGTGCAGGCGCAGCGCCCGCAGGGCCCCGGCGGGCAACGCGGCCATCGCGATGCGGAGCAAGGTCAATTCCTGTTGCAATGCCAGCGCGTCATCGGGGGCGATCGCGGGATCGGCGCGTTCCTCCGGGTGGCGGTCGCCCGGCGCCTCCTCCGCCAGCCAATGGCCATCGCGCAACCGGTTGCGCAATGCTGCGCGGCGGCGGTCCAGCACGAGGTTGTTGGCGGCCCGAAACACATAGGCGCGCGGGTTGCCGATCGGGCCGGGCCGGACATGCAACAGCCGAATCCACAGGTCCTGATAGACATCTTCGGCCTCGCCAGGATCCCCGGTGCGGGCGCACAAAAATCGGATCACTTCGCCACGATGGGCAAACAGCACCGCGCAAAGCCCGTCGGGCGGCGATTGCCGGGCCATCATGGCCGAATCCGGAGAAGGCGCGCTCATGCGCTGACCTTTGCGCGGATCGGGGGAATACTGCAATGATTGGCTAATGCCGATTGGGGCTTGAATAGACCACCGCGCCGCCGTTACATGGCCGCGGCCCATCTTGCGCCTGTTCCCCCGATCGGAGATTGCCCTCATGAGCCGCCCGCCCCTGCCCCCGTTCGATGCCGACACCGCCGCGCAAAAGGCACGCATGGCCGAAGACGCCTGGAACAGCCGCGATGCGGAACGCGTGGCTCTGGCCTATTCCGAGGGCAGCGAATGGCGCAACCGTTCTGAATTTTTGGTCGGACGCCCCGCCATCGTTGATTTCCTGACCCGCAAATGGGCACGCGAACAGGAATACCGCCTGATCAAGGAAGTCTGGGCCTTTCGCGACAACCGCATCGCGGTGCGCTTTGCCTATGAATGGCATGACGCGGACGGCCAATGGGCCCGGTCCTATGGCAATGAAAACTGGGAATTTGACGAGGCCGGGCTGATGCGCCGCCGCATCGCCAGCATCAACGACCTGCCGATTGCCGCCAGCGAGCGCCTGTTCCACTGGCCATTGGGTGCGCGGCCGCTGGATCATCCCGGCCTGAGCGCGCTGGGCCTGTAAAGGTCAGGCCGGCGTTTCTGTCAGCTCGACAATTTCAAAGGCAAAGCTCTTCCAGCCACGCAGCTTGACCGCATCGCCCGCCGCCGCCCGCTTCTTGCGCGCCTCGGCCAGCGAGCGGGTGTGGCCCCAGAACACCTCGGTCTTGCCATTCTGCAACACGGCGACGATCCGCCAGTAATGGGTAAAACTGTCCGTCGTCGGCCCGATGGTTTTGACATAACCATCGGGCATCGTCGCTGTCAGAAATCGCCGTTTAGTCTTCATGGATCGCGGGTGCCTGCATCGCTGGGATACAGGCGGCGCTACACCGGTTTTACCGTGATGCGCCATCCCCGATTTTCCAGCCCCAGCCGGCCAGTGCCAGTGGCCGCGCGCCTGGCAATGTCACCGTTGCGGGGGCCGCTGCAAGGTTGACCACCACCGTCACCCGGTCCCGGCCCGTGATCCGCCGGAAGGCGAAAACGCGCGGGTTGCCCGTCTCGATCAATTCCAGATTGCCGCTTTTCATGCCGCTCGCCAAGGCGGGGTGCTGGTGTTTGAGTTTCAACACCATCGCGTAAAACGCGGCGCGGCGATCGGATGTCCAGCGGATCGGATCCTTGTCGAAAAACTTCAACCGCTTGTCGAGGCCCGCTTCCTGACCGCCATAGATCAACGGCATACCCGGCAAGGTGGCAGCCAGCACCGCCATCGCATCGGCTCCATCGCCATATAATTCGCGGTCAGTGCCGTTCCACGAATTTTCGTCATGGTCGCTGGTAAATGTCATGCGATAGGCACCTGCGGGATAGCGACGCACAGGATCAGTATACAACCGCGCCAGATCGCCCGCATCGGCCTGCCCGCGCGCGACCTTGATCAGCGTGTGATACAGTACCCAATCATAGGTCATGTCAAACGCATGGACCTGCATTTCGGGCGTATCTGCCTCGGCCAGCATGAACATCGGCTTGATCGCGTCAAGTTTGCGACGTGCCTCGTCCCAAAAGCTGACCGGCATCGTCCATGCGACGTCGCAGCGAAAGCCGTCGATGTCGGCGGCCTTGACCCAATAGCTCATGGCCTCGATCATCCCGGCGCGCACTGCGGGCTTGGCATAGTCCAGCCCGATCACATCGGCCCAGACTTCCTCGTGATGGTCGGACAGGTCGGTGTAGTGATAGCCCTCCAACTCGCCCTGCGCATTGCGTTTGTACCAGTCGGGGTGCTGGGTGGTCCACACATGGTCCCATCCGGTGTGGTTTGCGACCCAATCGAGGATGAGCTTGAACCCTTGGGCATGCGCAGCCTTCACCAGATGCTGGAAATCAGCCAGATTGCCATATTCCGGATTGACCGCTGTGTAATCGCTGACCGCATAATAGCTGCCCAGCGACCCTTTGCGCAATTTATGGCTGATCGGATTGATCGGCATGATCCACAGGATATCGACGCCCATCCGGCGCAATCGCGGCAAATCGCGTTCAAAGGCGCGGAACGTGCCTTCTGGCGTATACTGCCGAATGTTGACCTCATAAATGTTGGCCGAGCGCGCCCAAGCAGGGTGTTTGACTGCGCTGACCCCATCGGTGATCGGCAAGGCTGGAGCGGGAGCGGCAACAGCCACACCCGCCAGCAACATTGCCGATAGCGCCAGAGCGCCGATTGTACGACGGATCATGCTCACTTGCCCGGGTGCAGACGGATCGCCGCGCCGCCGCCCGACGCCAGCCACAGCGACAGCGTATCACCTTTCTTCACCACGCGGGTGGCATAGGCGATGCGATGCCGCGCCTCGGTCTGATAGTTCGCCCCCTCGCCGTCCTTGTAAATCGTCGCGGTATAGGTCCTGCCCGGCGCCAGGAAATCGAACCGCAACGTCAAGTCGCGGGCCGTGGCATCGTTGACGCCGCCAACATACCAGTCTTCGCTAGCCCGATCCTTGCGCGCAAAGATCGCATATTCGCCCACTTCGCCAGCGATCAGGTGGCTTTCCGACCAATCGGCCGGCACTTGGGCGATGAAATCCAGCTCTTTGGGATATTTGGCCAATTCTTCGGGGAAATCCGCCGCCATCTGGATCGGCGAATAGAGCGCCAGATAGAGGCCCAACTGCTTGGCCAGCGTCGAGGCCAGCGGCACATGGTCATGCCCTTCAAGGCTCAGTACGCCGGGGGTGAAGTCCATCGGACCCGACAGCATGCGGGTATATACCATCGTCGGTTCATGGTCCGGCCCGTTGGCATAGGCGCCCCACGCGTTATATTCCATGCCGCGCGCGCCTTCGCGGTCGATCCAGTTGGGATAGGTGCGGCGCAGGCCGGTGTCCTTTACAGGTTCGTGGCTGTCGATGGCGATGTGATATTTGGCCGCCGTCTCGACGACCTTCATATGGTGCTGCACCTGCCGCTGGCCATCGTGGAACTCCATGCGGATCTCGCCGGGCTTGTCACCGGGCGCGACGATGCCGCCGGCATCCGCGACATAGCCGGTCTTGACCGAATTCATCCCCAGCGCATGGTACAGCTTGAACGCATCGTCCAACTGCGCCTCGTAATTGGCGATGTTTCCGCCGGTTTCGTTATGGCCGATCAACTGCACGCCGCGCTTTTTGGCATAGGCGGCGACGGCTTGCAGATCGAAATCAGGCACCGCCTCGGTATAGCTGAACTGCGATCCATTACCGAACCAATTGCCGTTCCACCCCTTGTCCCAGCCCTCGACCAGCACGCCGCCGAAATGATGCTTGGCGGCAAAATCGATGGTGTCCTTGGTCCGCTGCGTCGTCGCGCCGTGGTTTGGACCTTCGGCCCAGCTCCACTTGCCAGTGATCATGCCCCACCATATGCCGACATATTTGATCGGCTTGAACCAGCTGACATCCCCCTCCTTATTCGGCTCGTTGAGGTTGAGTTCGAGGTCATTCTCCACCAGCCCCGCCGCGTTATCGGCAATCCGTATCGTACGCCAGGGCGTGTCGAACGGCAATTTGCGCGACACGCGCGGCCCCGATGACGATGGCGCCAGCGTGGTGCGGAACAATCCGCCGGTCACATGTTTCAGCCAATAGCCCGAATAATCGACCAGCGCCGCCTCGTGGATCGCCAGATGCGTACCATCGTCAAGCCGCATCGTCACCGGCGTATGGGCGGTCGAAACGCCCTCAATCGCGGTCTTTTGATAGACCTGCTCATAGCGGTTCCACTCGCCGCCCGGCATCCACCACGCGGTGCCATGCGGCACGACGGAAAATTCGGTAATCTCGTCGGCGATGTTCATCGTCGTCATCGCCGGCTGCTTGGGGATTTCATAGCGAAAGCCGATGCCATTATCGAACAGGCGGAAATGGACGGCCATTTCATGCCCGCCCCATTCGCCCGCCTGATGGAAATGCACGGTCACATCATTGTGATTGTCGCGCACATAGCGGCGTTCGCCCCACGGCTGTTCCCATGTCGTGTCGGACTTGGCGGTGTCCGATCCGGTGATCGCAAACCCGCGCTCCATCGCGATCGCATCGGTCAGGATAAAGCCGAGCTTTGACGGCGCGACGAGCAGCTTGCCCCGGCGCGACAGCGACCAGATCGCACGGCTGTCATTGTCCGTCGTGACGGTCAGCGTGATGCTGCCATCGGGCGACGCGGCGGTTACCACGGGATGTGCGGCCTGGGCCATGGCGACGCCCGGCATGGCCGTGATGGTCGCCATCGCCAACGCCCAGCGGAAACCGCCCTGATTGCTTTTCATCCCATACTCTCCTTGATCGGCATCGCCGCGTTTTCGGTATATTACGGTGTTTCCGTCAGCCGGCGGTTGTGCCAACCGGCCAATTCTTTGACGAGACGTTCGGCCAGTTGCAGTTCCAAATCGCGCGTCATCGGGCCCAGAACGCCGGCGGTGCCCGGCGTGAAATGCGCGGTGGCGGCGTCGGGCGTATCGAAGATGTAGTGATCAAAAAACGCCCGCCACGCGGACCGTTCATTGGCTGGCAAATCGCGCAGCGTCAGCAATGCATGAAGCAACGTCGATTGCGGCGACATTGTTGCGGCATCATTGGCGCGCCACCAGAAATTGACCTGCGCCCCGATCGGTGCGGGCGATACGACATGGTGGAACCACATCGACGGGATGAACAACACATCGCCCGGCTCCAGAATGGCCTGCTGCGCATGCGCCAGCGCCTCGGCATAGCGGGGGAAGCGGGCGAGGTCGGGCGCATCGCAATCGACCATGCTGATCGGTTGCCCGGCCAGCGTGCGGTCGATGGGGCCGAGGTAGAGGTTGCCGATCTGATCAGGCGGAAACAGCAAATAGCGACGCTGCCCGCGCACCACACAGGATAGATTATCCGGCAGATCCCAATGCGCCGCCGTCCGCCCCGGATTGCCAATCCACAGCGAGGTCAACCGGTGCCGCTCCTCGCCCAGCAAGGGCATCGGCACTTTGGGCAACAGGCCCGGCACATGGTCCGCCAGATTGATCGCCCCGGCAAACATCCCCGGCGGCGCAGGTTCGCTGGTCGCGCGCAGCAACAGGGCGCATATGTCGGCCAGCGGCGCGAGCTTGCGCTCGAAATTCTCCGCGCCCGTCCCCTCTGCAAAGCCGTAGCGCCCGCCAATTGTCGATGGCCCCGCCCACAGTTGGGTCGGCTGTGTATTGGCCTGCGCGGCAAGCGCGTCGCAAAACGCCCGATCCGACCCGCCCGCCAATGCCACGATCGGCCATGACGCGACTTGCCCTTTCAGGACCACCGGTTGCCCAGCCGGATAGATATCCTGCTCAAACGCGGCGCGATCCAGCGGCGCGATCGCGCGCGCAGAGCGAACGTTATCCCACATCTTGAGGCGCGGCGCAGTATTGGCTGATAAAATCGCCGTGGAGCGGCATGGTTAGCGCCGCATCGCGCATCATGCCGCGCAACCCGCCCAGCATTGCCGCGCTATCAACCTGTGGCCGCGCGTCGGCGAGCCGGTCGTAACTGTGCGGCATGACGCCCTGCCCGATATGGACCGCCAGCCAGCTGGGATTGCGGAACAATTCATCGTCGCGCGACACCAACCGCGCGCTGCTGCGGAAATGGCGCAGCTTGTATTCGAGTTCCTCGGGAATTGGCATCGCGGCGCAGGCCTGCCAGAACGGTTCGGGACGCGAATTGGCGTGGTAATGCAGGATCAGGAAATCGCGGATCCGCTCATATTCATGCGCGGTCAGCCGGTTATATTCCTCCGCCAACAGCGGGTCGTGACCCCGGTCGGGCAGCAATTGCAACAGCCGATTGATGCCGGTCTGGATCAGATGGAGGCTGGTCGATTCCAGCGGCTCCATAAACCCACCCGCCAGGCCCAGCGCAAGGCAATTGTGCGACCATGCCCGCAACCGCCGCCCGGTGGTAAACCGCAACAGCCGCGGATCAGCCAGCGGGTGCCCCTCGACATGCGCGAGCAAGGTGGCGACGGCCTCGTCATCGCTGATGTGGGAAGAGCAATAGACATGCCCATTGCCCATCCGATGCTGGAGCGGGATGCGCCATTGCCAGCCCGCCGCATGGGCCGTCGATCGCGTATAGGGCGTCAAGGGCGCCGCATTTTCGGTCGGCATCGCCGCTGCCCGGTCGCAGGGCAGCCAGTGTGTCCAATCCTCATACCCTGTCGCCAGCGCGCCTTCGATCAACAGCCCGGCAAAGCCCGAACAATCGACAAAAAAATCGGCCGCCACCGTTTGGTCATTGGCCAGCACGACAGCCGTAATATTGCCGGTCGCCCCGTCGCGCTCGACACGCCCAACCCGCCCTTCGAGCCGGGTAACGCCGCGATTTTCGCAATAGGCGCGCAGGAATTGCGCATAACGCCCAGCGTCGAAATGATAGGCATAATCATGAGTTGATCGCACATCACGCGGATTGTCAGCGGGCGGGCCAAAGCGGTTTTCGCGCGCCATAGCCCAGCACATCGACAGGTCGTCCAGCGGCGTCGTATCGCCACGCAAATGTTCGCGCACCCAGTAATGGTGCAAAGGCACGCGGTCAAAATCCGCACCATAGCTGCCAAACGGATGAAAATAGCGGCTGTCCTGCGCGCCCCAACCGACGAATTCGATGCCCAGCTTAAAGCTGCCCTGCGTCGCGCGGACAAACTCGGCCTCGTCAATGCCCAATTGTGCATTGAACAGCTTGATCGGCGGGATCGTTGCCTCGCCCACGCCGACCGTGCCGATCTCATCCGATTCGACCAGCGTGATCGCGATCGATTGCCCCACGGCATTGGCCAGCGCCGCCGCCGCCATCCACCCGGCCGAACCGCCACCGATGATGGCGATGCTGCGCAAGGGGGCTGTCCTGCTGGTCGGATCAATCGCGGGGTTGGGGATTGTCATGGCGTCAGTCCCGCCAGACCGCGACCAGCGCGGCAAAGCCTGCGAGGTGCCAATCGGCGACTTGTCCGGTCGAACAGGCGATTTGCCAATGGCCCGCCGCCGTCGGCGCCCAATCCATTGGCGCGGCGGTCATGTTAAAGACGCAGAGCAACCGCTCCCCATCGCCCACCCGCTCAAACGCCAGAACGGTGTCGGGCGTATCGAGCATCGTCATCGCCCCGGCCCGCAACGCCGGATGCGCATGGCGCAGCGCCAGCGCCTCCCGCGTCCATGCCAGCAAAGAAGCCGGGTCGGCGTTCTGCCGGTCAACTGCCAGGTCGGCATGATCCGGCCCGACCGGCAACCACGGCTCCGCGCTGCTGAAACCCAGCGCGGGACGGTCGGCCGCCCATGGCATCGGGGTGCGCGCGCCATCCCGGCTGAGCGTCAACGGCCAATTGGCAATCGCTTCGGGATCTTGCAGTCGATCGAAGGGAATATCGACCTGCGTCAGGCCCAATTCCTCGCCGTAATACAGGAAGATGTTGCCGCGCAAACAGGCGAGCAACAGCACCTTCATCCGCGCAAACGCCGCCCGGTCGCTCGCCGCAACCCAGCGCGACACCGCCCGCGGCGCATCGTGGTTTTCAAACGCCCAGCTTGGCCAGCCGATCCCCGGCGCATCGGGCCATTGCGCGATAGCGCCGCGCACCAGTGCCGGCGTCAGGGCATCGGCATAAAGGAAGTTAAACCCATACGCGCTGTTCAACCGACGGTTGCCTGCGGTGAACAGCTTCATCTCCGCCTCAGCCTGCCCATCGCCCACTTCGGCCACAGTAAAGCAGGTGCCATATTCGTCCGTCAACGCGCGGAGCCGTTCAAGGAATTTCGGGATATCGGGATGCGACTGGTTATACAGCTGCTCCTGAAAATCGAACGAGCGCGTCTTGATCTTGTCGGTCGTGTCCGGCGGATTGTCGCGCAATTGCAGGTCGTGCATCGCGAAATTGATCGCATCGATGCGGAATCCATCGACCCCGCGATCCAGCCAAAACCGCGCCACGCCCAGCAGCGCTTCTTGCACGGCCGGATTGTGGACGTTCAATTGTGGCTGGCTCGCTAGGAAATTGTGGAAGTAATATTGCCCGCGCCGCGCGTCCCATGTCCACGATGGCCCGCCAAACACCGACTGCCAATTGTTCGGCGGCGATCC
>CAIOKP010000191.1 GCA_903858875.1 uncultured Sphingomonadales bacterium
GCGCTGATCCGCGCGCACCCCGAATTGGCGGGCAAGGCGGTAATCGACCGGACCTTGACCGAGGCCTCGGCGGCGGAGCAGGCGTCGGCCGGGCTGGACCGTCTGACGCCCGAGGAATTCGCGCGGTTCCATGCGTTGAACGCGGCCTATCGGGCCCGCCATGATTTCCCGTTCATCATCTGTGTGCGGCTGACCGACAAGGCGGGCATTCTGGCCGCGCTGGAGCATCGCGCCGTCCAGCCGCGCGAGGCCGAGATCGCCGCCGCGATTGCGGAGATCGGCCATATTGTCCGCCTGCGGCTGGAGGATTTGCCATGACCATCGGCCCGGTGACCATCGATATTGTGGAATGGCTCAATCTGGCGATCCGCTGGCTGCATCTGACGGCAGGGATCGCGTGGATCGGGTCGTCTTTTTATTTCGTCTGGCTCGATCTTCACCTGACCCCGCCGGCCAATCCGGTCAAAGGTGGCGCGTCGGGCGAGGTATGGTCGGTCCATGGCGGCGGTTTTTACCACAATCAGAAGTATCAGGTCGCCCCAAGCCAGATGCCCGATCAATTGCACTGGTTCAAATGGGAGGCGTATTTTACCTGGCTCAGCGGTTTTTCAATGCTGGTGCTGGTCTATTACGTCGGCGCGCAAAGCTTTTTGATCGATCCGGCGAAGGCCGCGCTGACGACGGCGCAAGCGGTCGGCATCGGGCTTGCGGCGCTGGCTGGCGGTTGGCTGTTTTACGACCTGTTGTGCCGGTCGCGACTGGGGGCGAATAACCGGGCGTTGGGGCTTGTGTGGTTTGCCGCGCTGCTGGCGGCGGCGATTGGCCTGAATGCGGTGTTCAATGCGCGCGGGGCCTATCTGCATATTGGCGCGATGTTGGGCACGGTGATGGTCGGCAATGTGTTCTTCATCATCATTCCCAATCAGCGCAAGGTGGTGGCCGATCTGATCGCTGGGCGGACGCCTGATCCGGCGCTGGGCAATACCGCCAAGCAGCGGTCGTTGCACAATAATTACATGACGTTGCCGGTGCTGTTCATCATGATCAGCCCGCATTACCCGATGACCTACGGGGCGGATCGGCCCTGGTTGGTGCTGGCCCTGCTGGGGGCTACGGGCGTTGCGGTGCGCCATGTGTTCAACCTGCGGCATCGCGGGATGCCTTCGGGGCGGGCGATGGCCGTCGCGGCGGGATTGGCGCTGGTCAGTGTGACCTATGTTTCGTTGGAAAAGGCGGGGCATGGGGCGGGGTCAAATACTCGCGCGACGACATTTGCCGATATTCAGCCTTTGCTCGCCCGGCATTGTGCGGGGTGCCATGCGGCGCATCCGACCAACCCGGCCTTTGCCGCGCCGCCGCTGGGCGTGGTGCTCGATAGCTATGCGCATGTCAGGACGCTGGCCCCTCGGATCAAGCAGGTCGCGGTGGATGCCGAGATCATGCCGCTGGGCAATACGACGGGCATGACGAAGGTCGAGCGGGAGCGGTTGGGGCAATGGATCGCGCAAGGCACACCGCAATGAGCGCCAGGCGAAGCATCGGCCAGATGAAGGAGACACGCGCATGAGTTCGCTTTCCACCCACGTGCTGGACACCGCGCATGGCCGGCCGGCGGCGGGCGTTGCCTTGACGCTGACCACGGCGGCGGGCGAGGCGTTGTTTGCCGGCGTGACCGATGCGGATGGGCGATGCCCTGGCATGCCGCCGCTGGCGCCGGGGCGCTATCGGCTGAGCTTTGGCGTGGCTGCCTATTTTGCCGGCTGCGGCGTGGCTTTGCCTGATCCGCCCTTCCTCGATGTGGTGGCGATCGATTTCGGGATCGCGAAGGCGCAAGCGCATTACCATGTGCCGCTGCTTGTCTCGCCCTATGGCTATTCGACCTATCGGGGCAGCTGAGATGAGTTTGCGCTTTGTCCTGGATGGCGCGGTGGTCGAGATCGCCGATTCCGGCCCGACCGCCACTGTGCTCGACCATCTGCGCTATCGCATGGCGCGGACCGGCACCAAGGAAGGCTGTGCCGAGGGCGATTGCGGCGCGTGTACCGTGTTGGTCGGCACGTTGAATGCGGGCGGCGATGGGGTGGATTGGCGCGCGGTCAATGCCTGCATCCTGTTCCTGCCGATGGTGCATGGCAAGGCGTTGATGACGGTGGAAAGTCTTGGAACCCCTGCGACGCTGGGCCCGCTACAGGCGTGTATGGCCGCCAATGGCAGCTCGCAATGCGGGTTTTGTACGCCGGGTTTCGTGATGTCGCTGTATGGGCGCAGCATCGGGGCGCGGGGGGCCGATTTGCCGGTGGCCGATGTGTTGGCGGGCAATCTGTGCCGGTGCACCGGCTATGGGCCGATCTTGGCGGCGGGCGCGGCGGCAGCGCCTGTCGTCCGCGACGATAGCGCAGTGGTGGCCCAGCTTCGCCTGTTGCGCGACACCGATACACAGACCGGCGAAGCAGAGGCGCGCGCATGGTTCAAGCCTCGCACGGCCGACGCGCTGACGGCTTTGCTGGCGGCGCATCCCGATGCGCGGTTGGTGGCGGGGGCGACCGATGTTGGCCTGTGGGTCACCAAGAAATTGCAGACGCCGGCCAAACTCATTTTCCTTGGCGATATTGCCGAATTGGGCCTGATTGTGGAGGCGCCAGAGGGCGTTACGCTGGGCGCGGCGGTCCGGTATGCCGATGCGCATGGGGCCTTGGCGCGGCTGCACCCGGATCTGGGCGAATTGGTGCGGCGGATCGGCGGCTTGCAGGTGCGCAACGCGGGGACGGTCTGTGGCAATATCGCCAATGGGTCGCCGATCGGTGATGGCCCGCCGGCGCTGATCGCGCTGGGGGCAGAGGTGACGTTGCGGTCGGTGGGTGGGCGGCGGACGATCCCGCTGGAGGATTATTTTGTCGATTACGGCCAGCAGGACCTGCGCCCCGGCGAATTTGTCGAGCAGGTGTTTGTGCCGCGCCCGGCGGCGGGCGACATCGTCCATATTTCCAAATTGTCGCGCCGGTTTGACAGCGATATTTCGGCGGTTTGCGGCGCGGTTCACTTGCGCGTGACTGACGGCGTGATCGCGCGCGCGCGGGTGGCGTTTGGCGGCATGGCGGCCACGCCGCGCCGGGCGCTCGCTTGCGAGGCGGCGCTGACGGGGCAGCCCTTTTCCGCACCGACCATCGCGCGCGCGGTCGACGCCTTGGCGCGGGACTATGCGCCGATGAGCGATGGGCGCGGCTCTGCCGCCTATCGGCAGGCAGCGGCGGGCAGCGTGCTGTGGCGGCTATGGCACCGGGCGCAGGGCGTCGCGGTGTCTGTATTTGACGCAGAGGTGACCCATGGTTGAGCGCGGCAGCAGCCCGGCACATGACAGCGCGCATCTGCATGTCAGCGGCGCGGCACGTTATATCGATGATGAGGCGGAGTGCGCGGGCCTGCTCCACCTCGCCTTTGGCCTGTCGAGCGAGGCGCATGCGCGGATTGTCGGGCTGGACCTGTCGGCGGTGCGCGCCGCGCCCGGCGTGGTGGCGGTGTTTACGGCGGCCGATATCCCCGGCGTCAATGATGTCAGCCCGGTGGCGGGCGATGACCGCCTGCTGGCCGATGGCGAGGTGATCTGGCACGGCCAGCCGGTGTTCCTTGTCGCCGCGACCAGCCGCCGGGCGGCGCGGTTGGCGGCGCGGCTGGGGCGGATTGATACGGTGCCTTTGCCCGCCATACTGACCATTGCCGAGGCGCAAGCGGCCAACAGCCTGATCGAGCCGACCCAGCGGATGGCGCGCGGCGATGCGGCGGCGGCGCTGGCGACGGCGCCGCACCGGATGGCCGGGCGGTTTGAAATGGGCGGGCAGGACCACTTTTACCTCGAAGGCCAGATCGCGCTGGCGCGGCCGATGGAGGATGGGCAGATCCACCTGTTGAGTTCCACCCAGCATCCCAGTGAAGTGCAGCATATCGTCGCCCACGTGCTGAACCGCCCGTCGAGCGATGTCACGGTAGAGGTCCGGCGCATGGGCGGCGCCTTTGGCGGCAAGGAAACGCAGGCGGCGCTGTTCGCCGCCGCCGCCGCGCTGGTCGCCGCCAAAACCGGGCGCCCGGCCAAATTCCGCGCCGACCGCGACGACGATATGGTGA
>CAIOKP010000192.1 GCA_903858875.1 uncultured Sphingomonadales bacterium
CTGCTCAAACTGGCGCTGGCCCATCGCAAGTCCGCCTGTATGCTGGGTTTTGGCTTTTCCAGCGGGCTGCCCTTCGCGCTGTTGATCGGCACGTTGAACGCGTGGCTGGGCGAGGTGGGGATCAAGCTGGCGACGATCGGCGTGTTGTCGTGGATCGGCCTGTCCTATTCGTTCAAATTTTTGTGGGCGCCGCTGGTGGATCGCCTGCCATTGCCGGGGTTGGAGCGCCTCGGGCGGCGGCGGAGCTGGATTTTGGCCTGTCAGATCGTGCTGGCGACAGGTTTCGCCGGACTTGCGCTGACCAGTCCGACCGCGGCGATCGGCGATTTCGCGATAATCGCGTTTGTCGCCGCTTTTGCCTCTGCGACGCAGGATATCGCCATCGACGCATGGCGGATCGATGTCGCAGATGAGGCGGTGCCGGTCGAATTGTTGTCGGCAATTTCGCAATTTGGCTATCGCATTGCCTCGATTGTCGGCGGGGCGATTGCGCTGATGCTGGCGGCGCGGCTGACTTGGCCGCAGGTGTTTGGGTTGATGGCCGGGGTGATGGCGCTGATGGTGGTGGTGACGCTGCGCGCGCCGGATACGCCGCGGGGCGTGACGGGGCGGTTGCATTTCGATTTGGGGCAACTGGGCCAATTGGCGCCGTCGACGCGCGCGACTTTGCTGTTCGTGGTGTTGGCCAGCTGGACCTGGGCGGTGGTGCGCATTGGCAGCTTTATGGTCAGCGTACTCTCGCCCAGCGGCGTTGCCGGAACGAAACCGCCGTCGGTCGCCGATTTCACCAAGGCCAACGGGCCGTTGATCGTGGTGGCGACGGTGTTTGTGCCGCTGCTGGTCGCGGCCGTGGCGAACTGGATGAAGGCGCGCGGGATTGGCGTTTTGGCGGTCGAGGATGAACCGGCCAGTGGCTTGCGCATTACCGCTAACCATTTTTACGCGGCGCTGGTTACGCCGATGGCGGAACTGGCGGGGCGGCTGAAATCGGGCGTCCTGGTGGTGATGGGCTTTATCCTGACCTATGCGTTTTGCTATAATATTTGGTCAAGTTTCGCTTTTCCCTTCTATCTTGATGCGCTGCATTACACCAAGGATCAGGTGGCGTTTGCGTCCAAAATTTTCGGCATTTTCATGACGATGCTGGGGATCAGCATTGGTGGCTATCTGTTTGCGCGGGCAGGGCGGTTCCCGACTGTACTGCTGGGCGCGATGTTGCCGCCTTTGGGCAATTTGCTGTACGCAGACCTCGCCGATGGCGGGCACGCGGTCGACGCCTTTGCCCATGCGCTGATGCTCGACCGGCTGGGTGCGGCCATGGGCGCGGACTTGCGGATGATGCGGCTGTTGCTGGTGATTTGCTATGAAAACATCGCGACGGGCATCGCTGGCACGGCCTTTGTCGCCTATGTATCGAGCGTCGTCAGTCGCCGCTACACCGCGATCCAATACGCGCTACTCTCCTCGCTCACCTTCCTCGTTGGCACGCTGGGGCGCGGTGTTGCGGGGGAAGCGTTTGACAAATACGGCTATGGACCCGTGTTCCGGATGACCGCGCTGGCCGGGGTGGTGTCGGTCAGTTTCGTGGTGATGGAATGGGTGCGGGTGGCGCGGATTGAGCGGCGCGAGGAAGGGTAGAGGCAGGGGCCATCGCCCCCTGTTTATAACCCTACTCCGGGAATTCCAAATTCCGCCGCAACACATCACCCGCCAGATACAATGACCCGGCGATCAACACATCCCCCTGTGGCGGCAGCGCGGCCAAGGCCTGTTCCACATCGGCAAATGCGCGCACGGGCAGGGCGGTATGTGCGGCGAAATCCTCTGGCCGATGCGCCTCATGCCCCGGTGCCGGCACGACGGAAACCGACAGCAGATGCGCCGCCAATGGCGCAATAATCGCGGCCGGGTCCTTGTTGGCCAGCATTCCGATGATCAGGTGAAACGGCGGCGCATCGCTGAAATGGCGGGCAATGGCGGCGCCTGCGTCGGGGTTGTGCCCTCCGTCGAGCCACATCACGCGCCCCGGCACCAGATCGCTGAGCGGCCCGGGGCCGAGCGCTTGCAAACGCGCGGGCCAGCGGGCGGCGCGGATGCCTTGCGCCATGGCGTCGGGGGATACGTGGAGGCAGGTCTGATGCCGCAACATCGCCACCGCCAGCGCGGCGTTTTCCGCCTGATGCACCCCGGCCAGCACCGGTAGCGGCAGGCTGAGCGCGCCGTGGCGGTCGCGGTATTCGATGGTGGCGCCAATATCGGCCCACCAATCGCGCCCGCGCAGGATCCATTGCGCTCCCGTCGCCGCCGTGATCGCGGCGATTTGCGCGCTCGCCTCCTCGGGATAGGATTGCGTCACCAGCGGTACGTTGGCCCGCGCAATACCGGCCTTTTCAAAGGCGATGCGGGCAAGCGGGCTTTCCGGCACGCCATCCTCTGGGCGCAACAGGAACCCTTCGTGGTCGATGCCCAGCGTCGCGATGCCGGTCGCCGCAGGCGCCGTCAGCACATTGGTCGCATCCAGCCGCCCGCCAAGCCCAACCTCGATCACACAGGCGTCGGCCGGCGTCCGTGCAAAGGCGAGGAAGATCGCCGCCGTCGTCACCTCGAAAAAGCTGGGGTGCAGATCCTCGCCCGCGTTATTGGCATCGAGCACCTCGGCCAGCAAATCGGCCAGCAAGTCGTCCTCGATCAACCGCCCGGCGATGCGGATGCGCTCGTTATAGCGCACCAGATGCGGCTTGGTCGCGGAATGCACGGTCAGCCCCGCCGTCTCCAGCATCATGCGCAGATAGGTGCAAGTGCTGCCCTTGCCATTGGTGCCCGCGACATGGAACACCGGTGGCAGATGGTCCTGCGGATTGCCGAGGCGGGCGAGCAGATCATGGATGATCTCCAGTCCGAATCGCCCCTGCGGCACCGACAATTGTTCCAGCCGGGCGAGCTGTGCCGCCACGCGCGGGTGGTCCGAAATGGCGAAATCCATCCTGCCTGCCCGCGCCAGAGGGGGTCAGGCGGCCTTGGCAGGGCTGAGATAGCCCAGCACTTGCGCCAAGGTCGCGCGCAGGTCGTGCCGCTTGACCACCATATCGACCATGCCATGCGCGTGGAGATATTCGGCGCGCTGGAAACCCTCGGGCAATTTCTCGCGGATGGTGTCCTGAATAACCCGCTGTCCGGCAAAGCCGATCAGGCAGTTGGGTTCGGCAATATGCACATCACCCAGCATGGCGTAGGATGCGGTCACGCCGCCCGTCGTCGGATCGGTCAGCACCACGATATAGGGCAGGCCCGCCGCATTCAGCCGGCGCACCGCAACCGTGGTCTTGGGCATTTGCATCAGGCTCAGAATGCCTTCCTGCATCCGCGCGCCGCCGGCGGCGGTGCAGATGACATAGGCGCATTTTTCCTTGAGCGCGCGATTGGCCCCCGCGACAAAGGCCGCGCCGACCGCCATGCCCATCGATCCACCCATGAAGTGGAAATCCTGCACGCCCAGCACAAGCTTGTGCCCCTCGATCGCACCCAGCGCATTGGTCAACGCATCGGGGTGGATGTTGGACGCACGGGCGGCCTTCATCCGGTCCTGATACCGCTTGGTATCGCGGAATTTCAGCGGATCTTCCTTGACCTTGGGGCTGGGCAGCACGGTAAACCCGGCGTCCAGCAAATGCCCCAGGCGCATGTCGGTGCGGATGCGGCCGTGGTGATCACAGCGCGGGCACACCGACAGGTTGGCCTCATATTCCTGACTGAACAGCATTTCGCCGCAGTTGGGACATTTGATCCACAGATTGTCGGGCGTCGTCTCTTTCTTCGCGGTCAGCGAGGAAAGCGAGGTGCGAACCTTGTTAAGCCAGCTCATCAGGCCCCCTTAGCGCCATGGACCGCCTGCGACAAGGCATGGGTCAATTCGCGCACCGCGTCGGCGGCATGGGCACCATGCGCGGCGACCAGATCGACCAGCGCCGATCCCACCACCACGCCATCGGCATGAACGGCAATCGCGGCGGCCTGTTCGGGGGTTCGGACGCCAAAGCCGACCACGACCGGCAGGTCTGTGCTGGCCTTCAGCCTTGCGACGGCTTCCTCGATCGAGGCCTGCGCGGCCTTTTGTTTGCCGGTGATCCCCGCGACCGAGACGTAATAGAGAAACCCGCCCGACCCTTCGAGCACTTGCGGCAATCGCGCGGCGTCGGTGGTCGGCGTGGCAAGGCGGATGAACGCCACGCCCGCCGCGCGCAGGGCGGGACCGATTTCGGCGTCCTCCTCTGGCGGGATGTCGACACAGATGATGCCATCGACGCCCGCTTGCGCGCATGCATTGGCGAACCAGTCGGCGCCGCGCGTGATCATAGGGTTGGCATAGCCCATCAACACCAGCGGCGTTGCGGGATGCCGCGCGCGAAAATCGCGGGCGATGCGGAAAATATCCGCGGTCTTTGTCCCTGCGCCCAGCGCGCGGATATTCGCCGCCTGAATCGCCGGACCATCGGCCATCGGATCGGAGAACGGCATGCCCAGTTCGATCACGTCGGCGCCGCCTGCAACCAGCGCATCAAGGATGGCCGGCGTCGCGTCCGGCGTCGGATCGCCGCCAGTGATGAAGGTGACGAGGGCGGGGCGGCCCTTGGCAAAGGCGGCTTCGAGGCGAGTCATACTTTCTTCCATTCGATCAGGCGCCCAGCTCCGACAACGAGCCCGAGCATAAGCGCTTTCTCGCTGACAGCTTGATGGATCACGAGTTCGACCAACATAGCGGCAGCAGTGCCGACAAGCGCTGATGTGATGGCTTGTCGAACGTTAAAGATCACAGCTTCACGCCCAACCTGTCGGCAACCGTGAAGATGTCCTTGTCGCCGCGACCGCAAAGGTTGGCGATGATGATCTCATCCTTGCCCATCGTCGGCGCGACTTTCTTGACCGCGGCGATGGCGTGGGCAGGTTCCAGCGCGGGGATGATCCCCTCGGTCCGGCACAACAGTTGGAAGCCGTCCATCGCCTCGGTATCGGTGACAGAGGTGTAATCCACCCGTCCGATTTCCTTCAGCCACGAATGTTCCGGGCCAATGCCGGGGTAATCGAGGCCAGCGCTGATCGAATGGCCTTCGGTGATCTGGCCGTCCTCATCCTGCAACAGATAGGTCTTGTTGCCATGCAGGATGCCAGGGCGACCGCCTGCGAGGCTGGCCGCATGTTCCTTGTCCAGCCCATGGCCAGCCGCCTCGACGCCGAGCATCTTGACGCTGGCATCATCGAGGAACGGGTGGAACAGGCCAATCGCGTTCGACCCGCCGCCAATTGCCGCCACCAGCAAGTCGGGCAAACGCCCGGTTCGCTCGAGCAATTGCGCGCGGGCCTCGCGCCCGATCACGCTTTGGAAATCGCGGACCAGTTCGGGGTAGGGGTGCGGCCCCGCCGCCGTGCCGATGATATAGAACGTGTCCTGCACATTGGCGACCCAATCGCGCAGAGCCTCGTTCATGGCATCCTTCAGCGTCGCCGCGCCCGCCGTCACCGGCACCACTTCGGCGCCGAGCAGCTTCATGCGGAACACGTTGGGCGCCTGACGCGCGACATCGGTGGCGCCCATATAGACCACGCAAGGCAGGCCAAACCGCGCGCAGACCGTCGCCGTCGCCACGCCATGCTGGCCCGCGCCCGTTTCCGCGATGATCCGCGTCTTGCCCATGCGGATCGCGAGCAGGATCTGGCCGATGCAATTGTTGATCTTGTGCGCGCCGGTGTGGTTGAGTTCGTCGCGTTTGAACCACACTTGGGCGCCGCCCAATTCTTGCGTCAGACGCGGTGCGAAATACAGCGGGCTGGGCCGGCCGACGTAATGTTCGAGCAGATCCTCGAACTCTGCATGGAATGCCGGGTCGGCCTTGGCGCGTTTGTATTCCGCCTCCAGCGCCAAAACCAGCGGCATCAGCGTTTCAGCGACATAGCGTCCACCAAACTGGCCAAAGTGACCACGATCGTCGGGCTGGGTACGCAGCGAATTGGGAATGGCAGCGGTGTTCATAGTGGGAAAACGCCTGCCAGAGCGGCGCCCCGCTGTCCAGTCTGCGCATGAGGGCAATGCGGTGCAACTGCCCTGTTCGCA
>CAIOKP010000193.1 GCA_903858875.1 uncultured Sphingomonadales bacterium
ACATTGTCCATAGCCGAGGTATGATTTCGTCAATACCAAATGAACGGATGGAAGTCATGGGCCTCGGCCAACGCCTCAATCACCTTCGCATTACAAACAGCTTATCGCTGCAGAATGTGGCCGATGCCATTGGCATCTCAAAGGCCCACATCTGGAATCTCGAGCACGGCCAGTCTGAGAATCCCACGCTAGAGGTTCTTATTAAACTTGCAGGCCTGTACCGGGTTAGCGTGTCCATGCTGGTTGGAGAAAGTCCTGACCCTCAAGACCAACCCGGTGAGCTAATCGCCATGTTCCGAGACATTAAAAGTCTCGGTGCCCGCGACCGGGAAACTGTCCGCGTGTTGCTTGAACATCTCTGTCGCGGGAAGCGCGATTAAGGGGCTGAGACCACTTCGTCATTACCCTTGTAGAACCCTGGACTATCAAGGCCTGTAATGGCCAATATCAGGCCTGTTATCGACACTGCGGAAGCACGCAGAAAATACGTAGAATTATGTTTTATATAGATAATCATCTAAAGCCTCAGACCATTCCTCCCCCCTACTCCCTGTTTTGACCGAATTTTCGAAGAATTTTCCCTGTTATCAGCCGATAACAGGTCACAGACCGGTTCGCTCCAGACTGCTTCGCGCACCAGTCAGTCCTGAAATCCTCCCCCTAGAGGGGCACCTCGCCGAACTGGCGCCAGGAATGGCGCAGTTCCGGGGCAATTTGCTTGCTTGCGAAACGCGAGTGCAGTCAGAGACGCGGCTTTATGGCGCAACATTGACGCGCGAAAAGGGCGGCCGTCTCTGGCCGCCAAATCCTGACTGCAGGGGAGATGTGGGGTTTTGGGCTCAGGCGAAGCCGAGCAGCGCCCGCTGGTCTGTCCAGCCAAGCGGCAGGTCGATGTCCTGCAGGGTGCGCGCGGTCAGCGACGCCGGATGGCGCCCCTCGACAATGGCGGTGACGATATCCGGTGCAAGGCACGCCAGCGCCGCCAGCTTACCGAGCCGGGTCCGGCACCGCCCATGACTGGCCGCGATGCTGGCGATGGATTGCTCCGGGTTGGCAAGGACGAGCTTGCGCGCAGCATGGGCCTCGGCGATCAGGGCGACCAGTTTTTCATCGCGCGTGGCAGGGGTAATGTTGAGCGGCTGGACGCCGGGGATGACCAGCCGCAGTTGATGCCCGCGCCGGATCTTGGTGGCCGGCAGGGTCAGCACCAGTGGCTCGAGACTTTGTGCGGTGGCATCCAGCCCCAGCAGGTCCAACAGCCCTGATCGGTTGACAGTGAGGTCTACGCTCTCCTCCTGCAGGTCGACCCTACTAACCAACTAGAGCAGCAAGATAACCTTGTCCTGCGCTTTACCGCTGCGCAGCGTCGCGGCGGCGAGGCCCCCCTTGGCAAGTGCCTGCCTGACCATCTCGGCAGGCGCATCGAGTGCCAACCGTCTTCGACCGGGTTGGCGGCACCCGCGGACAATTCCTGCTGAGGGGCTCGGATGAGCTAGCTGCCCTGAGGAGCTTCAGGGCGGCTCTCGGCTCGGCGCTGATCGAGACGGGGCTGCGGCGCCATATCAACGGCAGCTTCACGCCGCACGTCACCTTGTCCTACGATTTCAGTGACGCCCCTGAAACCCATGTAGAGCCCATTGACTGGACCGTCCGCGAATTCCACCTTGTGGAAAGCCTGTTGGGAAAACACCGTCATATCAGGCTGGACAGTTGGCCTCTCGAACCCTGATCGCGCGGGCAAGGGCGCGCCAACCGTCTTTCCAGCGAGCGCATTCCAGCGACAGCAACCCATCGACTAGAGGTGAAAACACCGAATCCGGAAAGGAGCGATACCGACGTGTTCCCCGATGATCGGGACCGTCACGGCATTCAACCCCGCCGCACCTGGAACCACACCGCCAGTTTCTTCTCCTCGAGCTCCCCGGCCGCCAGTTGCAGCACCATCCGCACGGCATCCCCGGGTTCAAACCTGATGGGCACGTCATTCAGGGAAAGGAACAGGCGCGCCAACACCCACGCGGTTCGTTTGTTGCCATCCGTGAAGGGGTGGTTCCGCGCCACGCCATAGGCGTAGGCGGCCGCCAGAGCGCATAAATCCGTCTCGCCATACGTCCACTGATTGCGGGCGCGGGCGAGCGCCGATTCCAGCGCCGAAGCATCGCGCAGGCCGATCGGGCCACCGTGCTCGGCAAGCTGGCGATCATGGATGGCAAGCGCGAGTTCGGTCTCGATCCAGACCGGTTCGACAGGCTTGGTCACGCTACTTGGCCAGAACGTGCAGAATATCCCGGTCCTCGCGCATGATCTGCTCGGCCAGCGCCATCTTCGCCTCGAACGCCGGATTGGAGGCTGTGATGCGGATGCCCTCGGGCGTTTCCGAGACATAGAGCGTGTCGCCCACGCCGGCTCGCAGGCGGGCTAGGATCTCCTTGGGCAGGACAACACCTGCCGAATTGCCGATTTTCGTGATTTTGAGACTTGCGTTCATACATTCGTTATAACAAATGGCGGGCCATTTTCAAGCATCGAAATCCCACTTCTTGCTTGGCTAGGCCCTGATAATGGCCCCGTCTTCCAGCAACATCATTTCTGCCCATGGATGGCTAGCTTTTCCCTGCTTGCCCTGAAATTTTCCCTGCTCGCCGCAGCAGGGAAAATGGCCTCGCGCGCCCGGGATTCCCGGCGTCTCACGACTGCAGGTTCAAGTCGGAGTGAGCGATTCTCCCAGATTTCCCTGCAAAATACCCTGCTGGCAGGGAACTCGGCACCAGAGCGGCGTTCGCTCCGGACTGGCCCACGCACCAGTCAGTCCTGAAATCTTCCCCCTAGAGGGGCACCCAGCCAAACTGGCGCTAGGAATGGCGCAGTTCCGGGGGAATTCGCTTGCGCGCCAAACGCGAGTGCAGTCAGAGACGCGGCTTTATGGCGCAACATTGACGCGCAAAAAGGCGGCCGTCTCTGGCCGCGAAATCCTGACTGCAATGGTGATGGGGGGGGCTCAGGCAAAGCCGAGCAGCGCCCGCTGGGCTGTCCAGCCAAGCGGCAGGTCGATAGCCTGCAGGGTGCGTGCGGTAAGCGAGGCGGGTTGCCGCCCCTCGACGATGGCAGTGACGATGTCGGGCGCGATGCACGCCAGCACCGCCAGCTTGCCAAGCCGGGTTCGGCACCGACCGTGGCTGGCCGCGATGCTCGCGATGGATTGCTCCGGGTTGGCAAGGACGAGCTTGCGCGCCGCATGGGCCTCGGCGATCAGGGCGACCAGTTTCTCGTCGCGCGTCGCCGGTGTGATGTTGAGCGGCTGGACGCCGGGGATGATCAGCCGCAATTGATGCCCGCGTCGGATCTTGGTCGCAGGCAGCGTCAGCACCAGTGGCTCGAGGCTTTTTGCGGCGGCATCCAGCCCCAACAGGTCCAGCAACCCTGCTCGATCAATCGTGAGCTCAACACCCTCCTCCTGCAGGTCGATCCTACTGATCAGCTTGGACAGCAGGATAGCCTTGTCCTGCGCCGCACCGCTGCGCAGC
>CAIOKP010000194.1 GCA_903858875.1 uncultured Sphingomonadales bacterium
CAAGTGGGGTAAATGCGCCGCAATCGCTGTATCGAGGGACATACGCGCAGGCTACCCGTCGGGGGGAACGGTAGCAAGTTCAGACCCGGGCCGCTGCATGCATTTGCCAAGCCGCGGGTGGTGACATAACTTTTGCCCATGCTCCACTATTTTAAATTCCACCAGGATTTGCTCGATCCTGTCCCCGCAAAAGATCGTGGTGCTGCCCGACATGAACGCGGGGTGCAGCCTCGAAGACGCCTGTCCGCCGGACAAATTCCGCGCCTTCCGGGCCGCGCACCCCGACCATATCGCGCTGACCTATATCAATTGTTCGACCGAGGTGAAGGCGCTGTCCGACATCATCGTCACCTCGTCCAGCGCCGAGACGATCCTGCAACAAATCCCCCGTGACCAAAAGATCATCTTTGGCCCCGACCGGCATCTGGGCGGCTATCTCAATCGCAAATTCGACCGCGACATGCTGTTATGGCCGGGCGTCTGCATCGTGCACGAGGCGTTTAGCGAGACCGAATTGCTGAAGCTGAAAGCACAGCACCCCGGCGCGCCGATCGCCGCCCACCCCGAATGCCCACCGACCATCGTCGATCACGCGGATTACGTTGGCTCCACCTCCGGCATCCTCAATTTCGCCAAGGCGATGCCGGGTGACACGCTGATCGTCGCGACCGAGCCGCATATCATCCACCAGATGCAATTGGCCATGCCCAACAAGCAGTTCATCGGCGCGCCAGGCGCCGACGGCAATTGCAACTGCAACATCTGCCCGTACATGGCGCTCAACACGATGGAAAAGCTGTACCTCTCGCTACGCGACCTCACCCCCCGCATCGAGATCGACGAAACGCTGCGCCTGAAGGCCAAGGACAGCCTCGACCGCATGTTGGCGATGGCCAGCGGCACGGTCGGCAAGGGCGATCTGGGCGGGCGCTAGGCCCGCTCGCCCAGCCGCGCCAGCACCAGCGCGGCGCTGACCAGCACCAAGCCCAGCCCGTCCATCGGGCTGAGCATCTCGCCAAAAGCAAACCAGCCAGCCAGCACCCCGACCGCCGGCTGGGTCAATAGCGCGAGGCCGATCATCAGCGGCGAAAAATGGCGCAGCGCATAGACTAGCAGCCCCTGCCCCAGCACCTGACTGCCCAGCGCCAGCGTAATCAACGGCCACCAATGGCCACCATGTGACCCCGGCCACACCGGCTCACCCATCCCCACCGCGAAGGCCAAAAGCACCGGTGCACCCGCCGCACTGGCCCAAAACAACAGCGACCAGCTACCCAAGGTCGCGCGTGACCGTTGCAGCAGTAACAGATAGCCGACATAAAACAGCCCGGCCGCCACGCTAAACACATCGCCCGCCAGCGTCCGCGCCCCGATGTCGAGCGACCGGCCCATCAGAATCGCCGCCCCCGTCAGCGCCGAAGCGATCGCCGCCCATTCGCCACCACGCGGCCCCCGGCCCATCGCGATCAGCCCCCAGGCCATCAGCACAAGACTGCCCGAATTGCCAAACAACGTGGCATTGGCCAGCCGCGTTCGCTCGATCCCCAAATGCCAACTGGCCAGATCAATAGCGAAAAACACCCCCGCGCCGACCATCGCCAGCAACGGCCCGCGCGCCAACACCAACCGCTGTCGTGTTGCCATTGCAAACCCCGCCAGCACCGGCAAAGCCAGCAAAAGACGCCAAAATGCCGCCGACACCGGCCCGGTATCGGCCAATCGAACGCTCCACGGCCCCAGCGCCAAGATCATGTTGCCACCGCATAGCGCCAACAAATGCGGCCAGCGCCATTGCGGCTCGACACTCCGATGTGATTGGGTCAAGGTGGGTTAATTCCCCGCCGGGGCATTGTTGCCCACCGGCACCGTTTCGGGCGCTGGCGCGTCGCTGCTATCGGCGACGGGGGGGGCCGCGGCGCTATCGCCGCCGTCACTACTCATGCCCGACGCATGGCGCGCGGCAACCGGCGGCGTCGATGTCGCGGTGTCATACGGCAACATCGCGTCGCTGATCGACCCGGGCAGCACTTGCCCGGTGGCGGTGCGCTGGTCATCGCTCTTGGTGGCCTTCTTGGCTGAACAGCTCGCCAGCAAGCCTACCGCTGCCAGTACAAACATCGCCCGCGAGAGGGGCCGGTAAAGGGGATTGGCGCGCATGACTATTCAGGCCTCCTCAGCCGGCATGTCCAGCGCCGATACCGGGGGCGGGCACGGCTGGTCAAGATGTGCCAGAAATTCGCCCGCCCGCGCCAGCAAGGCCCGGTCCCATTGCGCCGCTGACACCGATTTGCCCAGCCGAGCCAGACTGGTCACCCCCCGCGTTGCAATGCCGCAGGGCACGATGCCGGTAAAATGCGACAGATCGGGGGACAGATTGACCGCAAAGCCATGCATCGTCACCCAGCGGCGAATCCGCACACCAATTGCGCCGATCTTTGCCTCGTTGCCGTCAATGTCGCGGGTCCAGATGCCGACGCCGGCCTCGCTGCGCCATGCCTCGACGCCGAAATCGCCCAGCGTGTCGATCACCCAGCCCTCCAGCGAATGGACAAACCCACGCACATCGCGCGCCCGCGCCCGCAGGTCGAGCAACACATAGCCCACCCGCTGCCCCGGCCCGTGATAGGTATGGCGCCCGCCGCGCCCCGCGCTAACCACGTCAAACCGCGGGTCAAGCACCTCATCAGCCACTGCGCTGGTGCCCGCTGTATAGACCGGCTGATGTTCGAGCAGCCAGATCAACTCGCGCGCCTCGCCCGCCGCGATGGCCGCATTGCGCGTCGTTTGGGCGTCAAGCGCCGCGCGATACGGCACCTGCGCTACCTCGCGCCGCACTTCGATCCCGCCGGGCAAGTCGCTGGGCAGCATTATATCGTCCTTACCTTGCATCATTCGTTGCTGGCCCACTTCGCTGCGGTTATCAAGGGGGCAAGCGACGGCCAGCCACATGCCGGCAGGCCCAAGGGGACCAACGATGAAGTTCGACAGCAATCTTGCATGGCGTCAGGCCAGCGCCACCGTATCGGCGAACCGCGATGTCCTGTTGGCGCTGGCGGGGGTGTTCTTCCTGTTGCCGCGGCTGGTATTGTCGCTGTTCATGCCGGAACCACAATCGCGCCCCAACATGACGCCAGCCGAAATGATGGAGATGCTGCAGAATTTCTATCTCCAGATCGCCCCCTATGCGATCCCCATGATGCTGTTTCAGGCGGTGGGCACGCTGGCAATGCTGACGCTGTTTACCGATCGCAGCCGCCCGACCGTGGGGCAGGCCATCCGGCAGGGCGCACGGGGCCTGTTTCCCTATTTGGCCGCACAGTTCCTGCTGGTGGTGGTGATCTGCTTTGCTGGCGGCTTGCTGATCACCGTCGCCGCCATCAGCAAGCAGCCCGCGTTGATCCTGTTGATGATCGCAGGCGTGGCGGTCGCCGCACTGGTGGTCGCGCTGCGGATGGTGCTGGTCGCGCCGGTTGTCGCGGTCGAACACACCTATAACCCGATTCGCGCTATCGAGCGGTCGTGGCAACTGACCCGTGGCAATGCGGGTCGGCTTTTGGTGTTCCTGATGTTGCTGGCGCTAGTGATCGTGATCGTGATGAGCGCATTGGTCGCGGTGACCGGTACCGCGGCCGCGATGGTGATGGGGCCAGAGGGTGCAAAAGTCACCTCGGCGATGATCACCTCGGTGATGGCAGCGGGGTTTTCGCTATATATGGCGGCGATATTGGCGGCGATCCATCGCCAATTGGCTGGACCAAGCGCCGCGGATATTTCGGCGACGTTTGAATGAGGAGAGAGGCAGGAGGGTCCCCGCCGTCGCGCTCCCCATAGGTTGGGGCGTGCCCCGCGGGAAGGGGTGGGGGCAATACCCCCTGCACCTCAACCTCTAGAAATCAGTCCTCGTCCTTCCACCCCCAAAACAGGAAGCACGGCGGAACGTTGATCCACTCCAACCCCTTGTCGATACGGGCAAAGAACTGCGCCATGAAATCGCCAGCGCGCGGCGTGAACTGATAGACGAGGAACGCCCCGCCGCGGCGCAGCACGCGATAGGTCGCCGCCGCAATCGCCGGCCCCACGCCATCGGGCAGCGTCGAAAACGGCAGGCCAGACAGCACATAGTCGGCTTTTTCATGGCCATGCGCCCGCACGATATCCTCGACATCGGCCGCTGATCCGTTAACCGCGACAAACCGGCTGTCGGTAATCGAGTGCTTCAGATAGTCGATGAAATCGGGGTTGGTGTCGATCACAATCAACATGCCATCCCGCCGCAACCGGTCGAGCACCGGGCGGCAGAATGTGCCGACCCCCGGGCCATATTCGACGAACAGCTTGGTATTGTCCCAATCGACCGGCCCCAACATCTTGGCGATGGTAAAGCGGGAGGACGGGACGATCGAGCCGACCATCACCGGGTTCTTGACGAAGCCCTCGAAAAACACACCCCACGGGCCCAACGCCGCTTTCATGCGACGCTTTATCCGGATCAGCGGCGCTTCGCTGGCAAAGTCGGTCGTCATCTTCGGGTCAGGTCCTGCATTGTTGCAAATTGGTGATAGTTCGTACGCAAACTTGGCAGGGCTTGGCAAGCGGCCATTCGCCATGACGGGCCCGCAAATGGGACGGTTGCCGCTGGGCGGTGGATAAATGCACCACGCGGGCGTTTATCACAAGATTTCGAACACCCGATCCTGCGGGCGGCACAGGCGCACCCCCCGGTCGGTTTCGACCAATGGCCGCTCGATCAGCGCTGGCCCTGCCACCATTGCCGCCAGAACCGTCGCTGCGTCGGCCTCGGTCAAGCCGCGCTCGGCCGCATCGGTGCCGCGCAAACGCAGCCCTGCCTGCGGAGTCATCTCGGCATCGCGATACAATTGTGCGAGCTTATCCGCGGTGGGCGGCGTCTTCAGATATTCGACGACCGTCACCTCGACACCGGGCGCATCCGCCAAAATCGCCAGCGTCTTGCGCGATGTGCCGCAGGCCGGGTTGTGCCAGATCGTCGCTTTCATCTCAGGCGTGCCTTTCAAACAGAATCAATCGTGATGCATCGCGGGCACGACCTGCGCCGCATCCTTTGGTGCGATGCCGGGCGCGGGCGCAGCGGCGATATGCTCAACCCCGCGCATCACCCGCCCGGCCCGCTGCACCGCGCGCACCAATCGCGGATAGACGCCGCACCTGCAAAGGTTGGGTATCCCGGCCTTGATCGCCTCGACGCTAGGGTCTGCATTGCTGGCCAATAGCGCGGCGGCGGCGATTGCGATGCCCGGCGTGCAAAACCCGCACTGGATCGCCTGTTCCGCCACCAAAGCCTGTTGCACCGGGTGCGACCGGTCGCGGCTCAACCCCTCGATGGTCGTCACACCGCGCCCCTGCGCTTCGCCCAGCGTCATCTGGCAGGATTTCACCGCCTGGCCATCGACCAGCACCATGCAAGCGCCACAATCCCCCGCACCGCAGCCGTATTTCGTGCCGGTCAGATTGGCGCCATCGCGCAAGGCCCACAGCAATGGCGTATGGGGATCCATATGGAAATCGAGCGGTCGGCCATTGACGGTCAGGCTGGACATAGGCCTATCCCATGCCCGCCCCGGCCGCCCGTTACAAGTATCCTATTTCAACCCCACCCGCACCCCGGCCCAAATCGTGCGCGGCGTGCCAATGTCGATGCTACCCGCCTGATTGCGCGTAACGACCGACACATTGGCCAGATTTTCCCCTCGCAGCACCAGCGTGAACGTCCCGCCCAGCGGTGCCTGCACAAAGGCGCCAATCGTCGTCGCGGCTGGCATCAGCGAATTGGCGCTATTGAGGTCGTCCTCATATTGCGACGCCAGATAGCGCAAGCTGACCGCCGCCTGCCAACGGGGCGCAGGCCGCCAGTTCAGCGTCGCGCTGGCGGCAATCTTGGGCGTCTGGGCCGGGCGCAATCCGTTGATCCCGGCTTGCGCGCCGCTGGCCTCCACGACCGCATCGGTCAGCGCCAGTGACCCGTCGAGGCTGAACCGCCCCGCCGTCGCGCTAGCGGCAAATTCCAAGCCCTTGGCCCGGATCGCATCGACGTTCTGCCGCTGGCGCAGGTTTACGCCGGTGGTGACATTGGCAATGGCGTGTTCGACCCGGTTGGTGAATGCCGTCGCCGACAGTTTCAGCCCCGGCATTGGTGTCACATCGACGCCACCCTCCGCGCCCTTCAACATTTCATTGCCCAAGGCCGGATTGGCATTGGTCGTCACCGGAAACACGGTGAACGTCCGATACAATTCGTTGATCGTCGGCTGACGCAGGCCGCTATAGGCCGATCCGCGCAATTCCACGCCCTGTGCCACGCGCAACAAAGCCCCGCCGCGCCCGGTCACGGTCCAATCGGCACGGGCGCCGTAATGGTTGTCCGACGTCACCGCGCCCGTCGCCCCCTGCAACGTCACATAGCCATCCGAAATCGATGTATGATCCGCCCGCGCGCCGCCAGTCAGCGTCAGCCCGCCCAATGTCCAGTCATCCTCGGCAAACAGGCCGAGGTCATCATTCACGCCGCCTGCGCGCCGGTATCCGGTCACCGCGCCCGTCGTGCTGTTATAGCTGACCTCGGACAGATCGCCGATCGCGCGCCGCCAATCGCCACCCATCCGCAGCACATGCGCATCGCCCACCGGCGGACGGATCTCGATCTTGCCGCCCATGCCGGTGGCCGGCGTCCGCCGCTGATCCAGCGTCGGGCGGAACGTCGTCGAGGAAATCACCACATTCGAAAAACCGCGATCCTGCAAATAGCCCAGCACGTCGAATTGCCAAGGCCCCCGCCCGACGAAGCGCAGCGAGGCATCCTCACCGCTCGACGCACTGTTCGCGCCAGCAAAGCGCAAGGTGCGGTGGTCATCATAGGCCAACGCCCGCGCCTGCAATTCGATAGTATCTGTCACCGGCGCGACGCCGCGCGCTGCCACGGACCAGCTGTCATAGGCCGCCTTTGCGCTGGCAGGTACGCGTTGGTCGATGGGCGTGGTCCAAAATCCCGCGCCATGGTCCCAGCGGCCCGACACTTCGGCAAACCCCGCCCCCAATTGCGGCGCAATGCCGCCCGACAGCACCGTCTCGCCGCGATCATCGACCATCGCCTCGCCCGATACGCGGCCCAGCGTGCGCGCATCGGCGCTGTCCATCTCGATCGTGCCGGCCACCGCGCCAGAGCCAAACGCGCCTGACCCGCCGCCGCGCGTCACCCGCACCGCGCCCAACCGTTCGGGCGCAATCGCCGACAACGGCACCGAGCCGAACATCGGGTCCGCCATCGGCACCCCGTCGAGCAACACTAAGGTCCGCGCCGCCGCATTACCCCCCAGCGCGCGCAACGTCACGCCTTGCGACGACGGGTTGGTCGACCGACTATCCGACCGACGGAATTGTTGAAAACCTGCGACATTCGACAAGACATCCTCGATCCGCCCCGACACCGATCCGGTGATGGCATCGCGGTCCAGCACCTGCACATCATAGGCCGGTGTCGCCGGCGCGCTGGCCAGGCCGCGCCCGGTCACGACAATCGTGGTATCGGGGGCCTCTGCGGTATCTGCCCGCGCCGCCTGCCCGCCCAAGGCCAGCACCAAGGCCAGCGCGCCGCCCGCGATACCGCTCTGCCCGCGCATCACCTTTACCATCGCATCTCTCCAAACCTTGTGCCTTTTGCACTCGTCCTTGCGCCGCGATACCGCCCGTGCCAGCGTCATGCAAACCCGGCCATTGGGATATGTCCCCGGCCACAGGGCACAAAGGGCAACGCACCGGCGCACGATTGCATAACAGGATCAATCGACAGGCGGCAAAGTGGCGTGTAAGGCATTGACCTATGGAAGCTGAGCTGGCGACACCGATCCTTGATCGCGTAAAAGTACCTGCGGATATGCGCGGGTTGGGAATGGCCGAATTGCGGGCCCTTGCCGATGATGTTCGCAATGAAATGATCCACTGTGTGGGTCAGACCGGCGGGCATCTTGGGTCGGGGCTGGGCGTGGTCGAATTGACCGTGGCGTTACACTATGTGTTCGAAACGCCGCGCGACAAGGTGATCTGGGATGTCGGGCATCAGGCCTATCCGCACAAGATTCTAACCGGGCGGCGCGACCGGATGCGCACCTTGCGTCAGGGTGGCGGCCTGTCGGGCTTTACCAAACGCAGCGAGTCGGAATACGACCCGTTCGGCGC
>CAIOKP010000195.1 GCA_903858875.1 uncultured Sphingomonadales bacterium
GCGTCTGCCCTTTCAGGGGCCCTTCGGCTATGCGGCCGGGATTATCGGCGCGGTCGCTCAACAGCCAAGCCTCGCCAATCGGCCCGGCGCCCGGCAGCGGTGATGCAAGCCATGGTGTGACAATTGTATTCCCCCCACTGGGTGCGCGACGGCAGCATCGGAAACTGCCCTATGCGCCGCATTGGGTAGTTTCCGATGCTGCCATGCGGGGGCCTTCGAGCGCACCTCATCTGCACATTTATTGCCATCGGCCCGATCCGCCTGACCGGTCTGGAGATCATGGAGACCTGCATGCCTGAAACATTCTTCCCGGAGAAATTCGCGGACATTTCGGAAACCAAACCTTCTCACACCAGCGTCCCGCATATCGATCCAGCCTTTTGCGCCACCACGCGTGCCTATGGCGCCTTGGGCGAGAACGGTCCGATTGCGCAGATGTCTATCGAGCGGCGCGCTTTGTTGCCTGACGATGTGGCGATCGATATCCTCTATTGCGGCGTGTGCCATAGTGACATCCACATGGTTCGCGGCGAATGGGGCGAACAGCGCTATCCGATGGTGCCGGGCCATGAATTTGTCGGGCGGGTCACCGCGGTAGGCCAAGCCGTTACCCGCTTTAGCCCCGGAGATTACGCGGGCGTCGGCTGCATGGTCGACAGTTGCTGCACATGCGCCAATTGTGAAGCGGGGCTCGAGCAATATTGCACCGCCGGCGCGACCTTGACCTACGCCTCGCCCGATCCGCGAGGCGATGCGCAAACGCAAGGCGGCTATAGCGAAAGGATCGTGGTGCGCGAACGCTTTGTGGTCAAGGTGCCCGATGGGGCGGATCTGGCAACGACGGCGCCGCTGCTGTGTTCGGGTGTGACCACATTTTCCCCGATGCAGCATTGGCGGCTGGGTTCCGGGCAGGGCTTTGCGGTGATCGGTCTTGGCGGGCTAGGGCATATGGCGCTCAAACTGGCGGTCCATCGCGGGGCCGAGGCCACCGTCTTCACCACCAGCGAGGACAAGGTTCAAGATGCCTATGACATGGGCGCCAAGGACGTCGTCGTCTGGCATCCAGAGGCGAGCAATCCCATCCCATTGGCCGACGAATTGGCCAAGCAGTTCGATTTCATGCTCTCGACCATTCCCTTTCCCTTTGATCTGGCACCGTTTCTGCCGATGGTCCGACAGGATGGCGCCTTCGTCAATGTGGGGGCGCCAGGGATCATTGGCGGTGTGACCGGGGCCGGGCTTTGGGATCAGCGCCGCTCGCTGGTGGGATCCTGCATCGGCGGCATGCCCGAAACGCAGGATCTGGTGGACTATTGCTGCGCCAACGCCATCCGCCCACAGATCGAACTGATCCGCCCCGATCAAATCACCGATGCCTATCTACGGGTCGAGAACAAGCAAGTCCGCTATCGTTTTGTGATTGATCTGGCTTCCAACCGGGCTGGATAAAATGCGCAAGGCGCCTTGGCCTGACGACTATTCGGAGAGCGTATACACATGAACAACACCCCTTTGAGCGGCCATCAGCGCAAGACTCTCGCGGCCATCCTACGGCATCCTGCTCCCCACAATGTCGAATGGCACGATGCCATCGCCTTGCTCCATCATCTGGGCAAGGTGCGCGAACGGCACGGGGGTGGTTACGACGTGACCATCGGCACCGATCATATCCGTCTTGGCCAATCGCATGCCAAGGATCTGGACGGCGATGACATGCGTGATCTGCGCGACTTGCTGACCAAGGTCGGTGTAACCCCAGACGGTGTGAATGGCGCAACAGCGCCCCATGCCCGGCTCGCTCAGGCGCCGGGACACTGCATCGTTTTGATCGACCATCAGCATGCCAAACTGTTCGGCTTGGGCGGCGCGGATGGCGATCCCTCTGCTCCGCGTATCCACACCTCTGATGATGACGACGGCTTGCGACGCAGGCTTGAGCACAAGCAGGGCAACGATGATCATGACGGCGGCCATGCGGCGGAAGAAGATGACTATTACGAAAGCGTCTCGATTGATCTGAAACCCGCCCAACGCATCGTCATCTTGAGCGATGGCAAGGGCCGGAGCAACGCCGGGGCCTATCTCGTCGATTACCTTACGCGCCATCACCCGGCCATCGCTGGCCGGATCGTGGCGCGCGAACGCGTCGATATATCGCATATGTCCGATGGCGAGATTATTGCCGCAGGCGTCGCATTGCTAGCGGCTGGATAGCCAGACCAACGCCTGGCCGCCAGCGCATTGCAAGCGGTCAGGGCGGCTGGGTTCATTGGGGCGCAAGGGCCTTGGTGGAGGCCCTTGCGCCCCAAATCACAGATGTTCAGTCGCGCCACACCAGCTTTGGCGTGTGGCGCGAGGGGGGCAGCGTGACGCCGCTGGGATGGCCGACGATGATCGGCGCCACGGGCTTCCAATTGGCGGGCAAATCCAGCGCGGCGCGGCCTTCGTCGGTTTCCAGCCAGACTTGCGCAAAACCGATCCAGCATGTGGCGAGCCCTGTGCCATGTGCCGCCAGCATCAGGTTTTGCGCGGCCAGGGTGCAATCTATCTGTGACCAGCTGTCGTCCCCGACCGCACAGATCAATATGAGCGCCGGGGCGTGATAGAAAATCTGGTAATCCGGATTGCCAAGCATCTCCTCGACATGGGGAGAGGGGACAGTCGCAGGCGAGCTTTGCAACATCAGCGCCTTGGCCTCTTCGGATATGCGCGTCAGCAAGGCCGAATTGCGCAAAATGCAAAAGGCCCAAGGCTGAAGGTTGTTCGCGCTTGGCGCCTGAATCGCGGCATCGATCAGCGCTTCCAGATCTGCCTGAGCCACGGCCTCGGCACTGTAAGCGCGCGTGGCACGTCTGTCATAGATGGCGTGTTTCAGTTCCAAAATACAGGCTCCTACCGATTGGCGTTGGCCCGACCTACCCATACGGATCAGCCTTAACCATCATCGGAAATCACTCACATTTGCCACGCGCCATTTGCGCGTGTTGCCATGCTGCGCCCATGCGTAGATTCCGCGCCTTTCTTTGCCGAGCTTGAAACCATACCCAAGGGTTCATCGGATCGAGGAAACAGGAGAACGCGTCATGTCTACGACTGCAGAAGCTCACGCGAAAGTTAAGGATGCGCTCTGTCATGCACGGGCCGCCGCGCAAGAATTGCACGATGCGCTCAGCGATGCCGTGGTCAAGCATGGTGAAGTCATCAGGAGCGATCTTGAGGCTTTGCCGGTTAAGGCCCGGGCCATCGCGGATTCGATTGGAAGTTCGCTCGACGCCCAGGCCACAGCAACAAAGCAGACCGTTGGCGAGGCTGTGACCTACCTTCAGGCCACCGCCGGCCACGCAGCGCAAGCTCTGAACAATTCCGGGCACGAAGCCGAGCATTCGTTCCGACATGCCATCCTTGATGCGCGCGCCTCCGTTCAAAAGATCAGCGAAGCCGTCGCCGCCAAGCGTTCGGCCGCATCCACGAAGACATAGGAGCGATCCCATGCGCAATTTCGTGACCGTCACCTTTGACGACAAAGGCAAGGCTTACAATGGCCTCCATGCGCTCCGGCAACGCGACCAGCGCGGCGAGATTACGGTGCGGCGATTGGCGCTGCGGGCGGTGCCCTGATTGGCGGCGTGGTGGATATGGATCGGACAGATACGCGCCATCAGGCCTTTGTCGAGAGCCGGTTCGTGCTCGGACACGGACAATCTGCCTAAAACCCCGATGACGAATGCGCCAGACAAAGCGCGATGACCACACAGGGAATGCGGGGCAGTGGTTGGGCCGGGTGGCGTTAGCATACAGCCAACGTGACAACCGGTTCACCAACCACTGGCCTTCAGTTTATACGCTGTGGACTTGCATCTGGCGGTCTTGGCTGGGGCCGTCTTGCCGCTTGATATGGACGAAAACGCCTAGCCAATGACGGTCAGCTCGTTTTCAACATCCGTGGTGCCAGGCGCCGCCCATGCCGTGGCCGCTGCCGCCCAGCGTTACCCAACCTTGCTCGACCTTTATTGTGATATTGCTGTTCGGGACGGCCACTTCCCATGCGATCCTGTCGAGCGCGGCGCGGGCGATGTCCTCGTCGCTGTGTTCGCTGAAATCGGGCAGGCGGACCTTGAGGTCCTCGGCGATGGCTTTCACGCCCTTGACCCGCCCGGTGGCGCGTTCGGCGGCCAGCTTTTGCAGGTAGTTTGGCACAAATCCGGTCAGCGTGACGACGCCATCCTTGGCGGTGACCCCGATATGCGCGGCTGAAATGCAGGGCTCCCATGCGAATTCAGCGAGCACAGCTTCTTGTAGAATGCGGTCGTGATCCATGGTTGATCCAAATGTTGCGGTGAGCCGGTGGGGCTCTGGCTCTGGCAGATTAGGCGGGCTGATGATGGTGGGCAGTATCGGAATCTACCCACTGCGCGCGCTATTCGTAATGCAGCGCATCAATCGGATTGAGGTTGGCCGCCTTGCGGGCGGGGTAATAGCCAAAGAATATGCCGACAGCGGCCGAAAAACCAAAGCCGCCCAGCACAGCCGGCACCGACACCGCGACCGGCCAGCCGGCGAATATCGAAATCACGATCGATACGGCCACCCCCGCGACAATCCCCGCCGCCCCGCCCACAACGCTAAGCAACACCGATTCCATCAGAAACTGCAACAAGACCTGCAAACGCTGGGCGCCGATGGCCATGCGGATGCCGATTTCTCGGGTGCGTTCGGTGACCGACACCAACAGGATGTTCATGATCCCGATGCCGCCGACCACCAGCGAGATAGATGCCACCATCGCCAGCAAGGCGGCCATCACCTGACTGCTGCTTTCCTGGGCCTCGGCGATCTGGCTGAGGTTGCGCACAGAGAAATCGGGTAGGGTGCCGCGCGCGATATGGTGGGCCTTGGCCAGTGTCGCGGTGACTTGCGCGATGGCGGGGGTGACCAGATTGGAGCTGGCGGCCTGCACATAGATGCTGTTGACGTAGCCCGTCATACGTGGCGTGAGGCCAAAGGGGTTGACGGCGGGGGGATAGGTGGCGCTGACCTGATTTTGCGATGCCTGCGGCGCGGCGACGCCCAGCACCTTGCGTTCGGCGGTGGTGAAGGGGATGATCACCAGATCGTCCTGATCCTGCCCGAAGCCGGTCTGGCCCTTGCCCGCCAAAAGGCCGATCACCCGCATCGGCACGCCCTTGATCAGGATCACCGCACCGATGGGGCTTTCACCCGGGCCGAATAGGTTCTGATAGACGGTCTGGCCAATCAGGCAGACGGTTTGCGCGCTGTCGTTCTGCTGCTCGGTCATGGTGGCGCCCTCGGCGATGCGCCAGCTGACGATGTTCAGATAGCTGGGTGTAACCCCTTGTATGGCGGTGGTCCAGTTCTGGTCGCCATATTCCACCTGACCCGACTGGCGCGTCAGGAAGCTGACCTGCGCCACGTCGTGATCATCGCGCAAGATCGTTTGGGCATCGGTGACGGTGAGCGTTGAGGCGCTGCCCGCGCCCGCCCTGACGCCACCGGTGCTCGTCGCGCCCGGCTGGATCACCACCATGTTGGTGCCAAGGCTTTCGAGCTGTTTCTTGACGGCGGCGCTGGCCCCATTGCCGATCGCCACCATCGCGATGAGCGCCGCAACCCGGATAAACACCCCCAGCATGGTCAGCATGGAGCGCAGCTTGTTGCGCGCCAAGGCCTGAACCGAGGCCGAAAACACCATCGACAAAAACGCCATATGCAGCCCTGCGTCCTGCGCGAGCAAGGGTGCGGGCAGGGTGGGCGCCGCCTGGCCTGCGGGTACGGGTTCGCTGGCAACGGCCTCTTGGCGCGCGTCCGAGATGATTTTGCCATCGCGCATCACGATCATCCGGTCGGCATAGGCGCCGATGTCGCTCTCATGGGTGACCAGGATCACTGTCACGCCCTCGTCGCGGTTGAGCTTGCGGATGATGTCCATGATCTCGTGCGAGGTGCGGGTGTCAAGGTTGCCGGTCGGCTCGTCGGCTAGCAAAACGGCGGGACGGTTGATCAGCGCGCGGGCCAGCGCCACGCGTTGTTGCTGGCCGCCCGACAGCTGGCTTGGGGTGTTGCGTTCGCGGGTTGCAAGGCCCACACCGGCCAATGCCTCGCGGCCGCGCGCCGCGCGCTGGGCGCCGCTGAGCGAGGCCGCCGCGCCATACAACAGTGGCAGGATGACATTTTCCAGCGCGCTGGAGCGGGCCAGCAGATTGAAGTTCTGGAACACAAAACCGATCCGCCGGCTGCGGATGCTGGCCAATTCCGGCTCGGACAGGCGGGCAACCTCGCGGCCCTCGAAGATATACTGGCCGCTGGTCGGTTGATCGAGGCAGCCGATGATGTTCATCAACGTCGATTTGCCCGAGCCCGACGAGCCCATGATGGCGACGAATTCGCCCGGCTGAATGTGCAGATTGATGCCCTGTAGTGCGAGGACTTGGGTGTCACCCAGTACAAAGTCGCGTTTCAGGTCGACAAGGCTGATGACGGCATCGCTCACGTCACAGGCCTAAAGCCTGAGCGCATGGGAGGGGGCGCCCGTGGAGGGGGCATCAGAGGCGGATTGGGCAACGATCACCTGGTCGCCGGCCTTCAAGGCGCCGGAACGGATCTGGGCAAAGCTGTCGTCATTGAGGCCCACGACGACCGGTATGGCCACCGGCTTGGCGTCGCGTATTACCCAGACTAGCGAGGCGGCGTGGTCGGTGGGCCGCTTGGCGGCGGTGGGTACAAAACGCAGCGCTGCCGACGGCACGCGCAGCACGCCATGCGCCGTGGCCGTGGCGATACGTGCGGTGGCGGTCATGCCCGGCTTCAGCAGCATGGCGGGGTTGGCGGCCGCAATCACCACATCGTAGGTAATGACGTTCTGCACGCTGACCGGGGCCTGTCGCACCTGCGCGACGTGGCCTGCGAAGGTGCGGCCGGGAAAGGCGTCAACGGTAAAGCGGGCGGCGGCATTTTGGGTGGCGCCGGCGATATCCGATTCGCTGACATTGGCATCGACCTGCATCTGCGTCAGGTCTTTGGCGATCAGGAACAGGGTGGGGGTGGCAAGGCTGGCGGCGACGGTTTGTCCGGCGGTGACATTGCGCGAGACGACGGTGCCATCGACCGGCGAAATGATGTTGGTATAGTTGAGGTTGATCTGTGAGGCCTTCAGTGTGGCGGCCTTTTCGGTCACCTGTGCTGCATCAAGGCTGACCAGCGCGCGCGCCTGTCGGTCGGCGTTGAAGGCGGCGTCGGCGGCGTCGTGTGAGGTGGAATCCTGTTTCCACAGCAAGGCCGCGCGTTGATTGCTGATAGCGGTGTAGACCGCATTGGCCTGATCCTTGACCAATTGTGCACGGGCGGTGGCCAGTTGGGCCTGATTTTCATCGACGATGATCTGATAGGGTGCCGGATCGATCTTGGCGCACAACTGCCCTTTGGCAACCCGCGTATTGTAATCGCACGGCAGGTCGATGATCGTGCCCGAAACATAGGTGCCAACCTGTATCGTCACCACCGGATTGACCGTGCCGCTGGCGGTGATGGTGGTGGTGACATCGCCGCGGGTGACGGGGGCGATGGTATAGCTGATCGCGGGCGCGCGATCGGCGAAAAACCATGCCGCCGCCCCGACGATCAGGGCAAGCGCGCCTGCACCCCAACCGAGCACCTTGCGGTTAAGATGGCGTGGCGCGTCCGGTGGCGTGATGATAGCTGGTGCCGGATCAGCAGGAGGCGTGTGCGCCATGGGTTTATGTCGGCCTCATGTCACTTCGTCGCCGCTGCCGCCTTCGTAGACCCAAACGGCGATCTCTTCACGCAGCATGGCTTTGGGTGACGGGTTGCTGGCGATGGCGGGTGCCATTTCCTGGCGCAACACCTTGCGTTCAGGCGCGATCGCACGCCGCGATGCGACATCGGTGCGTGCGGCGCGCGCAATCACTGTAATCAACGTATTGGCTACGGCCCTGTTCGAGAGGGCGTGACAGGCGATTTGGGTTGCATACATGGTGGGGCTCCGCCGACTGTGTCGGTTATGGGTAATATGGGCGATGGTTAGGCGGGCGGGCACATTGCTCGGCTTGTTGGCGCGATTATGTGCGCTGGCGGCGAAGGAAAAAGCAGCGTGCCGGCTTTATTGAGATTGTGCCGGATGATTGACCGCGATCAGCAGGCTGCAAGGCGGATCATTCAGCAAATCTCGCCCGATAGAGCCTTCGATCCAGCGTTCCAGCAACCCCTTGTTACTGTGGCCGACGATAACGAGGTCGGCCTTGATTTTATGGATGTAGGCGGTGATCTCGTGCAC
>CAIOKP010000196.1 GCA_903858875.1 uncultured Sphingomonadales bacterium
GGCCGATTACCTGCACCGCAACATGCAGTGGCGGACCATTGCGCTCCCAGAATGACCGCAGATCACGATAATCATGCAAGTCCCAGTCGGCTTCGATCTGTGCCTTGCATCCGCCTTCAACGCCCGCCGCAATCAGGCCGCAGACGATATCGGCGAGTTGCTCTCTCAGGCTCCCGCCGTCTGCGGCTCGGAAGGAGCCATCGCTTCCCCCTTGGGGGCAAGCCCGGACTCCTGCAGGACATCGGTCAGGGCGGTGCTGAGCGCGGCCATGTCGTCGATGCCAACCATGTCCAATAGCGTCTCGGCCGTCATCGCCGGGTCGATCTTGGTGAGGCCCACCGCAAGCACGCCGATGACGTGCTCGATGTTCTCCATCATGCCTTCGACAGTACTGATCGAGGCCCCCGCATTAATGGCATCGATATGCGGCGCCGCCCGGCGCAGCGCCCCGAGCTTGTAGGGCGCGATCTCGAAAGACCGCCCCGCGATTGTCAGACCAGCCATTATGCGATCGTCCCGAACTGGAAGATATTCTGGTTGGCGTCAGCAAAGCCGCTGAAGTCCACCTCGTTGATGGTCCAGTCATCCTGCTTGGTGGCAAAGCTGAACTTCTGGATCATGGCGGAGTAGAGGGTCAGAGTCATGCCGCTGCGCGGGTTCATGAAGTCGGCTTTGAAGGTTGGCGCGGCCCCCATCGGCGCGTTCACGACCAGCGCCGTTTTCGCCGTGGTCGAGGTAGCTGTGTAGACATAGTCGATGAATACCTTCTTGCCGGTGTCAGCGGCGGCGAAGGTATAGACGCCAGCGGCAACACTGTACTGGCCAGTGGCAGGCGCGCTCGCCACCTGCACGTAGGTATTGCCGAGACCATCGCGCACCGAGAGCGCGCGCGACCAGGTGCCCAACGATGGCACGGTCGGCGTGATCGTGTAGGGCGTGGCCGGGATGAGCGTGCCGGTCGTGTCGTAATTGATGCCAGCAAGGGCACTGGTGATGGGCTGGCCGGTGATGACCGACTGGAACAGAAGGCCGTCGAGACGAGCGAACTTGGCCTTGCCAGAGATCTTGAGCTTGCCGCGCGCGTTAGCGACGGCGGCCATGTTCTGGCCGTGGAGCGGCTTTTCATCCCAGGAGAAATCAACGCTGACGTCCTGCATGGTGCCGATCAGCAGCGGGGTCGGCAGCGCGATCGCGGTGCCAGTAAAGTCGGTGAGCTGGCTCATCCAGAGATTGCCCGCGCCGAAGGCAAAGGTGTCATTTGCAGCCATAGGTATTTCCTTGAGGCAAAGAAAAACCCCCGGAGCGCAGGCTCCGAGGGTGTCGTGGTGGCCGGATGGCCGGGTTGGTTAAGCGGGGATCAGGTGGACGGACTTTGTGTCGTGGGAGCCGGTGCATCGCCCTTGATCTCAGGCGTGGGCGGCGAAGCCTTGGCCGGCGGGGCGGTCTTGACAGGCGTGGGACTCTCAGACGGCGAGCCCTCTGGCGGCGCCGGATAGAACCCATTGTTGATCAGGCCGCCGATATCGCCGAGCGATAGGTCGTCGGGCACATCGATGAAGCCATCGACGACCACAAGGGGCCCGGTCGAGAGCGTAATACCGGTTACGTGAGGGGGGGCTGCATAGCGCATGGGTTAAGTCCTGCTGATTTGGGTTCAGGGCAAGGTGATGTGGATGGGAATGCGGGCGATGGCCTGGTTGCCCTGATCGCCGGGAGAAATGTCGCTCTTGCCCTCAACGCGGCACCAATAAACCAAACCACCGAGCGTGAAGCGGTTCTGATCATCGGGCGCGAGGCTGGCTCGGACTTCGTTCTCCAGATCGGTCAGCCCCTGATCGGGCGGCAGATCGGGGTCTTGCCCGGCGTTGCAATAGATCCAGACCTCGCATTCGATGGTCCTGATCGGCATGCTGCCATTGTAGTGATCGAGCATGCCGGTGCGGCGGATGAACAGCGCGGGCTGATCGGCAACTTGCGTCCAGTGCAGCACCCGGCGACCCGTGGTCAGGAAGGAGGTGGTGTTGCCCTGAATATGGCTCAGCAGCGCCGCCATCACGGTTTCGATGTCGGCGCTCATGCGTTGGCTCCAGCCACAGATTTTTCGACCACCGCATTCAGCCGCGACAAGATCTCGGGCTGCATGGCGACCAGCGGTCCGCGCTCGAAGGCGCGTTCTTCGATGTTGGGCGTTCTGGTATAGGCCGCGACCATGACCGCTTCGGGACGACCAAACAGATGGGCCCAATGGGCGGAGACCTTGGTGGGCCGGTGCGCGCCATATTCAAGAGCACCGGCCTTGGCGAAATCCGAACCGCCACCGCTGCCTTGCCCGGCGATATCGACATAGCCGGTGATGCGGGTGGCATCATCGAACAGCCGCACCCGCTCCTGACTGCGCAACTTACCGGTGAGGCTTGGCGTGGCGGCCTCGACCCGCGCGAACAGTTCGAGCGAGAGCGCATCAATCTCCTGGCGGAGCGCAGCGCGCAGCTCATCGGGAAACGCATCGAAGCGCAGACCGACCTGGCGGGTGCCAGTCACATCGAGATGAATCATACTCATCGCGCTTTTCCTCAGGCGACAGTCGGCGTGCGGTAATCATTGAGCGTAGCGGTGATATCGGGCGGGAATGGCCCTTTCTGGCCGGGCGCGCCGCCAAACCACCAGCGCTGGGTGCCGATCCCCGGCGTGTCCTGCTGAATGAGCGTCGGGTCGCGGTCCTTGGCCTTGAAGCGGACGGTGATCAGCCGGAGGGCAATCTCCACCAGATCCTCGGGCACGCTAGCGGTGGCATAGCTGAAGGTCAGCGCGGAACCGGTATCGGCCGCCGCGAAGGTGTAGACCCCGGCCGCAACGCTGTACTGCCCCTTCATGGGCAGGCTTGTCACCGGCGTGAGGCTCGCGCCGTTGGCATAGCTGACCGCCTGATCGCAGGAAAAACTCGCCGCCTGCGACACCGTGACCGCATAGGGCGCAGCCGCAGGCACCGTGCCGGCTTCCATCACCAGCGCGCCATAGCCCGCGGTGTAAATCACTGTGACCGGCACCGCCTCCCAGGTCGAGACCGCGCCGGTGAAGGGATTGAGCCGCAGCAGACAACCAGTGGCCGGATCAGTACGAAAGTCTATCCCCTCGCTCAGGGCCTGCGTCGTGTTAAGCGCGACACTTTGTACCACCGAGCGCACCGCCAGCACCGGCCAGCGGGTTAGCTGCAGCTGCGCGAAGCCGCCGGGGGTCTGATAGGGATAGGGATCCTGCTGGACATCGAAGACATCCTGCACCTGCTCCGGCACGAAACTGCGCTTGCAATGGCGCGCGATGGTTTTCGAGACCTGGGTGATTGCCTGGGCAAGCCAGGCATCGTTGGTGAAACTCGAGAGGTTTAGTTCGGTCTTCACCGTGGCCAGATCGGTCAAATCATACTTCGCGGCCGCCGAAATGACGGTGGTGACGACGGCATAGGACATGGGGGCCTGCGCCTTATTTCGCGCCGAGGGAGAGCGTCGAGGTGTTGCCCGCGCCGCAGGGCCCCACCGAAACCATGACGTAGGGGAAGGACAGCGGCGAGATCGCGGTGGCGCCGCCCACCGTGGTCGCCGTGTAAAGCTTGGCGGTAGAGGCCGCGGCAGCGAAGCTATCCACCGTGGTGAAGTGGCTGTTATCGGGACTGGCCGAGACCGTCACCGTCGCCGTGCCGCCCGAGCAGGCCATGGCGATCGACAACGTGTCGTGAATGCTGGCCAGCGTATAGGTGAATGTCTGCGCGGTATTGGCCGCCGACACCTCGTAATCGCGCACCAGCGGCGGATGATCCAGGCCGCAGGTGAGGCTCTGGCCAATAGCGCAGGGTACACCGGTCACGGCATCTTGCCCGATCAGGGAGACGGGAGCGGGCAGCTGGGTCTGGTTGTTGCCCCAAGTAATCAGCGGCGGGTTCAGCGGGGTCGTCTGCGCCAACGCGGAGATCGGGAGCGCCAACGCGAAGATCAACACGGCAAGGCGCAGGAACAGGATTTTGAGATAGTGCATGATTACCTCGCGCTGCGCTGGTCGCGATTGCCGACCGAACGCTGGGGTTTAAGTATGGGTCGCTCGGGCTTGCGCGCGGCCGGTGTGGGTGCAGTGGCATTGGCCGGGAACGGCTCCATGGCCGCGATCTTGCCCTCGGCGTGGAGCTTGGCCGCGACATCGTCGGGCAACAGGCGCTTTTCATGCGCCAGCCCACCATCCATCGCGGCAGAAAAGGTGACATGCTGCATGGCGGTCTCCGGAGAATATGGGGGTGACAGGATATGTCACCCCCATCGGGTCAGGTCAGGAAAGCGCTTAGGCCGCCGGATCCAGCGGCTCACCACCGAGCACGACGTCGGTCGCCGTCAGCAGCGTGGGCGTGGTGCCGCCCGTCAAGGTCAGCAGCGACACCGCGCGGATGTAGCGATAGGCGCTGGCGAGATCGATCGAGACCGAGGCTTCGGTATTGATCGCACTCAGGGCTGACGTCGCGGCAACGGCAGCGCCGCCCGGCGCGGTGTAATCCGTCCAGGTCGTGCCATCGGGAGAATGCTGCAGCTTGGCGCTGAGCGAGATCGCCGTGGGCGCGCCGCTGGATGCGCCGGCAACCTGGTGCAGCACGCAGGACAGCGCCATGTTGTGCACGAAGCGATCGATGGTGGCGCCGTTGACGTTGCCGGTGGCGGCTTGCGGCAGCACGCTGGTCGCCAAAGTGACAAGCGAGGCGATATTGTGCTGAGAGGAGGTATTCATGGTGTTTCCCTTCGGAAGATGTCCAGCGGCGCGGGCCTGAACCCGCGCCATGGAACTTATGACGATCAACTGATGGCCGGGGCCCAGAGCACGCGCTGGATGACGGCGATCGCGGGATCGTGGCGCATCTGGAAGTCGTGCTCGGCGATGGCGCGGATGATGGTCTGGTCGCTCTGGAACGCCGAACGGGTGGTGCCACCCGCATCGACGTAGGTGCCTTCGCGCGACACGGCGAGCTCGAGGCTCATCGAGTCGAGGATCATCGCCTCGTCCATTTCTGCGAGGAAGATGAACGAGCAGGTGGTGGCGGCGCCGGTCGCATCGTAATAGTTCGTGCCGATCTGCGTCGTCTTGCGCACCGGATAGCCGAGCAGGCGGCCGGCCAGCAGTTCGTCGCGGAAAACATAGACGCCGATGCTGTTCTGGACGTTGAACAGATAGTTGTAGGAGCGGGGGTGCATGAACCACACGCGCTTGATGTCGGGCACATTGGCGGTGTCGAGCCGGTTCACCGCGCCGCCAAGCTCCGCCGCCGCCGTTGCCAGCGTATAGGTCTCGTTCGAGGTGATGAAGTTGCCGCCAGTGGTGTTGGCACCATCCGCCGCATTGACCGCGAGGGTGGAATTAGCCGTGGTCGACCAGGCGCCTGCGGTGCCGCCCTGGCGCTGCACCCAGCGGTTGGCGAAACTGAGGAAACCCATAGGCGTATCCTGCGTGCCAAGGCCAAACAGGAAGGCGTTGTCTTCGGCGAGCGCGATGACCTTGACGAGATCGTCGCGAACGAAGGCGTCGACTGCCGGATCGGCATAGCGCATCATGTCGTTCGACACGGGCACCAGCGCGGTCAGCTTCTTGTAGCTGGCAACGATCTGGTTGAGCGACTGCTGCGACTGGGTGATCGCCGACTGCTCATTGCCATAGGTGGCAGACGCAGCGCTGGCTTGGCCGGGCAGCGTCATGGTGCCCCGCGGCATTGGAATGACGCGGGGACCAGAGGCGCGAACGACCGCGAGCGGCCGGAGCAGTTCGATGATCTCGTTCATGTAATCGGGCGGAACGATGAAACCACCGGCCGCGCCCACC
>CAIOKP010000197.1 GCA_903858875.1 uncultured Sphingomonadales bacterium
CCCCGGCGCAAATCGCGCTGGCATGGCTGTTGGCCAAGGCGCCGTTTATCGTGCCGATCCCAGGGACGACCAAGCTGCACCGGCTGGAGGAAAACCTCGGTGCGGCTACGGTGGAATTGACCGCCGGCGATCTGGCGGCGATCGACACGCTGTTGGCGCAGGTCACCATCGAGGGGGCACGCTATGCCCCGGCGGCCGAGGCAATGACCGGATTGTAAGGGGTACGTATGATCAGGCTATTCGGCGAAGCCATGATCGGATAAACAACGACGCAACACGCATAGATACAGCGGGACAAGGGAGCAAGCGATGACCACGATCACCATAAATGGTGAAAAGCGCGATGTGAAAGCCGCGCCCGACACACCGCTGCTCTATGTTTTGCGCGGCGAGCTGAACGTCATGACGCCCAAGTTCGGTTGCGGGCTGGCCCAATGCGGCGCCTGTTCCGTGCTGGTCGATGGCGAGGAAGTGCGCGCCTGCGTCACCCCGATCGCGGCGCTGGCTGGCAAGGAAGTGACCACCGTCGATGGCCTGCCCGCGCGCTGGGCCAAGCAGCAGGGGTTGGCGCCCGATGCGGCCCGGCTGCACCCGGTGCAACAGGCGTGGGTGGATGAACAGGTGCCGCAATGCGGGATCTGCCAATTCGGCATGATGATCAAGGTGACCGAATTGCTCGAACACAATCCCAAGCCGACCGATGCCGACATCAAGGCCGCGCTGACCACCTCTGGCCCGTCGCCGCATCTGTGCCGCTGTGCGTCTTATGCCGCGATCATGGATGGCGTCCACCGTGCCGCAACCCTCGTCGCCAAGGGAGGCAAGGCATGAGCACCGCCCCCGATCATTTCGACACGTTGTTGATCCACGGCGCGCAACTGACCCGCGTCAGCCGGCGTGGTTTTCTGGGCACTGGCGGCGCGCTGCTGGTGGCGCTGGGGGTGTCGCCCGATATGGCGCTGGCGGCGACCGGCGGGTCGCTCGACGCCGCCAAATCGGCCAGCTGGATCGAGATCCACGCCGATAGCACGGTGACCATCCGCACCGGCAAATGCGATTTCGGGCAAAGCTCGATCTACACCGCCTATCGCCAGATCGTTGCCGAGGAATTGTCGGTGCCGGTCGAGGCGATCACTACGGTGATTTCGGGCGATACCGACCGCACGCCCGATGGCGGCGGCACATTTGGCCTGTTGCGCAATGCCTCGACCAATATGCGCAAGGTTGCCGCCTATACGCGTGAGGCGGTGCTGGAACTGGCGGCGCAGCGCTTTGGCGTGGCACGTGCCGCGGTATCGGTGGCCGATGGGGTGATCTCTGGCGGCGGCAAGACTGCGCGCTATGGCGAGATCATCGGGGGCCAGGAATTGCGGTTGACCATTCCGGTCGCGGGTCAATTGACCGGCTTTATCGGACTGGTGGTGACCGGCAATCCGCCGCTCAAAAAGCCGGCGGACTATACGGTGGTCGGCAAGCCGGTCACCAACCCGATCATCCGGCCCAAGGTTTCGGGCGAGACGGTCTGGGTCGGCGATGTCAAGCTGCCCGGCATGCTGCACGCGCGGGTAATCCACCCGGCGACTTTGGGCTCCACCCTGACCAGCCCCGGCAAGCTGGATGCGGGCGCCTTTCCGGGGGCGCGGCTGGTGCGGCTGGGCAATTTGCTGGCGGTGGTGTCCCCCGACGAATGGCAGGCCGTACAGGCCGCGCGCGCCGTCGCCGAGGACACCAAATGGAGCG
>CAIOKP010000198.1 GCA_903858875.1 uncultured Sphingomonadales bacterium
CCGGGAACGCCGCCTCGATCGCGGCGCCATCCTGTCGCCACGGGGTGCGGGCGGAAATCAGCTCGCCCGTGTCGGTGGTCATGTCAAAGGCGTGGACCACATAGGCCAGCCCGGCCAGCACCAGCGCGACCACCACAAGGATCGTCACCCACGGCCGCCGGGCAGCGGCCTGAATGACGCGGGGGATCAGGGGGGGCAGGCGGGTGTCTCGCATCGCGCCGTGACCTCTGGCCCAAAACGGCCCCGGCGACAATCCCTTTGAACGGGCGGCCTTTGCCGCCTAAGGCGCGGGCGATGGACATGGGCGAAAAGCGTGGGGCGCGGTGGGGCGCGATTGTGGGGCCGGCGGCATTGCTTGCAGGATTGCTGGGCGCGGTCGCGGCCAACGGGGCGTTGCGCGCGATGGTTGTTGCGGCGGTGCATACGATGGACCCGCGCGCGGTGGCCATTGTGTTGCCGGTGCAATTGGTCGCGATCCTGCTGTGTACCGCGGCGCAACAGGCGTTAAAGGTCGGCATTCCGTTTCGCGCCAGCTTGATCGCCCGGTTGGTGCGCGATGCGGCGCATAATCTGTTGATCTTTCCCCCCGGCCTTGGCGAGGCGGTGGGCGCGCGGATCGTCGTGTTGTTGGGTGGCCGAGGCCGGGCTGCGGTGGCCTTGCGCGCGCTGGACCTCTCCGCCGAGGTGATTGGCGAATTGCCCTATATGGGGCTGGCGTTCTGGGTGCTGTGGCGCGGCTGGCATGGGGGCCGCTTGCCGGGGGTGGGCGCCGTCGGTTGGGGAGTGCTGGCGGTGGCGATAGCGGCCTATGCCAGCTGGCGGATGTGGCTGGCGAGTGGGCATCATCGCGCTTGGGTGCAGACTCGGACCGGGCGCCGGGTGCGGGCCGAAATCCATCTCATGCGGCGCGAAATGTTGCGGCAACGCGCTGGTTTGCCGCTGGCGATCGGCCTGCATTGCGTGGCTTGGGGGCTGTCGGGCGTGCAGGTGTGGCTGGCCGCCCAAGTATTCGGTCTACACCTGTCGCTATTCGGTGCATTGGCTATCGAGAGTGCGGCGACATCGGCCCGGGTGATCCTGTTTTTTGTGCCCGGAGGCCTGGTCATGCAGGAGGCTGGCGCGGTGCTGGCCGGCGCCGTGATGGGGATTGCCGCGCCACAAGCCCTCGCGCTCAGCCTGGTGCTGCGGTTGCGCGATGTGGTGTTTGGCGGCGCATTGGTGCTTTGGCCGGCGCTGGAATATCGAGCGCGGCGGCGGGATTAGGGCTTTGGTGCTGGTGGAGGCGCTGGTTTCGGGACCGCCGGATCAGCCAGCGTATCGTCGAAGGCCGGCACTTGCGGTTCTGCCCCGTCCTTGGCCTTTAACGCTGCGATCTGGCCGTCGCGGTTTTGCAGATAGGATGAGCGCAGCGTCGCATAGGGGTCCACTGATTGATGCTTGATCGCGCGCAATTCCGCATCGGCCCGCGCACGTTGATCAACGCCGCCCAAAGCCAGCGTCACGATGCCCGGTGTGCTGACCGATACCGCTGCGGTGACAAAGGATGTGGTCTTTCGCCGCACGGTTTGCACATGGGTGTGCGACGCCCAATCAAGCAATAACGGCTGGGTAAAGGCATCGCCGATCAGACCGACCAGATCGCGCACCGTCGTTGGCCCCATGATCGGTACATAAAGGTAAAAGCCCGGCCCCGCCCCTGCGACACCCAGCGTGTCGGACAGGCTATTGGAATGGCGGGGGATACCAAACGGTTTGCGTCGCGCGATATCGAAAATGCCGCCGACCCCCAATGTCGTATTGATCACAAAGCGCGCCAGCGTGCGGATCGCCCGGCGCGGTCGCAATTGCAGGACATCATTGGCCA
>CAIOKP010000199.1 GCA_903858875.1 uncultured Sphingomonadales bacterium
ACTAACTAGCGCCAAGGTGATTGTATCAGGCGGGCGCGCGTTGAAGGACGCCGCGACGTTCGAGGCGTTGATCTTGCCCTTGGCCGACAAATTGGGCGCAGGCGTGGGCGCCAGCCGCGCGGCTGTCGATGCGGGCTATGTTCCCAACGATTATCAGGTCGGGCAAACCGGCAAGATCGTCGCGCCGCAAGTCTATATCGCGGTCGGCATTTCGGGCGCGATTCAGCACTTGGCAGGGATGAAGGACAGCAAAACCATCATCGCGATCAACAAGGACGAGGATGCCCCGATCTTTCAGGTTGCCGATATCGGGCTGGTCGCGGACCTGTTCACCGCTGTGCCGGAGTTGACCGGAAAGCTGTGACGGGATAGTTATGCGTCATAACATTATAACGGGATGAGGCGAGCGACATGACAATCCAGCGCGACGAGATGGCGTATGACGTTGTGGTGGTCGGCGGCGGTGTCGCCGGGCTTGGCGCGGCGATCCGGTTGAAGCAGGCGTCGCCTGACCTCAGCGTTTGCGTGCTGGAAAAGGGCAGCGAGATCGGCGCGCATATTCTGTCGGGCGCGGTGGTCGATCCGCGCGCGCTGGATGAATTGCTGCCCGACTGGCGCGAGGATGAGTGCCCGCTGGCCGCGACGCCGGTGACCGATAACTGGCACTGGGTGTTGAGTGCCAAGGGTCATACGGCGATCCCGCATGTCGTGATGCCGCCGTTCATGTCGAACAAGGGGACCTATACCGCGTCGTTGGGCAATCTGTGCCGCTGGCTGGCGGGCAAGGCGGAAGGGCTCGGTGTCGAGATCTTTCCGGGCTTTCCGGCGGCGGAGGTGCTGTATGATGACACAGGTGCCGTGATCGGGGTGCAGACCGGCGATATGGGCGTCGGTCGCGATGGCGTGCCCAAGGCGGATTATCAGCCGGGGATGCATTTGCTGGCCAAATATACCGTGTTTGCCGAGGGCGCGCGCGGGCATTTGACCAAGCGGGTGAAGGCGAAGTTCGACCTTGAGGCCGATTGCGCGCCGCAGGTCTACGGCCTTGGCATCAAGGAATTGTGGGATGTCGCGCCGGAGAACCACGTGCCGGGCCGGGTGCTGCACACGCAAGGGTGGCCGCTGTCGGAAAGCGATTCGTGGGGCGGCGGGTTCCTGTATCACCAGGCCGGTGGGCAGGTGGCGTTGGGCTTTGTCACGGCGCTCGATTACGCCAATCCCTATGTGTCGCCATTCGAGGAATTTCAGCGCTGGAAGCAGCATCCCGCCATTCGCGCCATTCTCGAGGGCGGCAAGCGGGTCGCCTATGGCGCGCGGGTGATCAACGAGGGCGGGTGGCAATCGGTGCCGAAGCTGGCGTTTCCGGGCGGGGTTTTGGCGGGCTGCGCAGCTGGCTTCGTCAATGTGCCGCGCATCAAGGGTAGCCATACCGCGATGAAATCAGGGATGCTGGCGGCGGACAGTATCGTGGCGGCGATCGCGGCTGGCCGGGCGCAGGATGTGTTGGACGATTATGACACGGCGGTGCGGAGCAGCTGGATCGCCAATGAATTGAAGCTGGTGCAGAACGCGCAGCCGCTGGTCGCCAAGTTTGGGGGCGCGCTGGGTACGGTGCTTGCCGGCGCGGATATGTGGGCGCGGACGCTGGGCCTGCCGCTGCCGGTGATGGGCCACCACACCGACGCCGCGGCGACGGGCCGTGCCGACCTGTACCGGCCGATCACCTATCCCAAGCCCGATGGCGTGATCAGTTTCGACCGGCTAACCAGTGTGTCGTTCTCCTTCACCAACCACGAGGAGGACCAGCCGTGCCATCTCAAATTGGCCGATGAGAGCGTGCCGGTGGCGATCAACCTGCGGCTCTATGCCGGGCCGGAGGCGCGCTATTGCCCGGCGGGGGTGTATGAATTTTTGGGCGAGGGGGCGGACAAGCGTTTGCAAATCAACGCCCAAAATTGCGTCCATTGCAAGACTTGCGATATCAAGGACCCGACGGGGAACATCATTTGGGTTGCGCCGGAGGGGCCGGGTGGGCCAAATTATCCTAATATGTGAGGGGGGAAGGGGGAGAGCTGGGGCGTGAGGCACCAGCCCCCCCCGGACGTCTTGCGGCGATGGGATGAGTTTTGGGGCGGCCGGCGCGTGGGTTTCAACCGGCATCACCCTGTCGCCGGCAGACGTCACGGGGGGGCATGGGGCAATGGCCGCCTGCGTCTTCCCCTTTAACAAAGGACAACCCAATGCCCCTCCACACCCGCATCACGCAAAAGCTGGGTATCGCGCATCCGATTGTGCAGGGCGGGATGATGTGGGTCGGCACGGCGGCGCTGGCCTCGGCGGTGTCGAATGCTGGGGGATTGGGGATTATCACCGCGCTGACGTTCCCGACGCCGGATGCATTGCGGCGCGAAATCGAGCGATGCCGGGCGATGACCGACAAGCCTTTTGGGGTGAATTTGACGCTGTTGCCGTCGTTAAATCCGCCGCCTTATGCCGAATTCCGCCGCGCGATTATCGACAGCGGCGTGACGATTGTCGAGACCGCCGGGCATAACCCGCGTGAGCATGTCGAGGATTTCAAGGGGCATGGGATCACCGTGCTGCACAAATGTACCGCGGTGCGGCACGCCTTGTCGGCGGAGCGGATGGGGGTGGATATTATTTCCATCGACGGTTTTGAATGCGCCGGGCATCCGGGCGAAGAGGATATTCCCGGCCTGATCCTGATCCCGGCGGCGGCGGATCATATCAAGGTGCCGATTCTGGCCAGCGGTGGCTTTGGCGATGGGCGGGGGCTGGCTGCGGCGCTGGCGCTCGGGGCCGAGGGGATCAACATGGGGACGCGGTTTTGTGCCACGGTCGAGGCGCCGATCCATGACGGGATCAAGCGGTTTATGGTCGAGAACGACGAGCGGCAGACCGATCTGATCTTTCGCAGCTATCGCAATACCGCCCGCGTGGGCCGTAACGCGATCTCGCAAGCGGTGCGCGCGGCCGAGGCGGCGGGTGAGCCGTTTGAGGCGATTGCCGCGCTGGTCAAGGGCGCGCGCGGGCGTGAGGGGCTGGCGACGGGCGACACCGAGCATGGCGTGGTGACCGCCGGGATGGTGATGGGCCTGATCCACGATATCCCGACCTGCCGCGTGTTGATCGAGCGGATCGTGGCCGATGCCGAGGCGATTATTCGCAGCCGGTTGCCCGGGATGCTGGTCTAGGGCGGGTTAGTGCCCCAGCACGCCCCGCACGCCGTCGATCACATATTGCACAGCCAGCGCGGCCAGCAGCACGCCAAGCACGCGGGTGACTACCGCTTCGACCCGGCTGCCCAACAGGCGCATCAGCGGGTGTGCCGCCAATAGCGCCAGCGCGGTCAGCACCAGCACGGCCGCCAGCGCCGCCAGCACCATCACCGCGCCCATCCGGTCGGTCGTATGGCCCATCATCAGCATGATCGTGGCGATCGACCCCGGCCCGGCGATCATCGGCATGGCCATCGGGAACACGCTGACATCCTCGTGCGGTTCTGGCGTGTGCTTAACCTTTTCTGCGCGTTCCTCGCGGCGCTGGGTGCGTTTTTCGAACACCATTTCCAGCGCGATCAGGAACAGCATCATGCCGCCCGCAATACGAAAGGCGTTGAGTTCGATGTGCAGGGCGGCCAGCAAGCCTTTGCCGAAGAGCGCGAAGACGATCAGGATCAGGCTTGCAATCACGCTGGCGCGGATCGCGGTCGAGCGGGCGGCCTGTGGGGCATAGCCCGCGGTCAGCCCGGCAAAAATCGGGGCGCAGCCGACCGGGTCGATGACGACGAACAGCGTGGCGAAGGTAGAGATGAACAGGTCGAGCATGCACTCCCCCTAGCGGTTAGGGGTGGGTGGGGGCAACCTTGCGTTGCAAAACATCCTGTATTTGGGTGCCGACCCGGATCCGCAGCAGGAAGTCGCGCGTGCCATCGGCGGCGATCCGGGTCGTCCAGACCAGCGTGTGGTCGCTCGCTTCGCCTGACAGGTGATCGGTGAGGGCCGGGGGGGCTGCGTCCCTGGGCAAGGGCGGCGCGCCGAGCGGGCGTTTGGGCCGCACCGGGCATTCCGCCACCTGGGCGTCGATCCATTCGGGTTCCGGGATCGGCTGGGCAGTGGTGTCGCCCTGATCGAGGACCCATTTGTAATCGCCGCGTTTTTGCCGCGCCCAGACGGTCGAGAACCAGCCTTGCGCGCCCGGCCCCACGCCAGTGCCCGCCTGCCAGCCGCCATAGGTGACGGCATAGCTGCCATCGCAGCTCATCCACACCGCATGGGTTTTCCAGCGCAGCGGGGCGGCGGGGTTGGGCTGTTTACGGGTCCAGCCTTGGACATCGACCACGGCATTGCCGGCGATCATTTGGGCGTCATGTGCGGCGGTGGCGCGAAAGGCCGGCCATTGGCCCTTGTCATCGACCAGCCGGGCAAAGGCAATTTCCTGTGCGATAATGTCGCTGGGCAGGGCATAGTTGGCGGGGGTTTTGCCCCCGCGCCCCTGCGCCGCGGCCATGTGGGGCAGCGCAAGGGCGAGTATGGCCAACAGCCCCCCGATCACCGAACGAGGGGCCGCGTGGCGCATCAGATCGTGGTATCCGCCAGTTCAACCCCGGCGTTGCGGTGCGCGGCGACCAGCGCATTGCGCAACAGCACAGCGATAGTCATCGGGCCGACGCCGCCGGGGACCGGCGTGATGGCGCCGGCAACGTCGATGACGCCGGCATAATCGACATCGCCGACGAGGCGACCCTTGGTTTGGCCCTCGGCGGGGGGGAGGCGGTTGATGCCGACATCGATGACGGTCGCGCCGGGCTTGATCCAGTCGGCCTTGACCATTTCGGGACGGCCAACGGCGGCGACAACAATATCGGCGCGGCGCACGACATCGGCCAGATCGCGGGTGCGGCTATGCGCGATGGTCACGGTGCAGCTTTCGCCCAGCAGCAATTGCGCCATCGGCTTGCCCACCAGGATCGAGCGGCCAATCACCACCGCATTGAGGCCCGACAGATTGCCGAGGCGGTCCTTCAACAGCATCAGGCTGCCCAAGGGCGTGCAGGGCACGAGGCCGGGCAGGCCAAGCGCGAGGCGCCCGGTGCTGATCGGGGTCAGGCCGTCGACGTCCTTGTCGGGGCTGATCCGTTCGACCACCGCCTGTTCATCGAGATGCTTGGGCAGCGGCAATTGCACCAGAATGCCATCGACTGCGCCATCGGCGTTCAACTGGTCGATCAGCGCGATCAGCGTTGCCTGATCGGTGTCGGCGGGGAGGCGGTGTTCGAAACTGGCCATGCCGCAGGCGACGGTCTGCTTGGCCTTGCTGGCGACATAGACCTGGCTGGCCGGGTCTTCACCCACCAGCACCACGGCGAGGCCCGCCTTGCGGCCAGCCTTTTCCGCGAAATCCGCCGCCAGAACGGCGATACGGGCGCGCAAGCCCTCGGCAAACAGCTTCCCATCAATGATTTTGTTTTCGTTCGTCATAGACCCATGGCCGACCGCGCCAGCCCCTCCAACAGATGTTCGATGATGGTCAGACCTACGATCAGAGCCATCGGCGAAAAATCGATCGCGCCCGTGTCGGGCATGATCCGGCGCACCGGCCGCAGGAGAGGGTCGAGCAACGCATTGATACCCCGCCACAGCCCGGCAACAAAATCATTGTGGGTGTTGACGACGTTAAAGCTGATCAACAAGCTGAGCACGAACTGGGTGATAACCAGCCAGGTGATCAGGTTGACCAACAGATCGACGATTTGAATCAGCGAATACAACACGGTTGCGCGTCCTCTCCCAATGGCGACCCGCTGCCTAGCCTAGGGCTTGGCAACGTGCAACCGGAGCGCTTACGGCAGTTTGTAAGTATCACTTACAAAATTGGCAAGGGGCAAAGTCATTGCATCAAGGGGCAGCCCCCGCGCGCCTTCACCCCTTGCGGATCAGCGTGCCCGCCCCGCGGCTGGTGAAAAATTCCAGCAGCATCGCGTGCGGCACCCGGCCATCCAGCACCACTGCCGCCTCGCACCCCGCCTCGACCGCCAGCACGCAGGTTTCCAGCTTCGGGATCATGCCGCCGCTAATCGTGCCATCTTCGCCCAGCGCCGCGATATCCGCCGGCGTCAGGTCGGTCAGCAGCACCTTGTCCTTGTCAAGCACGCCCGGCACGTCGGTCAACAAAAACAGCCGCGCCGCGCCGAGCGCCGCCGCGATGCTGCCGGCCATGGTGTCGGCGTTGATATTATACGTCTCGCCATCAACGCCGACCGCGATGGGGGCGATCACCGGGATCAGCCCCGCGCCCGACAGCGTTTCGAGAACGGCTGTGTCAATATGCTCCGGCTCGCCCACAAAGCCGAGGTCGACGGTCAGTTGATCGCCGCTGTCGGGATCGGTGATCGATTTGGTCACCTTGCGCGCGGTGACCATCCCGCCATCCTTGCCCGAAATGCCAATCGCGCGGCCGCCCGCCTTGGCGATCCAGCTGACCAATTCCTTGTTGATCGCGCCCGACAGGACCATTTCTGCGACGTCTGCCGTGGCCTTGTCCGTCACCCGCAGCCCGTCGACAAAGCGCGATTCGATGCCCAGCGCCTTCAACATTCGGCCGATCTGTGGCCCGCCGCCATGCACCACCACCGGGTTTATGCCGACTGTCTTCAACAGCACGATATCCTCGGCAAAATCCTGCGCCAGCGCGGGATCCCCCATCGCGTGACCGCCGTATTTCACCACGAACGTGCGTCCCTCGTACCGCTTCAAATAGGGCAGCGCCTCGATCAGCGTTTCGGCCTTGGCCAGCAGATCGGCGGTGGGGACGGTGGGGTCTTGGGGGTGTGCCATGATTCGCGCGTTTAATGCGGTGGGCGGCGAAGGGAAAGGGTTTTAGGTGGGTTCGGACGCGAGCGGCCACAGCCCTCCCGTCTTAACCCTTCTTGCCATCCAACGCCCGGCCTAGCGCCACGAACAGATAGATCAGCGGCGGCACCATGATGGTCGACAGGATCAGCTTGGCGATGATTTGCCCGGTCATCAGCGACGACAGCGGCATTGGCAGGCCGGTGGCGGTGTCGATCACGCCATAAAAGCTGATGGTGATGAAGATGACCGTATCGACGATCTGGCTGCACAGCGAGGCGAGCCAGGCGCGCAGCCAGAGCAGGCGGCCCGCGCCAGAGCTATGGGCGAGGCGGGCAAACACCGCGACGTTGAGCGTTTGCGAGGTGCCGTAGGAAATCAGCCCGGCAAATTGCATCCGCGCGCCTTGGCCGAGCAGGCGGGAAAAGGCGCTTTGGTCATGCCAGAAAGGGGCGGGCGGCACGACGTTGATGACCATGATCAACAGCACCATCGAGACGACCAGCGGCACAAACCCAAAGCGAACCAAGCGGTTGGCGGTGTCGGCTCCGTGCAGTTCTGCGGTCGCGCTCCCCAGTACGACCAGGAGAAGGAAGGCGAAAATGCCGCTTTCGACCGCCATGTCGCCGACCATCGGCCAGTGGCCGAGGCTCGCAATCTTGGTGCCGAGTACGCCAGCCAGCACGCACAGGCCGCCATACAATAACGCGCCTGCAAAGAGCGAGAGCGGGATATTTGGCGCGGGCTGGACGGCGGTTATTTTGGTCTGCATCACAGAGTGTTAGCGGGCGATGGGCGCGGAGGGAAGGGGGGGCTTTGGGGAAAGCACCCGTCGGGTGGTCTCCGCTGGGCCAGCGGATCGGTCGGGGCGGGAAACAAGTTTGGCACAAAATCGACCATGGACCGGATCGAGCGAGCTTGATAAATTACACAATCCATCAAAATATCGGGAGGATCGGATGTCAAAAAAGGATCTGCTGCGAATTTCCTCTGCCATCGCTTTTTTATTTGCGGTTGGTCACACACTGGGCGGCAGACAATATTGGTCCCCGATGGGCGATAATCCCGTCCTGCAAATGATGCGGGCGGTGCATTTTCAGACGATGGGCGTTAGCCGAAGCTATTTCGACTTCTTCATGGGCTTTGGCTATGCTTTATCGGTCAGCGGAGTCCTTCAGGCCTGTGTTCTGTGGCAGATGGGGACGATTGCGGAAAAGGACTTTTCGCTCGTTCGGCCCCTGGTTTTGGCGAACATGGTGGCGGTCGCGTTTGGCGGCGTGATCTCGTGGATTTTCATTTTCCCGATCCCTGCGGCGTTCTCGATCATCTTGTTCGTGTCATTGGGATGCGCGTTGGTTCTTGGCCAGGCGCGCGGTGGTCGGGGGCTTTAGGACGTCTGACGATCTGCGGGCATGTCCCCGACATCAAACCGATCGCGGGAACGCTTAACCGGCGGCGTCATCTGTCCAGCACTCGCCAAATCAACGCGCCCAAGGTGCCGCCAGCCAGCGGGGCGAGCCAGAACAGCCATAATTGGCCGAGCGCTGCGGTTTGAGCAAAGAGCGCGACGCCGGTTGAACGCGCCGGATTGACCGATGTGTTGGTAACGGGAATGGAAACCAGATGGATAAGCGTCAACGCCAGGCCAATCGCGATCGGGGCGAAACCTGCCGGTGCCGCCTTTGATGTGGACCCCAGGATAACGATCAAAAATCCCGCGGTGAGAATGACTTCGACGAGCAAGGCGGCGATCAGCGAATAACCGCCGGGCGACAGGTCGCCATAGCCATTGGTCGCAAAGCTACCCGGCGCAAAGCCCGGCTTGCCCGAAGCGATCGCGTATATGGCTGCGCTGGCGACCACGGCGCCTGCAACTTGCGCAATCCAGTAGGGGAGGAGGTCTTTCCACGCAAACCGGTTGGCAACGGCCAAGCCGAGCGACACCGCCGGATTGAAATGGCCGCCTGAAATGCCGCCCACCGCATAGGCCATGGTCAACACAGTCAGCCCGAAGGCCAGCGCAACCCCCGCAAAGCCGATGCCAAGCGTTGGAAAGGCGGCAGCGAGTATCGCAGAACCACAGCCACCGAAGACCAGCCAGAAAGTGCCGAAAAACTCGGCGGACAATTTGCGTGTCATACGCTTTTTTCCTCCAGTTCTTAACTCCTTGCCAAGTATGGTGCTATTTATGGGCGTGCGAAAAGGCGTTTCGGACCGCCGACTTGTCAAAAATCAAGCGGCGGGGATTTTGTCGGCCAAGATTGCGGCGCGCATCGCGGCCGCACCGCGCACTTTGCCCGCAAACCTTGCGGTTCAAGCCTTCGCCCGCAATAGCCCACGGACAAATGGGATCAGCCCGGTCTGGCGCTTGCGACGCAGACGCTCTGCCGTCAGGATGAGGCGGACCTGTTCGAAACATTCGTCGAGGTCTTCGTTGACCACCACGTAATCGTAGGCGTCCCAGTGGCTGATTTCGGCGCGGGCGCGGTCCATGCGGGCGGCGATGACTTCGGGGGCGTCGGTGCCGCGGCCGGTCAGACGGCGTTGCAATTCGTCGATGCTGGGCGGCAGCAGGAAGACGCGGACGACGTCTTGCGCGTCCTTTTGATAGAGTTGTTGCGTACCTTGCCAGTCGATGTCGAACAGGAAATCCTTGCCCTGTTTCAGCCCGGCGCGGATGTGCGCCTTTGGCGTGCCATAGCAATTGCCGAAAACTTCGGCCCATTCGTAGAATTCATCGGCTTCGGCCATGCGGTCGAACTCGGCGGCGTCGAGGAAGAAATAATCCTCGCCATCGACTTCGCCCGGGCGGGGCGCGCGGGTCGTGGCCGAGACGGAGGAGAAGATTTCCGCGTCTTCGGCCAGCAGGCGGCGGGCGATGGTGGTCTTGCCCGTGCCCGAGGGGCTGGACAGGATGAACATCAGCCCACGCCGATGGAGATCGTGCGTGTGGGTGATGATGTGATCGGGGTGGTGTTCGACAGGCATGGCGACGCGATGCCGCAAGCCGCCCGCGCGATCAAGCCTGTTGATTATGCCTTGGGCTTGGCGTCTTTCAACGTGGCGGCGTCTGGGCCGGAATCTTGCAGGTCGGCCTTGGCCTGTTTGCGGTCGTGCAGGTGTTTGGCCAGCAGGACGCCGCCCACGACAATCGCGCCGGGGACGGATCGCGATGCAACGCGCATCATCGCTGCGCCCGCGATGCGGCGGGACAGCGAGGGACGCTGGGGCGCGGCAGGCTTGGCGCCAAGTTTTTCGGCGGCGGTGCCCGGCTTGGCCGACACCGCGCCTTGCTTTGTCACCAGTGTGTCGACCGCCTTTTCAACCAACCGGTGGCCGTTCTGGCGGATCAGGCGGGCGAGCAACGTGTCGGCCATGGGCGGTGCCTTTGGGTTAAACGG
>CAIOKP010000200.1 GCA_903858875.1 uncultured Sphingomonadales bacterium
AGCAGGGCGTCGATCCAGAGCACCAGGTGATTTATTTGCGGGCCGACGAGCGAGTGCCGTTCGGGGCCTTTGCCTCGGTGATGGACGCGGTGAAGCAGGCCGGGATTACCAATATTTCCATCGTCACGCAGCCGCTGGATACCAAGGGAATATCGGGTGCAAATTCGGGCCAGTGAACCGATCATGGAATAGGGAGTCTGAGCCAGGCATATGAACAACCTGCGAGAAGGCGGCGAACAACTTGAGCGGGAACTGACGCCGGAGTCGATTCTGCGACCGGCGGCGGGCTCGTTCCTGTTGCATTGCGCGCTGGCAGGCTGCATCTTGCTTTATGCATTTTGGGCTTGATACCGTGGCATCTCCTGGGGCGGCGCGGGAGCGGGCGGGGCCATCCAGGTGAGCCTGGTGAGCAGCGCCATTCCGCTGCCACAAGATCATCCACCGAATGAGAACGTGCTGGCCACCGACACGCCGAGCCAAGCGCCGACCGAACCCACTCCCAAGGCCAAAGAGGCGGTGGACGAGACGGCGATTCCGATTCTCGGCAAGCAGAAGAAGCCGCAGCCGCAGACCATGCAGAAGAGCCAGCAGAAGCCGACCCAGGTGAATCGCGCGCAGTACGGAGAGCAAGCGGGCTCACAGATGGCCCGGGCCACGCAGAACGGGCCGGTTGGACCCACCGTGGTAGGCGATGGGGACTTTGGAAGTCGCTTTGGCTGGTACGTGGCGCAAATCAATTCAAAGATGGCCACCAGCTGGTACAAGCCGGAGGTGGACCCGCGTACGCCTCGGGGCGCACGCGTGTACCTTGTGTTCACCATCCGGCACGATGGATCGCCGACCGATGTGCAGATTGACAAGTCAAGCGGCGCGCCCAGCCTCGACCGGTCGTGCCAGCGCGGCGTGCAGCGGGTTGACACATTCGGCATTCTTCCGCAGGGATATAACCAAAGCACGCTGAAGGTCTCTTATTATTGTGAGTATTAGAAATTGACGGGCTGTGAAGCGTGCAGAATTGCCCATGCCCGAAGGCGCACCCAACCATACACTGACGATCAGGAAGGATTGCACATCGCATGAAGGCATCTTTACGAACTTTGCCCCTCTTGGCACTTGTCCTGGCTTTATTTTTGGCGACCGAACTGCCTGCCCAGGACTGGGTTCACACCGGCACGAATCTCGGCAATGACCGGATTCGCATTGCCGCGGCGGATTTCAAACCGGTCGGTAACGATCCCCAGACACCCGCTCTGAAGGCTGCTTTTGACGCCACGCTCTACACCGATTTGGCGAATGCGGGAATCTTTGACCTGATATCGAAGAGCATGGCTCCGCAGGCCACGCCGGGAGCGCCGGCAGAAATCAATATGGCGCAGTGGACCGCGGCGCCGTCGAATGCCGCCATGGTGGCTTTTGGGGCTCTCTCGGCCAGCGGAGGCCGGCTGATCGTTTACGGATGGCTGTTCGATGCCCGGAATACGGTCAATCCGCAGGTGCTGGCCAAGCAGTACAACGAAGATGCCAGCCAGGAGATGGCGCGCACCGTGGCCCATCGATTTGCCGATGAGATCATCTACCGGCTGGGCGGCGGCATCAACGGCATTGCCGAGACCAAGATCTACTTTGTCAG
>CAIOKP010000201.1 GCA_903858875.1 uncultured Sphingomonadales bacterium
CCATCGGCAATACCGCGATGACCGGCATCGCCGGCAACACCGTGCTATACCAGACCGTCAATGCCACCACCGCCACCGCGACGCTGTCTTCGATCAAGCTCACCCCGCCCGCGGGCGCGTCGGGCATCGCGACCTATATGATGATCCTGGCCGATGGCGAATCCACCAATAGTGGGGAATCGCTAACCTTTACGACCAACGGTGGCGGTTGGCTGTTGATGGATCAAGCCGGCCCGATCTCCGGTTCCATCTATCCCACGCTGACAGGCACCGGCACCTCCAGCACGACAATGTCCGGCACGTCCACGAGCAATACCGGTGCCTATATCATGGGTACCGCATCACCCACCACGGTCAGTGCGCAATTGGTGTCCGGCGGGCTACAAGGTTTCATGGTAGCGTTGCGCTATGCCTCGGTGCGGCTATCGATGCAGATCGCCAACGCCCGCGCGGCGCCAGCGGATCAGTTTACCTATGCCATCACCGCCACGGCCAACAGTGCAGTACTGAGTTCCGGCACATCTAGCGGCACCGGCCTTGGGCCCTTTGCCTCGACGGGCGTATCGACCACCGCTGCTGTACCCCTGACACTGACCCAGACGATGGCCAGCGGCAGCACCGACACGATCGCGCATTACCAGACGGTGCTGACCTGTGCCAATGCCGCGACGGGGTCGTCCACCCCCCTGCCCAATGGCGTCGTCACGACCAGTTATGCCCTGTCCGCGCTGCAATATGGTGACTTATTGCAATGCACTTATACCTCCACGCCCTACCCGCATTTAACGCTGCAAAAGGCGTTGGGGACCGGCGGCCGACGCTTCAATACCGATCAATTCACAATGAATATCGCGCAAGGCACCACCACGCTGGCAACCACCACAACGACAGGCACCAGCACGACGCTGACCTCTGCCGTCACGCCGCAAACACAGGTCAGCGTCGGCACAGCTTACAAGTTGCTGGAGGTCGCGGCCGGCACGACCCAGCTTGGCCAATATACGTCGACCATGGTCTGTACGAACGGCTATACCGGGTCCACGACCACGCTGCCCACCACGCCGGGCGGTACGATTACCCCGGCGATGGGCGATATCGTCGCATGCACCATCACCAATACAAGGACCGCGGCCAACGCGCTGCTGACAGTCGTGAAAAGTTCGGCGATTGTTTCCGACCCGGTCAATGGCACGATCAACCCGAAATTCATCCCCGGCGCGATCGTCAACTACACCTTTACCGTGGCCAACACCGGGCCAACCGCGGTGGATAACAATACCGTGCTGTTGATCGACGCCCTGCCCAGCCAATTGAGCGTCGGCACCGCCGCCGCGCCCAGCTTCATTCAGGGCAGCCCAACTTCGAACCTGACCTTCACCACGGCTACCGACATCCGCTATTCCAATTCGACCATCGCGCCGACGTCCTATGCCGCCTGCACCTATACGCCGACATTAGCCTATGATCCGGCGGTGCGTTTCGTCTGCCTGAACCCCAAGGGCATCATGGCCGGATCGACCGGCACCTCGCCCAGCTTTACGTTGAGCATTCAGGCCAAGGTGAACTAGCGCACCTGGCGATCAAGGCCGAGAAAGCCGAAAGTACTGGTGTCGAATTTCAGCCTCAGAGTGGCAAAGACGCCGCGCGTGGTGCTGTTGCTGGCCGAGAAATCCGCGTCGCGGTATCCGGCGAAATTATAGCCGACCATGACCAACAGGTTTTTCGCCGGGGCGATCCCTACCGCTGGCCCTGCCGAAAAACTGGTGGTGTGATCGTCCAGCCCGGCCCGGACGGTGAATTGCCCGCCGATTTCGACCCGCTCGCCGATGCCGATATGCACGCCAACGCCTGCCATGACCGTGGTACCGGACAGGTTGAACCCGTCATAGGCGTCGAAATTATGCCGGGCAGCGGCGAATAGCGAGACTTCGCTGCGTTCAACGAAATTGTCCTCGTTGTGTCCGCGCGGGCTCCAGTCCGCCGACCCCGAGAGGATAACGCGCCGTGCATGAGCATTGCCCGTGGTAGGTACCAAAGCGGTGCCGGTGGCGGAGCTTGATATCGTGGCGTCGCTCGCCGTGGGGGTGGTCGCGGTGCCCATAATCGCGGTGTCGCTGCGATATTCGGCGCGGGCCAGCCATGCGATCGGCGCGAATTGCGGCCGCCAGGCCATCGCGACTGCCGCATTGACGACATCGGTCAGCGTGCCATTGCTGGCGGTCGCATGGGTCCATGTGACGCCGGAGCCGACCATCTTGCCATCGCCGAGTTGGCGGATCGCCCCGGCGGTCATCCCATGGCGCATCGCCAATTCGCCATCACGCCATTCCCCGCGCAACGTCGTGCTCCACAGATCCTTGTGCCACGCCACGCCCAACGTCAGCGCCGTGAAATTCTCGATCAACGTACTGGTCGAGGCGCCCGAGGTGGTCGTGCTGACCGTGCCGGTGACGCTGCTGGGCAGGCCGGACAGGTTGGCGCCGGCCAGCACCTTGTTGCTGTCCACCGTCGCATCCATCACAACGTGGCGGGCCAGTTCGAACGATTGCGACAGGCCAAAGGCGGCAAAGCTGCGCTGGCCATATTCGGCGATGTCCTGTTGCCCCAGTGCGCCCGTGACATGCGCATCGCGCCACGGCATCACATCGATCCCCACCCGCCCGGTGCGCGTGCTCAGCGCGCTGCTGCTGGCGATTTCATAGCCGGCGGTCAGCTTCGTCCGCGAATTGAGCGTATAGCGCAGGGCCATATTCTCCCGCGCGGGCAGGCTGGCGGCTTGCGCCTCACCAATCGCGGCGCTGAGGCCAACCGTCGCCTCCAGCCGATTGTCGAACATCTTGCGCGTGTAGGCCGCCTGAACCGTGGTTGACACGGCGCTGGTGCCATCGGCCAGCGTCTCGTCAAGCCTCGTCGCACCGATGCGCAACTGGCTGTTATGCTGGCGATATTCGGCCTTCACATCGACGGACTTGCTCGCCTCGCCATCGGTCAGGCTGTTGTCGACCCACGCGCTGGTGCTGAATGCCAGCGTGTCGGTGGCGCGCAACCGCGAATCCAGACCGATGCGGCGATGCCCCAAGGTCGCGGCGCCGGTCTGCCCCAGCCCGAAATTCTGATCGGCCGATCGTGCATAGCCCAGCATGTCGAGCCGCTTGTCGTGATGCTCTGCCTCGATCAGCCAGGCGTTGGATTGCACGCCATTGCTCTGGCTGACCGCGCCCTCGCCCCGAATTTCGGTGGTTTTACCCAACCGCAACCGCACATCGCCGGCCACCATATTGGTGCGGGTGGTATCGTTGCGATCCGAAATCACCGTCGCGCCAATGCGCAGGTTTTTGTCCTGGCTGGTCACATCGACCCGCGCCGCGCCGATCATGTGGTTGGCCGTCGCCATCGTCGGATCGACGTCATAATCGACCACTGCGTATTGCGGCTGCAAATCGGCATCACGGCTCAGCAAGGGTTGCTTAAAAGTGATCGTGCCCGACAACAGATCTATGCTGTAGTCGGTAAAGCGGGTCAGCACGGTGTGGCTGATCACGACTTCCGGGCGCATCCGGTCGCGCACTTCGATCGCCACCGTGTCGGTATTGGCCAGCATCGCGCTGCTCGACAACGGATAGGGACCCGATAGGCCGGCGCCCGCGATTTCGTCATGGCGATGCGATGATGATGTGCTGGCCGCAAAGCCCTGGACATGCAGCGCGCCAAATGTCGCCTCGGTCTTTACGCCGGTGACAGTGCGTTGATAGCGGGCCAGTTGCGCCTGGTTAAAGCCCGATTGGACGTCGCCATACATCGCGTAAAAGGCGCGGGATTCGATACGCAGGTACAGTTTATCCCGGCTGGCAGCGTCAAAACGGCGGCTCGAACCGTCGCCATAGACGGTGTAATAGGCCTTGGGATCAATCGCCCCCAACAATTGCTGATCGGCCGATTGCTTGGCGCTATCATAGGCCAGCGTCAGCAGGAAACGGCCCAGAACCTTGCCCTTGGCGTAAAATGCCGTGCGGGCGTGGCGGCCCAGCGTGCTGTTGAAATTGTCGGGCCGCTCCATCGCATCGGCAATCGTGCGGGCGCCGACCGACCCTTCGGCCAGACCGACCAGAGTCCATTCGACATTGCCGGGATTGACCCAACCTTCCAAGGTCTGGCTATGTTTTTGGTCGCCATCGGCAAAGGCAAAGTCGAGGTGCAACGCGCCGCTGGCCATCGTTGGCGACAGTTCGATCAACGCGATGCCATCGTCGCCCTTTACCGACCAATGCGGCGTCATGCGGCCCAGCCCGGCCAGTGCGCGTGATTGCGTGCCGTCGATGCTGTCGGCGCTTTCATAGGGGCTGGAAATCCCGACATCGCCGGCCAATCCGGCATGCACCGGGCGGCCATTGCGATCGAGAATGCGCACCGCGATCACCGGGCGGGTGCGCCCATCCGCGATCAGATGCGTCGCCTCGGGCACCAGTCGCGCTTCGAATGGCGTCGCGTTGAAATGCACCACGCGCGCAAGGTTGGCGGCAATCGTACCATCGGCGTTGCGCACCAATGCGGTCAATTTCGTCGTATCCCCATCCAGCGGCACGCCGCGCCAAATGCTGACCGCATAGGCGTGATCGGCCGACACCTTGACCGCATCGCGGGTCACCTTGGGCACCAGCTTGCCATTGGCGGACAGTTCGATGGTCTGGCCTGGCCGATGGCGGATCGCCACGCGGACGGCTGGCGCACGCGGGTTGTGATCCATTGCGGGGAACAGAAATTCCACCGGCCCGTCGCCCAGCGCCAGCCAATCGGTGTCGCCGCCTGCTGCCTCGCGCTCGGTCTTGGCATCGGCGGTGGCAACGGGGGCGGCCTGCGCCGCCACAACCGGCAATTCGGCGCGGAAATTGGCAACGCCAAGGCTGCCACCCGAACCGAGGATAAACCGTGATGTCGCGCTGCCAGCGGCCCGCGTGCCGCCGCCGCAATTGACGAATTCACCGCCGGTCGGCAAAGTAGACGTCGCGACTTGTGCCACATGGGTGCCGGGCACCAGCCCGTCGAAGTGATAGCGCCCACGGCGATCGGTAATCGCAAAACTGCCATCCTCGAGCATCACCCGGACGCCAGGAATACCGCGATGGGGCCCATGCGCCAGACAGCCGCCATCGGTGATCTCACCAATCAGCGTCATGCGCGCGGTCAGGCCATCCTCCTCGATCCGCACCAAAGCGCTGGCGCTGGCCGACGCGCCGCGCAGGTCGGTCGCCACGGCGGTATTGAGCGCGCGACCAGAATTGGCCCCGGCCCGCACGCTGGCGGCATAGGTGATGGTATGGCTGCTACCCGCCGCAATATCGCCGAGGTTCAGCGTCATATGTGTGCCATCGCTGGCGAACACAGCTCGGTTGCCCGCCGCCGCGCCGTCGATCCGCACCGAATCCGACCGCAGCCGCAACAGCCGCGACGGGCTATCGATGACCGTCATGGCCCGCTTGGCATGGACCGGATCGGGGTTGGTCAGCGTGACCGTGTAATAAACCAAATCGCCCGGTTGGGCGGTGCTGCGCGATGCCACTTTGGTTAGCGTGACCGGGCTGGCCGGGTGGTCGAGCGGAATATCCACCCGGATCGCCTGCGTCGTAACCAATTGCAGCGTGCCGCCATAGGACGCTGGCACAATCGTCATCGCGGACCCATCGGCATGTTTCAGCCCGGCCATCTGCGCCGCCGTCAGCGCCGAGGGCGCGGTATAGGGCGCGGGCGGCTCGATCTGGAGCACATAGGTGCCCTGCGGCAATTTGGGGAAACTGTAATCGCCGCTGGCCATCGCGTGCGATGCGCCGCGCCCATCGGTCACGGTCTGGCCGGAATAGACGGTCGAGGGCCAGGCGGTGACGCCGTCGCTGGCATAAACGGTCGCCGGTTGGCCCGTGGCGGTGTCGATGATCGTGACCTTGGCGCCATTGACCGGCGTGCCATCCTCGCTGTCGAACACAACGCCATAGGGGTCGGCCAGCACGGTGAGCGCGGCGGTCACCAGGGCGGTCGAACCATCGGGTGAAAAAGGTTGGATGGTGATGGTATCGCCGGCTGCAACGCTTAACCGGCAATCACCCTGCACCGGCTGGGGCGGAATGCCGGTGGTCGTGACATAGCCGGCAAACACGCCGGTATTCACGCCCGTTTCATAGACTTGCACCGTTTCGCGGTCGCCGCTGAGCGTGGTCATCACCACGGTGATTTTGTCGATCGCGGCGGGGTTAAGGTTGCCCTGCGCCATGGTGATGCGGAAATAGAACACATCGCCGATGCTGATCGAGGTGGCGGGCACGACGCTGGCCTGACCGCTGGCGCTGGTCGTGATGCTGGCGGGCGTGATGGATTGCGCGGTCGCACCGCACTGGGTCGATTGATACGACAAGGTGGTGCCCGCAGACGCCGAGGCGATATACGTGGCGACCGTGACCGGTGCGGGGATGGCGGTGATTGTGACGGTATTGGACGCAAGCGAAACCGGCTGGCCGTTGAGGGGCCAGGTCGCATAGGCGGTGTTGGTAATCGTTTGTGCATATCCGGTCGCCGCCATCAGCAGCCACAGCAGACACACCAATCCGACCGCCGCCATCCTGTGCAGAGGGTTGCGTGTCATAGACAAATTGCCAGTAATAGAAGTCGGGCGGTGCCGGTGGAGTAGCACCGCCCTCTTCCCGCTTAATTAATGGTTACACGGAAACGCATGGTGGTGGCACTATTGGCCGCCACGTTGCTGAGCGTACCCGACACATTGGCCGGATTGGCTCCCGCTGGCGCAGTATAGCTGCTGTTAGCGACATTGGCTGTACCATCAGCGTTGCAGCTCGAACCGCTATAGGTGCCGTTCAACAGAATGCCGAAGGACGACAAATACGTCACTTGCGTCGGCAAAGGGTCAGAGATGCTCAGGTTGGTGGTCGGAGCGCCGCCGGTCGCGTTCTGAACAACGATGCAATATTCCACGACCGCGCCGGGAATCGCCTTGGGATTGGTGGTGTTGTTGATCGGATCAGAGATGATCGTGCTCAACTTTTGCACCGTCAACACAGGGGCATAGATCGTATAGTCGCCCTTGGCCGAATATTTGCCATCCGCCGCGCTGTCGGTTGCCCCCGCCGCATCGGCGAACACCGTGTCGATACCCGCCGTGTTAGCGCCGGTCGAATTGGTCAGCACCGCCCCTTGGGTACCCGTGCCCCCGCCGGCCTCGGCGGTGGCGGTCAGCACGATGCCGGCCACTTGCGTATTGACCGCCGACAGCGGAATGCTGGTGACCGCAAACACGGTCTTGCTGGCATCGGGGGCGAGTTCATCGACCCAGGTGATCGCCTGATCGGTGCCGGCGTCATAAACGCCATTGCCGTTTGTATCGACGTAATAGGTGATCGCGCCGGTGCTATAGGCGTCGATACCGCCATGCGCGGTGGTCGCGCCCGATGCCTGATTGACCGCCGACAACGCAAAGTCGAGCGTGTCGTTCGACGCGTTGGTGAGTTGATAGGTGGTGACGGCCACCGCCTGGCCCGGCGACACATTGGTCGTCGTCGCCGCACCCGTCAGGGTAAAGATCACCTTGCGGTCGACCGTCACCGTATTCGACGCCGAGGCCGCCGTCTGTGCGATCCCGCCAACCGAATAGTTGACCGCAACCGTATTGAGAATAGTCGTGCCGGCGACCGTGCCGGTGGCGTGGGCAGAATTTGCGCCAAGTGTGGAGAGCGCAGCGATGCTCACCACGCCCAGCAGTTTGCTGGCATGCTTCATAATCATCTCCATATATCAGCTATTTGGTTCGCACCCCCAAAGCGCCCGCGAACCAGAGCGCCGCCGTTGGCCGCCTCAGCGGACGACGGCGTGATACTCCAACGAACCACTCGCACCCGGCGCGATCGAGGCGATCACCCAGCGAACATGGGTCACGTCACCGGCCTGCGCCGACCGGGCGACGCCATTGGCACTGCTCACCTTGAGCGCTGCCAACAGGCCCCAGTTCTTGCCGCCATCGACCGACACCTCAAAACCATCGGCCGGCGTGCTTTCCAGCACGACCGCCTGTGGCAGCGGGTTCGTCACCACGAAATGATCCACCGCCTTGGCGCTGGTATTGTGGTAATTCGTCAAAAATATCACATGGTTGCCCGGAACAACCTTTTGCGGCTGGACGAGCACATGGTGGCTAGCGCCGTTTTCGGTCACCAGCTTGTCAATCTTGATCGTGCTTTCGAGCGCGACCGGACCAGCCGCAGCCATCGCCAGCGAAGGCGAGACCAGCACAGCGGCCAGGCCGCACAGCAATTTCATGGAAATCATACGCATGGGCGAAATCCTCAGTTGATCTTGACCTTGAAGGTAACTGTTTTGTCGGCCGAACCACCGGCAACGCTGCCAAGGCTGACGTCGATGCCCGTGGCGCTGGCCGTGCCGGCGTCGGTGTCGGCGGCGTCGGTCAACACCGCGCCGTTCAGCGTCAGCGTGCCCGCTTGGTATGTTGTACCGGTCGGATAGGTATCGGTGATATGCACCGCGTTGGCGGTGCCCGACCCTGCGGTATGCAACAGCAACGAATAGGTCACCGTCGCCCCCGGCACCGGCATGGTGCCGCCAAACGGATCGGCAATCACCGCCGATTTGGTCAGCGTGATATTGGCAAGGCTGGCGATCACCGTCGCCAGCGCGCTGGCGGTGCCGGTCGAGGCCCCAATCACCGCATCGACGCCGCCGGTTCCCTTGCCGGCCAACAATGTGCCCGCCGGGCCGATGCCGGTCGTCGAGGCGGCGGTCAGCTGGACCTGCGACGTTTGGGCGTCGGTGGCGGTCGTCGGCACATTGCTCAGCACGAACACCTTGATCGAGCCATCGGGCGCGATCGCGGG
>CAIOKP010000202.1 GCA_903858875.1 uncultured Sphingomonadales bacterium
ATCAACAATGTCAAAGAACATACCAGACAAAAACAACGGACAGCCACACAGCCCCGATTTCTACCTCAGGGTGTACTGCGTCCGTCTCTGCTGGCAACCAGTCTAGCGTCGATTTGCTCTCCGCCGTTCCGGTGAACAGGCCTCTAAGGGGCACCGCCGATTCGGTCAACCGCGTTTTTCAATTTTGTTTCAGTTTCCATCAAGTCACTGATTTATAGATATATATTCCACAACCTCATGACCCAGCGCCCTAACGCTCTACTTTTTACGCATCCTGCGGCTCCTCGCCAGCGCAAACGCTTTCTTTACCGCAAGCGGCCTATCACCCCTCGATAAGCGCATGCCCTCAGCCTGCCGGAAACCGAGGACCTATAACAGATGACCCCGCCTGCATCCCCGCGGATCAGCGTTGCCATGAGCGTCTATAATGGCGAACGCTTTTTGATTCCGGCCGTAGAGAGCGTCCTCGCCCAAACCTTCGCCGATTTCGAATTTCTAATTGTGGACGATGGCTCCAGCGATGCCACGCCGGAGATACTGCGTAACTATGCAGCGCGGGATTCGAGAGTCCGTCCGATCATCCATGAAAATCGCGGTTTGATTACCAGCCTCAACGAGCTTCTGGCTCAAGCCCGCGCCCCTATCGTGGCGCGAATGGATGCCGATGATGTCTGCTTGCCTGATCGCTTTCAACGCCAATACGATTTTCTCGGCTCCCATCCGGACTATGGCGTTGTCGGCGCACTGGCGCAGGACATTGACGAACACGATGCCGATTGGCCATGCAAAGCACCGCCGCATCCCAGCACTCATGAGGCCTTTCTCGAAGCCATCGCCAACGAGGCGCCGTTAATGTGCCATCCTGCCGTAATGTTCCGCAGAGACATTGTCCTTGCGGTCGGTGGGTATCATGCGGGTTTCCGCCATTGCGAAGACCTCGACCTCTGGCTTCGTCTGGCATCGGTGACCCGCCTGTGCAGCCTGCCAGAACGACTGATCCGCTATCGCCATTACGCCGATCAAGTATCGAGCCGCCATGCAACCGAGCAGCAGATCGGTGCCGCCGTCGCGCGAATCGCCTTCAACGAACGCCAAGCAGGGCGCCCGGACCCCACGGAACACCTCGACCGCCTGCCACCGGTCGATGATCTTGATACGCTGTTTGGGCGCGCCGGCGTTGCCACGCAGGTTCGTGCCACGGTCGCACATGGGCTGCTTTATTCGCGGTCTGCGCTCCGCGATGCTGGCTTTGATCTGATTTTGCGCCATTTGGCCGATGGCGGCGATCGCAAAGGCATGTGGCGTACCGTCGCCCGGCTCCTTCGCTACAGGGAACCTGCAAGGGCGCTTCGTCTGGCAACCGCTTTGATTGCGGGTTAGGCCCGATGGCATCCAACCTCACCGAATTTGGCGAACCCCGCGGCGATGTCGCCGCCGAAGGCGGGCGCGAGCCTGCAACCATGAGCGTGCGCGGTGCCGCCGTCTGGGCGATGGGCGGGCAATATCTGTCCTTCGCCATTCAGTTCATCACCTCGGTCATCATCTCGCGCTTTTTCCTGACCCCGTCCGAAGTTGGCCTGTTCTCGATTGCGCTGGCCGCCGCGCTGGTGGTCTCGGTGTTGCAGGATTTCGGGCTGTCGCGGTATATCGCCGGCCTGCCCACCGTCGATGCCGAGGCGCTGGCCCGGTGCAGTTCTGTCGCGCTGACCTTTTCCTTTGTGGTCGCCGGGCTGATTGCGGCGACGGCATGGCCGTTGGCCAACACCTATCATCAACCCGACCTCGCCCCGATGCTGTTGATCATCGCGGCCAGCTATCTGTTCGTGCCGCTGGCCGTGGTTCCCTTGGCGCTGATGGGCCGAACGATGTCGTTTCGCGGCCATTTCACGGTCAATGTCGGCGGCGCGGTGGCCCAAGGGCTTGTCGCCCTGACCCTCGCCGCGCTGGGCTTTTCGGCCTTTGCGCTGGCATGGGCGACGCTGGCCAATGGCATCGCGCGCGGCGTCATTGCGCAAATCTTGCGCCCTGCCCTGCCCTGGCCGCTGCGGTTTGAGGGGATCAGGCCGATTGTCTCGACCGGCTCGCGCCTCACCACCCTCTATGCCGCCGGCGCGTTGGGCAGCCGCACCCCCGACATGATCGTCGGCAAGATCCTCGGCCTTTTATCCGTCGGCCTCTACAGCCGCGCGGCCAGCCTGTCGGATCAATTCCGCATGTTGATCTCTGGCGCGATCGGCAGCGTATTTTATCCCGCCTTTGCGCGCATCCGCGACCGGGGCGATCCGCTAGGGCCGGCCTATCTGCGAGTCGTCGCCGGATATACGGCGGTCATCTGGCCGGGTATGGCGGGGCTGGCGCTGGCGTCACAGCCGATTGTCCACTTGCTGTATGGCGACAAGTGGATGGCGGTATCGCCGCTGCTCTCGACTATCTCGCTGACCGAATTGTTTTTGGTGATGCTACCGCTCCATACGGATTTGCCGATTCTGTTGGGGCGGATCAACCGTTTGCTGGCCTATAATCTGGTCGATACGACGATCTCGCTGACATTGCTCGCGGTCGGCTGCCATTGGGGCGTCCAAGGGGCAGCCGCATCGCGTATCCTTTATGGCGTGTGCTGGGTGGCGATTTACGCGCGCTTCCTGCACGGGCTGATCGGCTTTGATGTGCGCGGCATCCTGACGATCTACGCCAAGAGCGCGCTGGCGACGCTCGCCGCGCTGGCGCCTCTGGCGGCGGTCTATACGTTCGGGATGAGCGCGGATGTCATCACCATGCCGGTGCTGATCCCGGCGGTCGGCGCAGGCGTCGGTCTGTGGTTGGTCGTGCTGGTGCTGATCCGCCATCCCGCGCTGGATGACCTGTTTGGCCTTGTCTCCCATTTGCCCGGCGGGCGCTATCTCGCACCACTGCTGAAACTCGTCGCGAGCCGCTGACCTTTCGCGCAAGCCACGTAATAGGCACTTTCGTTTTAGGGCGCGCACCCTACATAGACGCCTGATGCCTCCTGAAACACCCCATTCGCCCAACGCCGCCACCAAGCATGATGGCTGGCACACGCTCAAGCGGTTCCTGCCCTATCTGTGGCCGCGCGATCATCCGGAACTGCGGTTGCGGATTGTGGCGGCGATTGTGTTCATCCTCGGTTCGACCGCGACCCAATTGTCGCTGCCCTATTTTTTGAAATGGGCGATCGACGCGATGAGTGTAACCGGCCCACGGGTGGCGACCGGCGCGCTGCTGTTCGTGCTGGCCTATGCGGCGGGGCGGTTTTCCGGCGTTGCCTTCGACAATATGCGCAACATCGTGTTCGAAAAGGTCGGGCAAGAAGGCACCCGTGCGCTGGCCGAACATGTGTTTGGCCGGTTGCACAAGCTGTCCTTGCGCTTTCACCTCGCCCGCCGCACGGGCGAGGTGACCAAGACCATCGAGCGCGGCACCAAGAGCATCGACACGATGCTCTATTTCATGCTGTTCAACATCGCGCCGACGATCCTGCAATTGGTCATCGTGGCGGTGATTTTCTACATCAATTTCGGCTGGGGGCTGGTCGCGGCGACCGCTCTGGCCATCGTCGCCTATATCTGGGTTACGCGCACCATCACAGAATGGCGCAGCGCCTTGCGTGAAAAGATGAACCGGCTGGATGGCCAGGCCCTGTCCCGCGCGGTCGATTCGCTGCTGAATTACGAGACGGTCAAATATTTCGCCGCCGAACCGCGCGAAGAGGCC